>NZ_LFZP01000020.1:0-75334 GCF_002925705.1 Burkholderia anthinoferrum
TCTGGACCGCGTCAGCCGATTCCATCCTCGAAAAGCTGCATCGACTTTGCTCGCGAATCAGCGGAACAGGACACTAGCCGTTCGTTTCGTTCCGGTGAGAGGCAATGTTTGGTATTTCAGGCGCTGCTAACGGCACGGGTATTTTTGTCGCAAGACGTATGTGACCAGGACTGCCGCATTCGCCTTCAGCGCATCTCTTGGCCGTTTCCCGAGATCGTGGAGCACTTCCGAATCGATTTCCCCCGGTTTGACACGCCCGTTGTCGCACCAGTCCTTGCCTTCGGTCGCATCGGCGACGCCCGCCAGATACCCGGCCATCGCGTGGCGCTCGGCGCCGCCATACGGCGTGTTGTCGAAACGGCTCAGGCCGTCGAGCAAACGGACGCCGTCCGCACGCGGTACCGGGGCCGCGGTTGCGCTGCCGATACTTGCGGACAACGACGCGAAAACAAACACGTTCCGGGCAAGAGCGAGCTTCATGGCGTGGACTGGGCGAATTGGGCAGCAGGCAAATTAGCACGGTCGTCATCTCGTAAACGACCTTGGCGACAACCGGTTTCCCGCCCGATCGACGTCGGCATTCGCCGGTGCGGGAAAAGCGCGTCGACGCCGCGCGGCAGATCCTTTGCGCGCGGGGCGCGAGGCGAGAAATGGCCGACCGGCCGGGTCCGGCCATCGCGGCGCGAGCGACGTGACGTCAACGTTACGAAGTGTGCCGAACATCATTGACTGCGCAAGCAGGGGAAACGAACGGCAGCGACCGGTCTCATACCGCGCCGTTTTCCGCACGCGCGGCTCGTGCGATCCGTTTTCCGCGAAAACCCTACCGATATGAAGGATTTGCGACGACGCACTGCACGACCGCGCACGACGCGCGAGAATCGTCCGCCATGACCCGCGTTCACACGCATCGCCGTTGGGACGACGTCGATGCATTCGCCGAACCGGATTTCCAGATCCCAGACAAACGAGGAGCGAAACGATGCCGAAAGCAATCCGATACGACCAGCCGGGCGGCCCGGACGTGATGAAGTGGGTCGACGTCGAGGTCGGCGCGCCGAAGGCGGGCGAAGTCCGCATCCGGCAGCACGCGGTCGGGCTCAACTACATCGACGTGTATTTCCGCACGGGCCTGTATCCGCAGCCGCTGCCCGGCGGCCTCGGGATGGAGGCGGCGGGCGAGGTGACGGCCGTCGGCGATGGCGTGACCGCGTTCAAGACCGGCGACCGCGTCGCCTATGTCGGGCAGCCGCCCGGCGCATACGCGCAAGAGCGCGTGATGCCGGCCGAGCGGCTCGTGAAGCTGCCCGACGGGATCAGCTACGACGACGCGGCGTCGGTGATGCTGCAGGGGCTGACCGCCCACTACCTGCTGCGCCGCACGTACCCGGTGAAGGCCGGCGACACGATCCTGATCCACGCGGCGGCCGGCGGCGTCGGCCTGCTCGTGTGCCAGTGGGCGAAGGCGCTCGGCGCGACCGTGATCGGCACGGTCGGCTCCGACGAGAAGGCCGAACTCGCGAAGGCGCACGGTTGCGATCATCCGATCGTCTATACGCGCGAGAACTTCACGCAGCGCGTGAAGGAGATCACGAGCGGCGCGGGCGTTCCGGTCGTCTACGATTCGATCGGCAAGGACACCTACGTCGGCTCGCTCGACTGCCTCGCGCCGCTCGGCTACTTCGTCAGCTTCGGCAATGCATCGGGCCCGCTGCCGGCGATCGACTCGAAGGAGTTTTCGTCGCGCGGCTCGCTGTTCTTCACGCGGCCGACGCTGTTCTCGTACATCGCGAAGCGCGCCGATCTCGAAGCCGCGGCCGCCGAGCTGTTCGACGTGATCCTGTCGGGCAAGGTGAAGACGAGCATCAACCAGCGCTATCCGCTCGCCGAAGTCGGTCGCGCGCATGCCGATCTGGAAGCACGCAAGACCACCGGTTCGACGATCCTCGTTCCCTGATCCGCTCCCGCGTGCCGGCGCCGCGCCGGTACGCGCCTGTCGCGGGCGGCGCCGCCGCGCCGTCCGTCCCGCCTCGATTCGCTCCGGTCCCGCCCCGCGCGTTTACGCGTTTTTTACACCCGCCCCGATAGCTTTGACCCGCCCTTTACGCGCGTTCCCATAAGGTTCTAGTCGTCCGATTTCGACGACGGAGAACATAAAAATGGATGGGGTTTTCATCGGCGCACTGGTGCTCTTCACCGCGCTGATCCTCGGTTTGCTTGCCGGTTGCGACAAGCTCGTGCAATACGGTCGCGGGGGGCGCGCATGACCTGGATGCTTTGGCTGGCGGGCGCCTCGACGGCCCTGCTGTTCGCGTATCTCGTCTTTGCGCTGCTGCGCGCGGAGGACATCGAATGAACGCGAACAACCTGTTGCAGACGCTGCTGTTCATCGTCGTGCTGCTGGCGGCGGCCGTGCCGGTCGCGCGCTACCTGAGCGCCGTGATGGACGGCAGTTCGCGGGTCGTGCGTGTGTTCGCGCCGCTCGAACGCGTGCTGTACCGCATCGCCGGCGTCGATGCGGGCACCGAAATGAACTGGAAGCAGTACACGATCGCGACGATCGCGTTCAACGCGCTCGGCGTGCTGTTCCTTTACGCGCTGCTGCGCCTGCAGGGCTTCCTGCCCGGCAACCCGCAGCAGTTCGGCGCGATGACGCCCGACGGCGCGTTCAACACGGCCGTCAGCTTCGTCGCCAACACGAACTGGCAGGACTACGCGCCCGAGCAGACCGTCAGCTATCTGTCGCAGATGCTCGGCCTGACCGTGCAGAACTTCCTGTCGGCGGCGACCGGCATCGTCGTCGTGATCGCGCTGATCCGCGGCTTCGCGCGCCACACCGCGCAGACGATCGGCAACTTCTGGGTTGACCTCACGCGCGTGACGCTGTACGTGCTCGTGCCGATGGCGGCGCTCGTCGCCGCGCTGCTGATGAGCCAGGGTGTGCTGCAGAACATGAAGGCGTACCAGGACGTGCCGGTGTTGCAGGCGAGCACCTACGCGGCGCCGAAGCTCGACGCGCAGGGCAACCCGGTGAAGGACGACAAGGGCAACCCGGTCACGGTGACGACGCCGCTCACGAAGCAGACGCTCGCGATGGGCCCGGTTGCCTCGCAGGAAGCGATCAAGATGCTCGGCACCAACGGCGGCGGCTTCTTCAACGCGAACTCCGCGCACCCGTTCGAGAACCCGACGCCGTTCGCGAACTTTCTGCAGATCTTCTCGATCCTGATCATCCCGGCCGCGCTGTGTCTCGTGTTCGGCCGCATGATCGGCGACCGCCGGCAGGGCGTCGCGGTGCTCGCGGCGATGACGGTCGCGTTCGTCATCGCGATCGGCGTCGAGGTGAGCGCCGAGCAGGCCGGCAACCCGACGCTCGCCGCGCTGCGCGTCGACCAGTCGGCCGGCGCGCTGCAGCCGGGCGGCAACATGGAAGGCAAGGAAACGCGCTTCGGGATCGCGCAGACCGGCATCTTCACGGTCGCGACCACGGCCGCGTCGTGCGGCGCGGTCGACGCGATGCACGATTCACTGACCCCGCTCGGCGGCCTCGTGCCGATGCTGCTGATGCAACTCGGCGAGGTGGTCTACGGCGGGGTCGGCTCGGGCCTCTACGGGATGCTCGTGTTCGCGCTGCTCGCGGTGTTCGTCGCCGGCCTGATGATCGGCCGCACGCCGGAATACGTCGGCAAGAAGATCGAGTCGTACGAGATGAAGATGGTGTCGATCGTCGTGCTGCTCACGCCGCTGCTCGTGCTGGTCGGCACGTCGATCGCCGTGCTCGCCGACGCGGGCAAGGCCGGCATCGCGAACCCCGGCCCGCACGGCTTCTCGGAAATCCTCTATGCGTTCAGCTCCGCCGCGAACAACAACGGCAGCGCGTTCGCGGGCCTGACGGTCGGCACGCCGTTCTACAACTGGATGACCGCGATCGCGATGTGGTTCGGCCGTTTCGGCACGATCGTGCCGGTGCTGGCGATCGCAGGTTCCCTCGCCGCGAAGAAGCGCATCGCGGTGACGAGCGGCACGCTGCCGACCCACGGCCCGTTGTTCGTCGTGCTGCTGCTCGGCACGGTGATGCTGGTGGGCGCGCTGACCTACGTGCCGGCGCTCGCGCTGGGCCCGGGCGTCGAGCACCTGATGATGTGGCTGGGCGCGTGATCCACCCGTGACGCGCCCGCATGGCGACACATAAAAGACTGAAGAGCTTGAAGAGATCGCAATGACTCAACATTCCGCAACACGGTCCATGTTCGATCCGGCGCTGCTGCGCCCAGCGATCGTGGATTCGTTCAAGAAACTCACGCCGCGCACGCAGTTCCGCAACCCGGTGATGTTCTGCGTGTACGTCGGCAGCATCCTCACCACGATCCTGTGGATCGCGGCGCTCGCCGGCCAGGCCGAGGCGCCCGCGGGCTTCATCCTCGCGATCGCGCTGTGGCTGTGGTTCACGGTGCTGTTCGCGAACTTCGCCGAAGCGCTCGCCGAAGGGCGCTCGAAGGCGCAGGCCGCGTCGCTGCGCAGCGCGAAGAAGGACGTGATGGCGAAGAAGCTGAACGAGCCGCATCCGAAGTCGCCGATCCGCATCACGACCGCGTCCGATCTGCGCAAAGGCGACGTCGTGCTGGTCGAGACCGGCGACGTGATCCCGGCCGACGGCGAGGTCGTCGACGGCGTCGCGTCGGTCGACGAGTCGGCGATCACCGGCGAATCCGCGCCGGTGATCCGCGAATCGGGCGGCGACTTTTCGTCGGTGACGGGCGGCACGCGCGTGCTGTCCGACTGGATCGTCGTCAAGGTCACCGCGAACCCCGGCGAGGCGTTCCTCGACCGGATGATCGCGATGGTCGAAGGCGCGAAGCGCAAGAAAACGCCGAACGAGGTCGCGCTGACGATCCTGCTCGTCGCATTGACGATCGTGATGCTGCTCGCGACCGCGACGCTGCTGCCGTTCTCGATGTTCTCGGTCGAAGCGATGAAGGCCGGCCACGTGGTGACGATCACCGCGCTCGTCGCGCTGCTCGTGTGCCTGATCCCGACGACGATCGGCGGCTTGCTGTCCGCGATCGGCGTGGCCGGGATGAGCCGGATGATGCAGGCGAACGTGATCGCGACGTCGGGCCGCGCGGTGGAAGCGGCCGGCGACGTCGACGTGCTGCTGCTCGACAAGACCGGCACGATCACGCTCGGCAACCGCCAGGCGTCCGCGTTCGTGCCGGCGCCGGGCGTGACCGAGGAAGCGCTGGCCGATGCCGCGCAATTGTCGTCGCTCGCCGACGAAACGCCGGAAGGCCGCAGCATCGTCGTGCTCGCGAAGGAGCGCTTCAACATTCGCCAGCGCGACATGGCGCAACTGCACGCGACGTTCCTCGGCTTTTCCGCGCAGACGCGGATGAGCGGCGTCGACCTGCCGGGCCGCGAGATCCGCAAGGGCGCGGCCGACGCGATCCGCCGCTACGTCGAGACGCACGGCAGCCGCTTTCCGGACGAAGTGCGCCGCGCGGTGGACGACGTCGCGCGCCGCGGCAGCACGCCGCTCGTCGTGGCCGACCTGCAGGACGGGGTGGCGCGCGTGCTCGGCGTGATCGAGCTGAAGGACATCGTGAAGGGCGGCATCAAGGAGCGCTTCGCGGAGCTGCGCAAGATGGGCATCAAGACCGTGATGGTGACGGGCGACAACCGGCTGACGGCCGCGGCGATCGCGGCGGAAGCGGGCGTCGACGATTTCCTCGCGGAAGCGACGCCGGAAACCAAGCTCGCGACGATTCGCGAGCATCAGGCGGCCGGGCGTCTCGTCGCGATGACGGGCGACGGCACCAACGACGCGCCGGCGCTCGCGCAGGCCGACGTCGCAGTGGCGATGAACACCGGCACGCAGGCGGCGAAGGAAGCCGGCAACATGGTCGACCTCGACTCGAACCCGACGAAGCTGATCGAGATCGTCGAGATCGGCAAGCAGATGCTGATGACGCGCGGCTCGCTGACGACGTTCTCGATCGCGAACGACATCGCGAAGTACTTCGCGATCATCCCGGCCGCGTTCGTGACGACCTACCCGCAACTGCGCGTGCTCGACATCATGCACCTGACGTCGCCGGCGTCCGCGATCCTGTCCGCGGTGATCTTCAACGCACTGATCATCGTCGCGCTGATTCCGCTCGCGCTGAAGGGCGTGACCTACCGGCCGCTCGGCGCCGCGTCGCTCTTGCGGCGCAACCTGCTGGTCTATGGCCTCGGCGGCGTGCTGCTGCCGTTCCCGTTCATCAAGCTGATCGACATGACGCTCGCCGCGCTCGGCTGGGCCTGAGCCCGCCGCACTTGAAGGAACCATCATGAAATCGTTGATTCGCCCGCTCGTCGTGCTGTTCGTGGTCCTGACCGCCGTGACGGGGCTCGCTTACCCGGCCGTGATGACCGTGTTCGGTCAGGCCGTGTTTCCGTCGCAGGCCAACGGCAGCCTGATCGAGCAGAACGGCAAGGTCGTCGGCTCCGCGCTGATCGGCCAGCCGTTCGACGCGCCGAAGTATTTCTGGGGCCGGCTGTCGGCCACCGCGCCGATGCCGTACAACGCAGCCGGCTCCGGCGGCTCGAACCTCGGCCCGCTGAACCCGTCGCTCGCCGATCAGGTGAAGGCGCGCATCGCCGCGCTGCGCGATGCGGGCACCGACCTGTCGAAGCCGGTGCCGGTGGACCTCGTGACGGCGTCCGCCAGCGGCCTCGATCCGGAGATCACGCCGGCCGCCGCCGCGTACCAGGTCGAGCGCGTCGCGAAGGCGCGCGGCCTGGCGCCGGACGCGGTCGCGCAACTCGTCGCCGCGAACACGACGGGCCGCCAGTTCGGCGTGCTCGGCGAGCCGCGCGTGAACGTGCTGAAGCTGAACCTCGCGCTCGACGCGGCGCAGGCCGCGCACTGATCGGTCGCGCGGGCTGACCGGCATCCGGCGCGGCCTGAACCGTGCCGGATGCGCTTTTCCCGACGGCGCGCGCGCCGTCTTTGCCTTTTGCGGCGATTTGGAACCACAATGCTCGTACCCGCGCGCATCCGGGCGCTCCGCTTTCCTCACGCATGAATCGTCCCGATCCCGACCAACTCCTCGACAAGCTGCAGCGAGACGAAGAAAAGCAGCGGCGCGGCCAGCTCAAGATCTTCTTCGGCGCGTCCGCCGGCGTCGGCAAGACCTACGCGATGCTGCAGGCCGCGCGTCAGCGCGTGCAGGAAGGCGTCGACGTCGTCGTCGGCATCGTCGAGACCCACGGCCGCGCCGAGACGGCCGCGCTGCTCGACGGCCTCGACGTGCTGCCGTCCGCCCGCATCGACTATCGCGGCCGCACGCTCGCCGAATTCGATCTCGACGGCGCGCTCGCGCGGGCGCCGCAACTGATCCTCGTCGACGAGCTCGCGCATTCGAACGTGCAGGGCGCGCGGCACCTGAAGCGCTGGCAGGACGTCTACGAGCTGCTCGACGCGGGCATCGACGTATATACGACCGTCAACGTCCAGCACCTCGAAAGCCTGAACGACGTGGTCGGCGCGATCACCGGCATCCGCGTGTGGGAGACCGTGCCCGATCGCGTGTTCGACGCGGCCGACGAAGTCACGCTCGTCGACCTGCCGGCCGAGGAACTGCTCGAGCGGATGCGCGACGGCAAGGTCTATCTCGCGCAGCAGGCCGAGCGCGCGGTGCGCAACTTCTTCCGCAAGGGCAACCTGATCGCGCTGCGCGAGCTGGCGCTGCGGCGCACGGCCGATCGCGTCGACGCGCAGATGCGCGAGTACCGCGCCGACCGTTCGATCCAGCGCATCTGGCAGGCGCGCGAGCGGCTGCTCGTGTGCGTCGGCCCGGGCGCCGAGGCGCCGACGCTCGTGCGTGCGGCCGCGCGCCTCGCCGCGAGCCTGAAGGCCGACTGGATCGCCGTGTACGTCGAGACGCCGCGCCTGCAGCGGCTGCCCGACGCGCGGCGGCAGCGCACGCTCGACGCGCTGAAGCTCGCGGCCGAGCTCGGCGCGGAGACGGCCACGCTCGCCGGCGCCGACGCGGTCGCCGCGCTGATCGGCTATGCGAAGGTCCGCAACGTGTCGAAGCTCGTCGCGGGCGGCTCGCCGAAGGTCGGGCTCGCGCGCCGCTTCGCGCGGCCGTTCGGCGAGCAACTGGCGGAACGCGCGGGCGACGTCGACCTGATGCTGATTCGCGCGTCCGCGAGCGACGAGGCGCGCGCCGCGCCGCTCGACGCGCGGGCGCGCGACTGGCGCGATGCGTTCGCGCAGTTCGGCACGCACCGCTCGCCGCCGCGCCACTACGCGTATGCGGCCGCGATCTGCGCGGCGATCACCGTCGTCGCGAGCGTCGTGTCCGCGCGGCTCGACCTCACGAACCTCGTGATGCTGTACCTGCTCGGCGTGGTGTTCTCGGCCGTCCGGCTCGGGCGCGGCCCGGGCGTGCTGCAGTCGTTCCTGTCGGTGGCCGCGTTCGATTTCTTCTTCGTGCCGCCGCGCATGTCGTTCTCGGTCAGCGACACGCAATACCTGCTGACCTTCTTCGGGATGCTGCTGACGTCGCTCGTGATCAGCCACCTGACGTCGACGCTCACGCGCCAGGCGAGCGTCGCGCAGCGCCGCGAGCGCCGCACCGGCGCGATCTACGCGATGGCGCGCGAGCTCGGCGCGGCGCTGACGACCGAGCAGATCGTCGAAATCGGCAGCCGCCACGTCGGCGAGGTGTTCCGCGCGCGCGTCGCGATCCTGCTGCCCGACAGTGCCGACCAGGTGCGCCAGAAGATCGAGGAGCCCGATGCGGCCGTCACGCTGACGGGCGCGGAGCTCGACAGCGACGTCGGCCAGTGGGTGTACGACCAACAGAAGCCGGCCGGGCGCGGCACCGATACCTTGCCGGCGACGGCCGCGCTGTACCTGCCGCTGAAGGCGCCGATGCGCACGCGCGGCGTGCTTGCGGTCGCATCGCGCGAGCCGCGCGAACTCGAGGTGCCCGAGCAGCAGCGGATGCTCGACGCATTCGCCGCGCAGATCGCGCTCGCGCTGGAGCGCGTGCACTACGTCGAGATCGCGCGCGACGCGCTCGTCAACATGGAATCCGAGCGGCTTCGCAACTCGCTGCTGTCGGCGATCTCGCACGACCTGCGCACGCCGCTCACGACGATCGTCGGCTTCTCGTCGATGCTCGCGAACGGGCGCGCGGCCGCGCAGGCCGGCGACGGCGCGGCGGCCGCGCGCCTCGCGCAGCGCGAGGGCGAGCTCGTCGACGCGATTCACGACGAGGCGCTGCGCATGACGGGCATCGTCACGAACCTGCTCGACATGGCGCGGCTGCAGGCCGGCAGCCTGCAGCTCAAGCGCCAGTGGTCGCTGCTCGAGGAAACCGTCGGCGCCGCGCTTGCCGCCTGCCGGCGCGTGCTCGCGCGCCATCCCGTGCGCGTCGCGTTGCCGGCCGACCTGCCGTTGCTGCAGATGGACGCGGTGCTGATGGAGCGGCTGTTCACCAACCTGTTCGAGAACGCGGCGAAGTACACGCCGCCCGATACGTCGCTCGACATCGGCGCGGAGCGCGTGACCGACGACGGGAGCCCGTTCGTGCGCGTGCACGTCGACGATCACGGCCCGGGCCTTCCGGCCGGCATGGAGGCGCGGATCTTCGACAAGTTCACGCGCGGCGAGAAGGAATCGGCGACGCCGGGCATCGGGCTCGGCCTCGCGATCTGCCGTGCGATCGTCGAGGCGCACGGCGGTAAAATCGGCGCACTCAACCGCACCGCGCCCGACGGCCGCGTGACGGGCGCGCGCTTCTGGTTCACGCTGCCGGTCGACACGCCGCCGGCCGCACCGGCCGTGCCCGACGACGAATCCGACCTGCCGGACGCATCGCCCCCATCCGAGTCATTGCCCGACCATGAGTGAACCCACCCTGACCGTCGTCCTGATCGAGGACGAAAAGCAGATCCGCCGCTTCGTGCGCGCCGCGCTCGAAGAGGAGGACATCGCGGTGTTCGAAGCCGAGACGGGCAAGCAGGGGTTGATCGACGCGGCGACGCGCAAGCCCGACCTCGTGATCGTCGACCTCGGGCTACCGGACACCGACGGCCTCGACGTGATCCGCGAGCTGCGCGGCTGGTCCGAGGTGCCGGTGATCGTGCTGTCGGCCCGCACGCAGGAAGAGGAGAAGGTCGCGGCGCTCGATGCGGGCGCCGACGATTACCTGACCAAGCCGTTCGGCGTGTCCGAACTGCGCGCGCGGATTCGCGCGCAACTGCGCCGGCGCAACCAGGGCGGCGCGAACGAGTCGCCGAAGGTGACCTTCGGCGCCGTGAGCGTCGATCTCGCGCTGCGCCAGGTGTGGCGCGACGACGCGATCGTGCACCTGACGCCGCTCGAATACCGGCTGCTCGCGACGCTCGTGCGCCACGCGGGGCGCGTGCTCACGCATCGCCAGCTGCTGCGCGACGTGTGGGGGCCGTCGCACGTCGAGAGCCATCACTACCTGCGCATCTACATGGCGCACCTGCGCCAGAAGCTCGAGGCCGATCCCGCGCAGCCCGAGCACATCGTCACCGAGACGGGCGTCGGCTACCGGCTCGTCGGCGCCGTGTGACGGGCGGTGCGGGGCCGCGCGCCGGCAGGGTTGCGCCGGCGCGACAGTTTCGCGACCGCGGCCGGCCTTGCACACCGGCCGCGCAATCCCCGCTATCCTGACCGTTCCCCGAACGAAAACGAGGAGCGTGCAATGTCCGTCCGTCTGGTCGTCATCTGTGCGCTGGCGCTGGCTGCGCCCGGCGCGTTCGCCCAGCCGCTGCCGCCCGGGCAGCAGCCGCCCGCGCGGGCGGCGCTGGCCAATCCCGCGTCGGTCAACTGCGAGAAGCTCGGCGGTCGCCATGTGATCCGTAACCTGTCGAGCGGGCAGGTCGGCATGTGCGTGTTCAAGGACGGCCGCGTGTGCGAGGAGTGGGCGCTGTACCGCGACGACCGCTGCGTCGGCGGGGGCGCGCCCAAGCGCGTGGCGAACTGACCGCGCGGCCCGCTGCGCCCCCGCACCGGCCGCCGGCAGGCCTGTAAGCCGCTTGTTATACTCGGCGCCGCCCGGGGACGACCCCGGGTCATTCGCTTTAACGGGGACGGCCCCATCCGATACGGAGTACGTCGAGATGGCGTGGGTATGGTTGTTGATCGCCGGTTTGCTGGAAGTGGCCTGGGCGGCCGGCTTGAAATCGTCGGACGGCTTCACGAAGCTCGGTCCGTCGGTGTTCACGATCGTGACGGCGCTGGCCAGCTTCGGGCTGCTCGCGGTCGCGATGCGCCAGTTGCCGCTCGGCACCGCGTACGCGGTGTGGACGGGCATCGGCGCGGTCGGCGCGTTCGTGTTCGGCATCGTGATGATGGGCGAGGCGCTGACCGCCGCGCGCGTCGCGAGCGCGGCGCTGATCGTCGCGGGGCTGGTCGGCCTGAAGCTGTCGTCGGCCGCCTGACGACGGTATCCCGGGCGCGCGTGCGCCCGGGCGCCGCGCCGCCTCGCGCAATTGCGCCGGTTGCCCGGCCAGCCTGTCTATAATGGAACGTATTCGGGCCTGAATACCGTCGTGCCTGTCGCGGCACGCGGTGCCGGTCGCCACGCGCCGCGCGGCCAGTCTGTCCGACCCGATGCGGTCAATCGGCAAAACGCACGGAAAGTGCAAGGAGAGGGCCATGATCGAAGCCATTTCCCTCGGCGCGGGGCTCGCGTGGGCGAGCGGCCTGCGCCTGTACCTGACGGTGCTGATCGCCGGCGTGCTGGCGCGGTTCGGCTGGCTCCATCTGCCCGACACGCTGGCCGTGCTGATGTCGCCGTGGGTCATCGGCGCCGCTGCCGTGCTCGCCGTGACCGAATTCCTTGCCGACAAGATCCCCGCGTTCGACTCGCTGTGGGATGCCGTGCATACCTTCATTCGCATTCCGGCCGGCGCCGTGCTCGCGGCCGGCGCGCTCGGCCATGCCGATCCGACCATGCTGGCGGTCGCGGGGCTGGCCGGCGGCTCGCTCGCCGGCGCCGCGCACGTGGCGAAGGCCGGCACGCGTGCGCTGATCAACCTGTCTCCCGAACCGATTTCGAACTGGTTCGCGTCGTCGACCGAGGACGGTCTCGTGGTCGGCGGGCTCGCGCTCGCCTTCTTCGTTCCACTCGCGTTCCTCGTGCTGCTTGCCGCGTTCATCGCGGCGTCGGCGTGGGCGCTGCCGCGCCTGTGGCGCGGCGTGTCCGGCGGCTTCCGCGGAATGGCGAACCACATGGTGTCGCGGCTCAATTCGATCGGAGGGAAACGCGATTGAAGGGGCCGCAACACGCGGCGCAGCCGCCGGCCGGGCCCTCCGGCCATGACGGGCGCGTGCATGGCGGCCGTTTCGGCCTGCGCGACCTGATCCACCAGGCTGCCCGGATGACCGCGCGCGACTGGCGCGCGGGCGAACTGACGCTGCTGGTCCTCGCGCTGGTGCTCGCGGTCGCGGCACTGACGAGCGTCGGCTTTCTCGCCGACCGCCTGCGCCAGGGGCTCGAGCGCGACGCGCGCCAGATGCTCGGCGCCGATTTCGTCGTGCGCGCCGATCGTCCCGTCGATCCGTCGTTCGACCGGCAGGCCCGCGCGCTCGGCCTGCGTACCGCGACGACCGCCATCTTCCCGAGCATGATCGCGTCCGCCGCGGGCGGGCAGGCCGCCGATGCGGCGCCGTCGCGCCTTGCGGCCGTGAAGGCCGTGTCGCCCGGCTATCCGCTGCGCGGCGCGGTCGAGATCCTGCCGGCCGGCGCGGCCGTCGCGCACAAGGCGGCCGCGATTCCCGCGCCCGGCACCGTATGGGCCGATCCGGCGCTGCTCGACGCGCTGCACCTGAAGGCGGGCGATACGGTGCGCGTCGGGCTGCGCACGTTCACGGTCGCCGCGGCGATCACCCGCGAGCTCGATCGCGGCTTTTCGTTCGTCAATTTTTCGCCGCGGCTGATGATGCGCGCGGACGAGCTCGCCGCGACGGGGCTCACGGGCTACGGCAGCCGCGTCACGTACCGGCTGCTGGTCGCCGGCGACGCACCGGCCGTCGCGCGCTTCGAGTCGTATGCGCATGCGCGCGTCGACGGCGGGAAGCTGCGCGGCGTCGGGCTCGAATCGTTGCGGGAAGGGCAGCCGCAGGTGCGGCAGACGCTGGATCGCGCGCGTCATTTCCTGACGCTCGTCGCGTTGCTGACCGCGCTGCTCGCGGCGGTCGCGATCGCGATGGCCGCGCAGCGCTACATGCGGCGCCATCTCGACGGATGCGCGACGATGCGCTGCCTCGGCGTGAGCCGCCGCACGCTCGGCGCGCTGTTCGCGCTCGAATTCGCGGGCGTCGGCATCGTGTCGGGCGCCGCGGGCGCGGTGCTCGGCTATGGCGGGCACTGGGCGTTGCTGGCCGCGCTCGGCAGCCTGATCGACGTCGTGCTGCCGCCGCCGACCTTGTGGCCGGCGCTGATCGGCATGGGTGCGGCGCTCGTGCTGTTGCTCGGTTTCGCGCTGCCGCCGCTCGTGCCGCTCACGCGCGTGCCGCCGGTGCGCGTGCTGCGGCGCGAGTGGGGCGACGCGTCGCGCGCCGCGTGGGCCGCGTATGCGGTCGGCGTCGTGCTGTTCGCGGCGCTGCTGATCGTGGCCGCCGGCAACCTGAAGCTCGGCCTGATCGTCGCGGGCGGCTTTGCCGGCGCGCTGGTCGGGTTCGCGCTGATCGCCCGGCTCGTGCTGTTCGCCGCCGCGCGCGCGGTGCGTAACGCGCGGGTGGCCGCGGGCGTTGGCTGGCGTTACGCGCTGGCGTCGCTGCACCGGCGCGGCACGGCCAGCGCGCTGCAGATCACCGCGCTCGCGCTCGGCCTGATGTGCCTGCTGCTGATCGCGATCACGCGCAACGACCTCGTGGCGGGCTGGCGGCAGTCGACGCCGCCCGATGCGCCGAACCAGTTCCTGATCGACATCCAGCCCGACCAGCGCGCCGATGTCGCCGCCTATCTGGCCGCGCACGGCGTGCGCGACGCCGTGCCCGCGCCGATGGTGCGCGGCCGCCTCGTCGCGATCAACGGCAAGCCGGTGAATCCGGACGCGTACCCGTCCGAAGAGGCGCGCCGGCTCGTCGATCGCGAATTCAACCTGTCGTACACGACCGAGTTGCCGTCCGACAACCGGATCGTCGAAGGCGACTGGTTCGGCACCGCGGCCACGCCGCAGATCTCGATCGAAGCCGGCCTCGCGAAGACGCTGAACGTGAAACCGGGCGACACGCTGCGCTTCGACGTGACGGGGCTGACGGTCGACGCACCGATCACGAGCGTGCGCAAGCTCGACTGGGGCTCGTTCCGCGTCAACTTCTTCGTGCTGATGCCGCCGCCGGTGCTGAAGGATTTCCCGGCCGTCTACCTGACGAGCTTCCATCTGCCCGCATCGAATGCCGCGCTGCTCGATCCGTTGATCGCGCGCTACCCGAACCTGACCGCGATCGACGTCGCGCCAATCCTCGCGCAGTTGCAGCGCATGATGCTGCAGGTGGTCGGCGCGGTGCAGTTCCTGTTCGCGTTCACGCTCGCGGCCGGCGTACTGGTGCTGTACACGGCGCTTGCCGGCTCGCGCGACGAGCGCGTGCGCGAGGCCGCGCTGCTGCGCGCGCTCGGCGCGTCGCGCGCGCAGGTCAATGCGGTGCAGCGCGCCGAATTCGTCGTGGTCGGCACGCTGGCCGGCGCACTCGCGTCGGCGGGCGCGATCGCGGTCGGCTGGGTGCTCGCGTCGCGCGTGTTCGACTTCCAGCTCGCCGTCGATCCATGGCTCGTGCCGGCCGGCGTCGCGGCCGGTGTCGTCTGCGCGGCTGCGGCCGGCTGGCTGAGCCTGCATAATGTGTTGCGGCGCCCCGCGCTGCAGTCGCTGCGCGACGCCTGAGCGTCGTCCGCGGCCCCGAAGATTCCGTTTCCCGACTATCCGTATGACCGATGTGAATGACGACGCGCCGTCGCAGCCGACGGCGTTCGAGCTCGTGGGCGGCGAAGCCCGCGTGCGCGAAATGGTGGACCGCTTCTACGACCTGATGGACCTCGAGCCCGAGTTCGCGCAGATTCGCGCGCTGCACCCGCCGTCGCTCGATGGGTCGCGCGACAAGCTGTTCTGGTTCCTGTGCGGCTGGCTCGGCGGCCCCGACCACTACATCGGCCGGTTCGGCCATCCGCGGCTGCGCGCGCGGCACCTGCCGTTCCCGATCGCATCGGTCGAGCGCGACCAGTGGCTGCGCTGCATGGCGTGGGCGATGGAGGACGTCGGGCTGGCGGAGCCGCTGCGCGAGCGGCTCATGCACTCGTTCTACGACACGGCGGACTGGATGCGCAACCGGCCCGGTTGATCGACCGGTACGCCGCTGCCCGCGCGCGGGACGATCTGCGTCTGGGCGCCCGTGCGGCCCGGCGCGACACTGGCCGTTTCCCCCATCGATTCGAGGCTCGCCCGATGACGACACAAGCGCTGTTTCGCGAAGACGCGTACCTCACGCAATGCGAGGCGATCGTCCAGGCCGTCGGCGACGACGGCATCCGGCTCGACCGCACGGTGTTCTATCCGCTCGGCGGCGGCCAGGCCGGCGACGCCGGTACGCTCACGCTGCCCGACGGCAGCACGATCGCGATCGCCGACACGCGCAAGGCGAAGTTCGACGGCGCGACGCCCGACGACGCCGTCCATGTGCCGGCGCCGGGCCAGGCGGCGAGCGTCGCGACGCTCGCTCCCGGCACGCGCGTGGTCGCGCAGATCGACTGGCTGCGCCGCTATCGGCACATGCGCCTGCATACGGCCGCGCATCTGATGTGCGCGGTGCTGCCGTACGCGGTCGACGGCTGCAGCGTGACGGCCGACTACGTGCGGCTCGATTTCGCGACGTCCGAGTCGATCGACCGCGACGACGTCGAGCGGCGCCTCGCGGGCTTCGTCGCCGGTGCGCATCCGGTCACGACCGAATGGATCACCGACGACGAGATGGCCCAACGGCCCGAACTCGTGCGCACGATGAGCGTGAAGCCGCCGATGGGCCTCGGCCGCGTGCGGCTGCTGCGCATCGAAAACGTCGACTTGCAGCCGTGCGGCGGCACGCACGTGCGCAACACGTCCGAAATCGGCGGCCTGCGGGTCGCGAAACTGGAAAAGAAGAGCGCGCGCACACGGCGCCTCGTACTGGAGTTTGCATGACGATCGATACCGGGAAAGCGGGCGCGGCAGCGCTCGATCCGCAGGCACGGGAGATTCTCGATTTCTGGTTCGGCGAGCCGGGCTCGGCCGAATTCGGGCAGAACCGCAAGATCTGGTTCAACGGCGGCGCGGCGTTCGACGACGTGCTGCGCACGCGTTACGGCGCGCTGCTCGACGCCGCGTGCGACGGCGCCTGCGATCACTGGGCCGATTCGCCGTCGGGCGCGCTGGCGTTGATCGTCGTGCTCGACCAGTTCTCGCGCAACATCCATCGCGGCACGCCGCGCGCGTTTGCCGCCGATCCGAAGGCGCTCGCGCTCGCCCGCCGCGTCGTCGCGGCCGGCTGGGACGCGCGGTTGCCGAGCGGGCATCACCGTGCGTTCGCATATCTGCCGTTCGAGCACGACGAGTCGCTCGAGAGCCAGCGCGAGGCCGTGCGCCTGTGCGCGGGCATCCGCGACGAGGCCGGGTGCGAGAGCTATCACCGCTTCGCGTTGCTGCATGCGGCCGTCGTCGAGCGCTTCGGCCGCTTTCCGCACCGGAACGCGATTCTCGGTCGCGCGTCGACCGACGAGGAAACGGCGTTTCTGCGGGAGCCCGGCTCGTCGTTTTGATGATTCGGAGGTTGGCGGGATGAGGAGAGGGCGCGGCGAACCCTGGGACGCATGCGGGTTCGTGCCGGCGCCGGTGTCGCAAAAGGCTGCGCACCGGCCGGACGGCTGAGCGCGGCGCGCGCCGAAGAGGAAAGTGAAGGCGGGCAGGACGGCGCATCGCGCCGCCCTGTGTCACTGCGGATGCTGTTCGGGCGTGCGCACGTAGACGCGCAGCAGCTCCTCGTTGTCGCCCGGGCGGGCGCCGGCCCAGAACAGCTTCCATTCATTGCCGGGCGCCGGATCGACGGCCCGCACGCCCTGCACGATCATCCACGTGCAGCGCGTCGTCTTCGCGTCGTCGATCGGCGTGTGCTGGATGCCGGAGAAGTAGTACAGCATCGGCGCTTCCGATTCGCCGAGCCCGTGCAGGCTCGCCATGCAGTCGCCGTCGTTCCATTCGAGCGCGAGATGCGCGTTCAGGTCGTCGAACACCGAGCGGTAGCTCTTCGCGACGTCGAGCCACGGCAGCAGCAGCGTATAGACGAGCCCCCACGCGACGAGCGCGCCGGCGCCCCACGACAGCGCGCCGCGCCACAGGCCCGTCGTGCGCAGCTTCGGCAGCAGCGTCAGCCAGCCGACCGTCAGCGCGAGCGCGCCGGTCACGAGCGCGGGCTGGATCGGCATCGTCCAGTCGAGCGGCAGCCAGCGGCCGAGCAGCGCGAGATCGGCGCGCGACGCGGCCGGATCGGCCATCACCGCCCAGATCGCCCATGCCAGCGCGACGACCGTGCCGAACAGGATGCGGCTCAGGTAGTCCCACGCGAAATGCACGCGGCGCGGCAGGCGGTCGATCGCCTGCGCGGCGACCAGCGCGAGCGGCGCGAAGAACGGCAGGATGTAAAGCTGGCGCGACGTCGCGGACACTTGCAGCACGACGAGCCCGATGCCGGCGAACAGCACGGGCAGCGCGATGCGCGGCGCACGCCAGTCGCGCCATGCGCCGCGCGCGAGCGCGACGATCGCGAGCGGTGCGACCGGGAAGCCGACCAGCAGGAACGCGCGCAGGATGAACAACGGCTTGTCGTTTTCCGCGCCGAGTTCGGGGACGGAGAAACCGAAGAAGCGCCCGACGTTGTTGTCCCAGAACCACGTCATGAACAGCGTTTCCGAGCGCAGGAACAGCGCGGTCGGCCAGATCAGCGCGAACGGCGCGAACACGAGCGCGGCGACGCCGAGCGCGCGCGCGAACGCGCGGGTGCGACAGGCCGGGTAGAGCGCCAGCGTGCAGACGAGCGTGGCCGCGAACACGAGCGGGACGAACAGCCCTTTCGCCATCAGCGCGATGCCGACGCCCGCGCCGAAGAGCGGCGCGGCCCAGCGGCCGGCCGGATGCGGCGGCAGCCCGTGCCGCATCTGCTGCGCGCGCGCGACGTGCTGCATCACGAGTTCGAGCAGCCCGCAGAATCCCATCGCCGTGCCGGCAAACAGCGCGACGTCCGTCATCATGTCGTGCACGTGCTTGATGACGACGAGCGTGCTCGCGCTCAGCACGACCGGGCCGAGCACGCGCAGGTCGAACCACGTGTCCGACCGGCTGGCCACGCGCGCCGCGCGCGCGATGAAGCCGAACGCGAGCGCGGCGAACAGGGCGCTCGCCAGGCGTGCCGCGTCGTGCAGCGGCATCACGCGCTGCAGCAGCCACGCGAGGCTGGTCGCGACCCATGCGTAGAGCGGCGGCTTTTCCATGAACGGCAGGCCGGCATTGGTCGGCACGACGAAGTCGCCGGTCTCGAGCATGTGCTGGATGATGCCGAACGTGTAGGTTTCATCCTGTTTCCACGGATCGTGCCCGAGCACGCCGGGCAGCGTGTACGCGCACACCAGGGCGGCGACGAACAGCCACGCGCGCCAGCCGAGCGGCAGCGAACGCTCGCGTGGGGGGCTGATCGCGGCGGTCGAGGCGGCGACGGGCGTGCCGGCGGCGTCCAGCGTCGCGATGGCGTCGGTATCGGCGGTCGAGCGGGTGTGCGCGGCCGAGGCGGGCACGGGCGTGCGTCGCCGGCCGGGCGCTGCGGTTCCAGGCATGGAAAAGATCTCGGGTCGAGTCGAGCCGGTCCGGCGACATGGGCTGGACCGATTAGCGGCTACATTCGGGTAACGGACAGCGTGTTCGGGACACCTGTCTGGATGTCCGCTAGTAGAGCACGGAATTGTTACGAATGTTTACTGAAACTGTCACGGAATTGTGGAGATTTGTGGCGCCGTGACGAAGGGGCGTTTGTGACCGCCGTATTGTTGCGCCGCGCGTCAGCTCAGCGGCCGCCGCCGACGTCGAGCAGCGCGCCCGTCGTGTAGGACGCCGCATCGCCGAGCAGCCAGACGATCGCCTCGGCGATCTCCTGCGCTTCGCCGGCGCGGCCGAGCGGCGTCTGCGCGCCGAGGCGGGCCGCACGGCCCGGCTGGCCGCCGCTGGCGTGAATGTCGGTCTCGATCAGGCCGGGGCGCACCGCGTTGACGCGTACGCCGTGCGGGCCCAGTTCCTTGGCCAGGCCGATCGTCAGCGAATCGACCGCGCCTTTCGAGCCCGCGTAGTCGACGTACTCGTTCGGCGAGCCGAGCCGCGACGCGATCGACGACACGTTGACGATCGCGCCGCCGCGCCCGCCGCGGTCGGTGGACAGCCGGCGCGCGGCTTCGCGGGCGCACAGGTACGCGCCGAGCACGTTGGTATCGAACATCCGCCGCAGCCGGTCGACCGGCATGTCGGCGAGCGGCATCGACGGCGCGACGATGCCCGCATTGTTGACGAGCGCGTCGAGCCGCCCGAACGCCTCCGCGACGGTATCGAACATCGCGACGACGTCCGCCTCGTTCGCGACATCGCCCGCGACGATGCACGCGCGGCCGCCCGCGTCGCGCACGGCCTGCGCGGTCAGTTCGGCGGCCGCCGCGTCGCGCGCGTAGTTGATGCCGACGTCCCAGCCGCGCTCGGCGGCGAGCACGGCGGTCGCGCGGCCGATGCCGCGGCTCGCGCCGGTGATGAGGACGGCCTTGCGGTCGGACGGTGCGGTCATCGCGTGCGGTTTCCGGTGAAGGTTACTTCGCTGTGTCAGGCGCCCACTTGTCGCGGGCGGGCGGCTGGTAGCGGCGCAGCCGCTCGATCAGCGCGACGGGCTCCGATTCGACGCACAGTGCGTCGAAATAGGCCGGCCGCATGAAGCCTTCGTCGACCGTATGGCGCAGCAGCGCGATCAGCGGATCGTAGAACGAATCGATGTTGTAGAGCGCGACGGGCTTGCGGTGATAGCCGAGCTGCGCCCACGTGTAGACCTCGAAGAGCTCCTCGAGCGTGCCGGCGCCGCCGGGCATCGCGACGAACGCGTCGGAGAGGTCGGCCATCATTTTCTTGCGATGATGCATGTCGGGCACGACGTGCAGCTCCGACAGCCCCGTATGGCCGACTTCCTTGTCGACGAGCAGCTCGGGGATCACGCCGACCGCACGGCCGCCGGCCGCCATCACTTCGTCGGCGATCACACCCATCAGGCCGACGCGCCCGCCGCCGTATACGAGCGTGAGACCTGCGCCGACGAGCGCGCGGCCGAACGCGCGCGCGGCATCGGCGTAGACGGGCCGCACGCCGGACGACGAGCCGCAGTAAACGCAGACTGCCTTCATTGCTTCGCGTCCTTGGCGGGGGCCGGGCCGGTGGCGACGGGGCTGCCGGCCGGGCGCGGCGAACCGTCGCGCGGGGGCAGGTAGTCGGTGAACTGGCGCTTGGGCAGCTTGCCGGAGACGAGATCGTCGAACAGCTGGCGCGAACGGCCGCGCAGGTACGGCGCCATGATCGAGATCACGTGCATGCTCACCTGGTGCAGCTCTTCGCGGATCGCGTCCTGGTCGTTGTACTTGCGCGGATGCATCACGTACTGGTACGACAGCCAGTACGTCGAGATCACCGCCATGTTGGTGGCGATGACTTCGATCTCGGCGGGCGTCGCGACCATTTCGGCATCGGAGACGAGCAGTTCGCACATGTCGTGCGCGAAGCGCACCTTGTGGCTGATGATCTGCTTGAAGTGCGTCTCGAGCGTGCGGTTGCGGGCGAGCAGGTCGTTGAGGTCGCGATACAGGAACCGGTAGGTCCACATGAAATCGGCCATGTACTGCAGGTACGACCAGGTTTCGTCGATCGTCGGACGGTGATCTTCGGGGAAGCGCAGCCGCCGTTCGATCTGCTGCTCGAACTGCGCGAAGATGCTGTTGATGATGTCGTCCTTGTTGCGGAAATGGTAGTACAGGTTGCCTGGACTGATTTCCATTTCCTCGGCGATCGTCGTGGTGGTGACGTTCGGTTCGCCGATCTCGTTGAAGAGTTTCAACGACAACTCGAGAATCCGTTCGCGGGTGCGGCGGGGAGGTTTCGCTTCCATGTCGTCCGGCCCTGTGTATGCCGGACTGGCGGGCGCTGCAATCGATGCTGCGTGATTCGTCCGGCGCGGGTTGCTGTTCTATGTCTGGCCGACGATTATAAACCGGGGTTTCGCCCCATCGGGGCATTTCGTGAGCGCGGCCGCCGCGCGGCGCATGGTGCAGCGCCGCACGCGGGCGGCGGGAAAGAGGCCCGCCGGTTGCTAGGGTCTGTTTACATACGGAACGCACATGCGTTGCCACGAGAACGGCCGCTCGCGAGGCGTGCGACGCCGCGAATACTGGACGTATTCGCAAGGAGCACAACGCGGCGAGCGGCCGTTCTCGTGGCAACCCCAAATTAAAAAATCATTCCAGGGGAATGCGCGAAATCGCCCGCATGGCGGCGTCGCGCGTCACTTGTTTGGCTCGGCCAAACGGCGCTCCTTCCTCCTTGCCCTGCGAGCGATTTCGCGCATTCGCATGTGCGTTCCGTATGTAAACAGACCCTAGAAGCCGAGCCAGCGTGCGACGACCGGGCCGAGCACGAAGCCCCAGGTCGTCACGCATGCGAACAGCGCGACCGTTACGGCCGCGCTGCCGAGGTCCTTCGCGCGCTTCGAGAGTTCGTGACGCTCGAGCGAGATGCGGTCGATCGCGGCTTCGACGCTCGAGTTCAGCAGCTCGACGATCAGCACCAGCAGCACCGAGCCGATCAGCAGCGCGCGCGACGCGGCCGGCACCGGCGCGAACGCGCCGATCGGCAGCATCAGCGCGGCGAGCGTGAGCTCCTGGCGAAACGCGCTCTCCTCGCGGATCGCGACGCGAAAGCCGTTCAGCGAATGCTTGAGCGCGAACCACGCGCGCGTGATGCCGCGGTGGCGCTTGTACGGGTTCGGCGGCAGCGGCGCGAGCCGATCGTCGGGGCCGAGCGGCTCGTGCGTGTGCGCGTCGGCGTCGGCGTGCGGCTCTTCCTCGTCGAACGGGCGGTGCCGTGGCGGCGTCGCAGCGGGGGGCGGAATCTTGTCGTTCAGGTCTCGTTTCAAACGGCGGCACCTTCGGCTGGCGAGTACGCGGTCTTCGGCAGCGGCTTCAGATGCGACGCGAACTGCTCGGATGCCGCGCGCCACGAGAAGCGTTCTGCCCACGCGCGCGCAGTCGTGCGTTCGATCTTCAGCGCCTCGAGGCAGGCTTCCTGCAGGTCCTCGTGCATCGCGCCGGCATGGCCTTCGCCGAGCACGTCGATCGGGCCCGTGACGGGATACGCGGCCACCGGCGTGCCGCAGGCGAGGGCTTCGAGCAGCACGAGGCCGAACGTGTCGGTGCGACTCGGAAACACGAACACGTCGGCCGCAGCATACACCTTCGCGAGCTCCGTCTGTGACAGCACGCCGAGATAGTTCGCTTCCGGGTAGCGCGACTTGAGCTCCGCGAGCGCGGGGCCTTCGCCCGCGACCCACTTCGAGCCGGGCAGGTCGAGGCGCAGGAACGCCTCGACGTTCTTCTCGATCGCGACGCGGCCCACGTACAGGAAGATCGGTCGCGCGGTATTGAGCACCTTCGACTCCATCGGCCGGAAGATGTCGAGATCGACGCCGCGGGTCCACAGCACCACGTTCGTGAAGCCGAATTTCTCGAGGTCCTGCTTGACGACCGGCGTCGGCGCCATCACCGCGAGCGACGGGCCGTGGAACCAGTGCAGGAAGCGGTAGGTCGCGGCGAGCGGAATGCCGAAGCGCGCCTGCACGTATTCCGGAAAGCGCGTGTGGTACGCGGTCGTATACGGCAGCTTGCGGGCGCGCGCATAGCGCCGTGCGGCGAGGCCGAGCGGGCCTTCGGTCGCGATGTGCAGCGCGTCGGGTGCGAACGCATCGATCCGTGCGCGCAGCTTGCGGTACGGCAGGATCGACAGGCGGATCTCGGGGTAGGTCGGGCAGGGCACCGTGCGGAATTCCAGCGGCGTGAGCAGTTCGACGCGGTGGCCGAGCGCCGTGAGTTCGCGCGACGTGCTCTTCAGCGTGCGCACGACGCCGTTGACCTGCGGTTCCCACGCGTCGGTGACGATCATGATCTTCATCGCGGCATGTCCTGTAAGTTGGGTTGTGTCAGGCAGCGGCCTTGGCCTTGCGCGACGTGGCTTCCGACGGCGCGGTGCGCATCACCGTCCAGTAGACGATCTTCAGTTCGCCTTCCATCGTTTCGACGAGCGCGGACAGGCTTTCGACCCAGTCGCCGTCGTTGCAGTACAGCACGCCGTCGATGTCGCGGATCTCCGCCTTGTGGATATGGCCGCACACGACGCCGTCGCAGCCGCGGCGGCGCGCCTCGTCGGTCATCACGGTCTCGAACTGCGAGATGAAGTTGACCGCGTTCTTGACCTGATGCTTCAGGTACTGCGACAGCGACCAGTACTGGAAGCCGAGCCGGCTGCGGATCCGGTTGAACCAGCGGTTCAGCACGAGGATCAGCGTGTAGAGCGTGTCGCCGAGGTAGGCGAGCCATTTCGCGTGCTGGATCACGCCGTCGAACAGGTCGCCGTGCACGATCCACAAACGTTTGCCCGCGAGCGTCGTGTGGAACGCCTCGCCGCGCACCTGGATGTCGCCGAACGCGAGATCGCAGAACTGCCGCGCGCCTTCGTCGTGGTTGCCGGGGATGTAGACGACCTGCGTGCCCTTGCGCGCCTTGCGCAGGATCTTCTGCACGACGTCGTTGTGCGCCTGCGGCCAGTACCAGCCTTTCTTCAACTGCCAGCCGTCGATGATGTCGCCGACGAGGTACAGGTATTCCGAGTCGTTGTGACGCAGGAAATCCAGCAGGTAGGGCGCCTGGCAGCCGCTCGAGCCGAGGTGGATGTCGGACAGCCAGATGGTGCGGTAGCGGTGGGCGGACGGCTCGGGATCCTCGTGTTGCGTTGTGTGCGCGACGGGCGGCTGTTGGGACGCCACGCCGTCGGTTGCCCCCGTGCCGGACAGGAACGCAGTGGCGGCGCGGGCGCCGATGGGGTGGCGAAACAGTGAGGTCGCGGACGTTTTCTGGCCCATGCATGACTCGCGCCGGTTGACATTACCGGCATTCCGCCATGCGGGCGTGACTGTGCCGTGACAGTCACGAGACGTTCTTATTACGACCGTCGAAGGGTGTTTAGCCGTGAATGAACGGACGTTGCGTAATCTGCCGCACTGAACGGCTGAGACTTGTCCGGTCAGGCCAACCCGGCTGGATGAAGCGGCGCCGGACGAACGGCTTTCGTCTGCCGAATGCGGCGCGTCAGCGCGGCAGGGCGACGACGCGCGTGCGGGCGATGCGGTCGTGCGGGAACTGGCGGCCAGCGTGCAGCCGCGCGGCGCCGGCCCACACGACGATCCACGCGGCGGTGAGCGCGAGCGTGACGGGTACCGACAGGCCGAGGAGCGGGTGCAGCGCGAGCGGCGGCAGGAACCACAGCCAGCCGAGCACGTAGCGGACGAGCGCGTGGCCGGCGCTCAGCGGCCGGCCGCTCGACGATTCGAGCCGCAGCCGCCAGGTTTTCATCGGCAGCGTCTGGCCGCCGTGCGTCCAGAACCACACGAAATACGCGCCGACGACGAGCGCGATCCACGCGGCAAGCAGGTTGTGATGGACGAGGCCGTTGCGTTGCTGCGTCGCGAGGCTGAACGCGAGCCCGGCGAAGAATACGACGCCGAACAGCAGCACGCCTTCGTAGAGCAGCGCGGCGAGGCGCCGCCGTACGGACGGCGCGGCGGCCGGGGGCTCGGGCGCGCGGACCTTCGCCACGGCCGCTCAGGAGCCCTTGAACAGCGACGGCGCGTCGGCCGGCGACACCGGCGCCACGGCAGGCGGTGCGGATGCGGCGCCGGCCGTCGACGATGCAGGCGCCGGCAGCGCGGCTGCGCTGGCCGAGGCGGGCGCCGGGGCGGCGGCCGCGCCGCTGGCCGGATGTTCGTGCGCATTGACGAGGCGGCGGACGTCGCGGTCGGCGACGGTCGGCGGCGCGCTGACGACACTCGGCCTGCGGCGGCGCTCGGCGGCGGCCAGCCGTTCCTTCTGCTCCTCGGGGAGCTGCTGGTAGGCCTTCCATGCGCGCTCGCGCGCCTGCGCCGACAACTCCTTCGCGCTCTGGTAGTTCTCGCGCGCGACGCGGCGTTGCTCGGGCGTCATCTTCGCCCATTCGGTCATCCGTTCCTGCAGGCGCTTCTGGTCATCCGGCGACAACTTCGCGAAACGTGATGCGATCTTCAGCCATTTTCGTTTGCGGGCGTCGCTGAAGCCGTCCCACTGGTCGGCGAACGGGGCGAGGGCCGCGTGCTGGGCCGGCGTGAGGCGCGCCCACGACAGCGGGCCGGTGGCGGCCGGCAGCGGCAGGGGCAGCGGGGGGAGGTCGGTGGTCAGCCCGGTCGCGGCCGACGCCGGCGCGGCGGGGCTGGTGGTCGCGACGGGCGCCGTCGCCGGGGCCGGGTGGAATCGGGAATACGTGGCGACGTAGGAAACGGCGATCGCGATCACGCATCCGAAAAATACGGCCAGGCCGCGCTTCTGACTCACCCGTGCGATCCCCTCGTTATTGTCTGTCAGTGAGCGCGCGACAGATACGCGTTGAATCCGTGGTCGAGATACGCGTTGAGCGGCAGGTCGTCGCTGAGCATCGCCGCGTCGATGTCGGCGAGCTCGGCGGTGCGCTGCATGTCTTCCCAGTACGCGATGCCGACGAGCCCCGCCAGCAGCAGCGCGAGCGGCCATGCGCGCAGCAGGCGACGGGCGAACGACGCGGACGGGCGGCCGGCCGGCGGGCGGTTCGCGGGCGTCGAGCCGTAGGCGCCGGCCGCGCCGGCGAAGGCCGGCACGAACACCGGCGCGCTCGCGGCTTCGGGCTTCTTGCGCGCGAGCGCCGCCCGACGGGCGACGGCCAGCCGATCGGTGGTCGCGGCAGGCAGCGCGGCCGCGCGCTCGTCCAGCGCGCGGCGCACCTTCAGCGCGAATTCGTGTTCTCGGTTTGCGGAGCTCATAGCGTGATTCCTTTGGCCTTGAGCGCTTGCGCCAGCGTGTGAGTGGCCCGCGAGCAGTGCGTCTTGACGCTGCCCTCGGAGCACCCCATTGCGGCGGCAGTCTCGGCGACATCCATATCTTCCCAATAACGCATCAGGAACGCTTCCCGTTGACGCGCCGGAAGCTTCTGGATTTCTTCGTCGATCAGGGCCAGAACCTGCTCTCGTTCGAGGCGGTGCTCGCTGCTCTCGACGCCCGCGTTGTCGTCCGCGGATTCGAGCGTTTCGAGCGGGTCGAAGTCTTCGTCGTCGGTGCTGTTCAGCGACGAGAACAGCGTGACCCACGTGTTGCGGACCTTCTGCCGCCGGAACCAGTCGTGGATCGCGTTCTGCAGGATCCGCTGAAAGAGCAGCGGCAGCTCGGCCGCCGGCCGGTCGCCGTACTTTTCCGCGAGCTTGATCATCGCGTCCTGCACGATGTCGAGCGATGCATCGTCGTCACGCACGGCGTACGCAGCCTGCTTGAACGCGCGCCTTTCGACGCCCGCCAGAAAGTCGGCGAGTTCCTTGTCTGATGCCATTCCGTGAAGGTATGCGCTGCGGCCCGCTGCGTGGTGAAAAAGGTCGAAAAATTTCGTAAAACCCGCGGATGCTATCAAATTTTCATGCGACTTGGCACCGGATCGGGCGCCGCACGTTGCGCGCCAACCGCGCCGGTCGGGCGCCGGGCGGCGCGCATGATGCGCTGCGGGATATTTTTCTTGACGAGCCAATCACGACCCGCTATCGTCAGCGATTCGCAACATGAAGTGATGGTCTCATTTGAGGCTGGCCCAAGAAGCCCGCCCTTCAAACTGGACGCGCCGCTTGAACCCGAGCCACAAGCCCGGCAGAGAGCACCCGATCAATTTTTTGCCGAAAATTCGAAAGGTCGAAATGAACATGCCCAGCGCGGAATTCTCCACGTCGGAACCCCTTTCCCCTCCCGATAGCGACTCCATCGGCGGCACCGTGCTCATGAAGGCACTGGCCGACGAAAACGTCGAATTCATCTGGGGCTACCCCGGCGGCTCGGTTCTCTATATCTACGACGAGCTGTACAAGCAGGACAAGATTCAGCACGTGCTGGTGCGCCATGAACAGGCGGCCGTGCACGCAGCCGATGCGTATGCGCGCTCCACCGGCAATGTCGGCGTCTGTCTCGTGACGTCGGGCCCCGGTGTCACCAACGCGGTGACCGGCATCGCGACGGCCTACATGGATTCGATCCCGATGGTCGTGATCAGCGGCCAGGTGCCGACGGCCGCGATCGGCCAGGATGCCTTCCAGGAATGCGACACCGTCGGCATCACGCGTCCGTGCGTGAAGCACAACTTCCTCGTGAAGGACGTGCGCGACCTCGCGGAAACCGTCAAGAAGGCGTTCTATATCGCCCGCACCGGCCGTCCAGGCCCCGTGCTGATCGACATCCCGAAGGACATCTCGAAGACGCCGTGCCAGTACGAGCCGATCAAGAGCGTGTCGCTGCGTTCGTACAACCCCGTCACGAAGGGCCATTCGGGCCAGATCCGCAAGGCCGTGTCGCTGCTGCTGTCGGCCAAGCGTCCGTACATCTACACGGGTGGCGGCATCATCCTCGCCGACGCGTCGCGTGAGCTGAACCAGTTCGCGGACCTGCTCGGCTACCCGGTCACGAACACGCTGATGGGCCTCGGCGGCTATCGCGCGTCGGACAGGAAATTCCTCGGCATGCTCGGCATGCACGGCACCTACGAAGCGAACATGGCGATGCAGCATTGCGACGTGCTGATCGCGATCGGCGCCCGCTTCGACGACCGCGTGATCGGCGACCCGGCGCACTTCGCGTCGCGCCCGCGCAAGATCATTCACATCGACATCGACCCGTCGTCGATCTCGAAGCGCGTGAAGGTCGACATCCCGATCGTCGGCGACGTGAAGGAAGTGCTGAAGGAACTGATCGAGCAACTGCAGACGGCCGAGCACGGCCCCGACACCGAGGCGCTCGCGCAATGGTGGAAGGACATCGAGGGCTGGCGCGCGAAGGACTGCCTGAAGTACGACCGCGAAAGCGAGATCATCAAGCCGCAGTACGTGGTCGAGAAGGCGTGGGAGCTGACGGACGGCAATGCGTTCGTGTGCTCGGACGTCGGCCAGCACCAGATGTGGGCCGCGCAGTTCTACCGTTTCAACAAGCCGCGTCGCTGGATCAACTCCGGCGGCCTCGGCACGATGGGCTTCGGCCTGCCGGCGGCGATGGGCGTGAAGATGGCCCATCCGGACGACGACGTGCTGTGCATCACGGGCGAAGGCTCGATCCAGATGTGCATCCAGGAACTGTCGACCTGCCTGCAGTACGACACGCCCGTGAAGATCATTTCGCTGAACAACCGCTATCTCGGCATGGTCCGCCAGTGGCAGCAGATCGAATACAGCAAGCGCTATTCGCATTCGTACATGGATGCGCTGCCTGACTTCGTGAAGCTCGCCGAAGCGTACGGCCACGTCGGCATGCGGATCGAAAAGACTTCGGATGTGGAGCCGGCGCTGAAGGAAGCGCTGCGCCTGAAGGACCGCACCGTGTTTCTCGACTTCCAGACCGATCCGACCGAAAACGTCTGGCCGATGGTACAGGCCGGCAAGGGCATCACCGAGATGCTGCTCGGATCGGAAGATCTGTAACGGCGCGACGCGCGCTCGGGCCCGATGCGGCCGCCTTCACGAAGGGCGGTGCGGCACGCGGCGGCGCGCGGCGCGAGTGAATCGACACGGCACATTCTGGAAGAAGCGAACATGAGACACATCATTTCCGTCCTGCTGGAGAACGAACCGGGCGCGCTGTCGCGCGTGGTCGGCCTGTTTTCCGCACGCGGCTACAACATTGAAACCTTGACGGTGGCGCCGACCGAAGACCAATCGCTGTCGCGGCTCACCATCGTTTCCATCGGCTCCGACGACGTGATCGAACAGATCACGAAGCATCTGAACCGCCTGATCGAGGTGGTGAAAGTGGTGGACCTGACCGACGGTGCACACATCGAACGCGAGCTGATGCTGATCAAGGTACGTGCAGTGGGCAAGGAGCGCGAAGAAATGAAGCGGATGTCGGATATTTTCCGCGGCCGCATCATCGACGTGACCGAGAAGACCTACACGATCGAATTGACGGGCGCGAGCGACAAGCTCGACGCATTCATCCAGGGGCTGGACGCGGGCGCGATCCTCGAGACCGTGCGCACCGGCAGCTCAGGCATCGGGCGCGGCGAGCGCATCCTCAAGGTGTGATGCCGACGCCGGGTGCGCCGTCATGTCCCGGCCCGCAGTACTCCATCCGAACGAATTGTTGAATTTTTGAATTAGCGAAGGAACCATCATGAACGTTTTCTACGACAAAGACGCCGACCTCTCCCTCATCAAGGGCAAGCAAGTCACGATCATCGGCTACGGCTCGCAAGGCCATGCACACGCGCTGAACCTGAAGGACAGCGGCGTGAACGTGACGGTCGGCCTGCGCAAGGGCGGCGCGTCGTGGAGCAAGGCCGAGAACGCCGGCCTGTCGGTCAAGGAAGTCGCCGAAGCGGTGAAGGGCGCGGACGTCGTCATGATGCTGCTGCCGGACGAGCAGATCGCCGACGTGTACGCGAAGGAAGTGCACGCGAACATCAAGCAGGGCGCGGCGCTCGCGTTCGCGCACGGCTTCAACGTCCACTACGGCCAGGTGATCCCGCGCGCCGACCTCGACGTGATCATGATCGCGCCGAAGGCGCCGGGCCACACCGTGCGCGGCACGTACTCGCAAGGTGGCGGCGTGCCGCACCTGATCGCGGTGGCGCAGAACAAGTCGGGCGCGGCGCGCGACATCGCGCTGTCGTATGCGGCGGCGAACGGCGGCGGCCGTGCCGGCATCATCGAGACGAACTTCCGTGAAGAAACCGAAACCGACCTGTTCGGCGAGCAGGCCGTGCTGTGCGGCGGTACCGTCGAGCTGATCAAGGCCGGTTTCGAGACGCTGGTCGAAGCCGGCTACGCGCCGGAAATGGCGTACTTCGAGTGCCTGCACGAACTGAAGCTGATCGTCGACCTGATCTACGAAGGCGGCATCGCGAACATGAACTACTCGATCTCGAACAACGCCGAATACGGCGAGTACGTGACGGGCCCGCGCGTCGTCACGGAAGAGACGAAGAAGGCGATGAAGCAGTGCCTGACCGACATCCAGACGGGCGAGTACGCGAAGAGCTTCATTCTCGAGAACAAGGCGGGCGCCCCGACGCTGCAGTCGCGCCGCCGCCTGACGGCCGAGCACCAGATCGAGCAGGTCGGTGCGAAGCTGCGCGCGATGATGCCGTGGATCGCGAAGAACAAGCTCGTCGACCAGACGAAGAACTAAGCGCGCCGTGCCGTTCCGGCCCTTCGAATGGAGGGTCGGCATCAAAAAGCCGTCCGAAGGCAGCAGTGCCCCGGGCGGCTTTTGCTATGCTACATGCTTTGCAATTCACCGAACACAGAACGAATCCATGAACTATCCTCATCCGATCATCGCGCGCGAAGGCTGGCCGTTCATCGCGATTGCAGCCGTCATCGCGCTGTTGATCCATGCCGTCGGGGGCTTCGGCTTCGCGTGGCCGTTCTGGCTGCTGCTCGTCTTCGTCGTCCAGTTCTTCCGCGATCCGCAGCGCCCGATCCCGGCGCAGCCGAACGCGGTGCTGTGTCCGGCGGACGGCCGCATCGTCGCGGTCGAGACCGCGCAGGATCCGTACGCGAACCGCGAAGCGCTGAAGATCAGCGTGTTCATGAATGTCTTCAATGTTCATTCGCAGCGTTCGCCGGTCGATGGCGCGATCAGCAAGGTCGAATACTTCCCCGGCGCGTTCCTGAACGCGGCGATCGACAAGGCGTCGACCGAGAACGAGCGCAATGCGGTCGTGATCCAGACGGCGAGCGGCAAGACGGTCACCTCGGTGCAGATCGCCGGCCTGATCGCCCGCCGGATTCTCTGCTACGTCCGTGCCGGCGAGCCGCTGTCGCGCGGCCAGCGCTACGGGTTCATCCGCTTCGGTTCGCGCGTCGACGTGTACCTGCCGCTCGGCAGCCGCGCGAAGGTGTCGATCGGCGAGAAGGTCTACGCGTCGTCGACGATCCTCGCCGAGCTCGAACAGTAAGCGGCGGGGCGCACGATGGCCGCATTCAAACCGCGTCGGCCGCGCAACGGCGCCGGCCAGACGCCACGCCCGTTCCGCCGCAACAAGGTGATGGCGCCGGATTCGGCGCCCATCGAGAGCCGCCGCGCCGCGCGCCAGCGGTTCCTGAAGACGCGCGGCATCTACCTGCTGCCGAATGCATTCACGACCGCCGCGCTGTTCTGCGGCTTCTTCGCGGTCGTGCAGGCAATGAACGTGCGCTTCGAGATCGCCGCGATCGCGATTTTCGTCGCGATGGTGCTCGACGGGATGGACGGGCGCGTCGCGCGCATGACGCATACGCAGAGTGCGTTCGGCGAGCAATTCGACAGCCTGTCGGACATGGTGTCGTTCGGCGTCGCGCCCGCGCTCGTGATGTACGAGTGGGTGCTGAAGGATCTCGGCCGCTGGGGCTGGCTCGCCGCGTTCGTCTATTGCTCGGGCGCCGCGCTGCGCCTTGCGCGCTTCAACACGAACATCGGCGTGGTCGACAAGCGCTTCTTCCAGGGGCTGCCGAGCCCGGCCGCGGCCGCGCTGATCGCGGGCTTCGTGTGGCTCGCGACAGACAACCGCGTGCCGATGAAGCTCGGCTGGCTGCCGTGGGTCGCGTTCGTGCTGACGATCTACGCGGGTGTGACGATGGTGTCAAACGCGCCGTTCTACAGCGGCAAGGCGCTCGACGTGCGCCACCGCGTGCCGTTCGCGGCGATCCTGCTGGTCGTCGTCGCGTTCGTGCTGGTGTCGTCCGATCCGCCGCTGATGCTGTTCTGCCTGTTCGTGCTGTACGGGCTGTCCGGCTACGTGTTCTGGGCCTACATGGCCGTGCGCGGGCGGGCGAACCCGGCGCGCTCGTCGCAGCGCGAGCACTGACGCCGACACGCGATTTGCCCGGAAACGGCGGCCTCGGGGCCGCCGTTTTCATTTGCCCCTTTTTTCGGGCCGGCCGTGTCGATTCCCGGGTGCCGTCCGATTGCGCGGTCAACGGAATGTCGCTATAGTCTTTGGCATGACTGTATTTCCCCGCCTCTCCCTCCTTCTAGCCGGTGCGCCGCTACGCGCGCTAGCTTTGGCGCGCCTGCCGCGCTGACCGTTCTCGCCCCCCGTCAAGCCTCGTCTGTTGTTGAGCGTCGCCAGCGGTGGCGCGATCTCGTTACGTTTGACTTCCGTATAAAAGAGCCCTGGAGCCCCCCATGACAGACAAGCTGATCATTTTCGATACGACGTTGCGTGACGGCGAGCAATCGCCCGGCGCGTCGATGACGAAAGAAGAGAAAATCCGCATCGCGAAGCACCTCGAGCGGATGAAGGTCGACGTGATCGAGGCCGGCTTCGCCGCGAGCTCGAACGGCGATTTCGACGCGATCCACACGATCGCCGGGCTCGTGAAGGACAGCACGATCTGCTCGCTGGCGCGCGCCAACGACAAGGACATCCAGCGCGCGGCCGACGCGCTGAAGCCCGCCAACAGCTTCCGGATCCACACGTTCATCGCGACGTCGCCGCTGCACATGGAGAAGAAGCTGCGGATGACGCCGGATCAAGTGTTCGAGCAGGCGCGCCTCGCCGTGCGTTTCGCGCGCAAGTTCACCGACAACGTCGAGTTCTCGCCGGAAGACGGCAGCCGCTCGGACATGGATTTCCTGTGCCGCGTGCTGGAAGCCGTGATCGCCGAAGGCGCGACGACGATCAATATCGCCGACACGGTCGGCTACGGCGTGCCGGAGCTCTACGGCAACCTCGTGAAGACGCTGCGCGAACGCATTCCGAACTCGGACAAGGCGATCTTCTCGGTGCACTGCCATAACGACCTCGGGATGGCGGTCGCGAACTCGCTCGCCGGCGTGAAGATCGGCGGCGCGCGTCAGGTCGAATGCACGATCAACGGTCTGGGCGAGCGCGCGGGCAACACGTCGCTCGAAGAAATCGTGATGGCCGTGAAGACCCGCAAGGACTACTTCGGTCTCGACGTCGGCATCGACACGACGCAGATCGTGCCGACGTCGAAGCTCGTGTCGCAGATCACCGGCTTCGTCGTGCAGCCGAACAAGGCGGTGGTCGGCGCGAACGCGTTCGCGCACGCGTCGGGCATTCACCAGGACGGCGTGCTGAAGGCGCGCGACACCTACGAGATCATGCGCGCGGAAGACGTGGGCTGGACCGCGAACAAGATCGTGCTCGGCAAGCTGTCGGGCCGCAACGCGTTCAAGCAGCGGCTGCAGGAGCTCGGCGTATCGCTCGACAGCGAAGCCGAACTGAATGCCGCGTTCATGCGCTTCAAGGATCTGGCCGACCGCAAGGCGGAGATCTTCGATGAGGACATCATCGCGATCGTGTCCGAGGAATCGGCGCTCGCGCAGGAGCAGGAGCACTTCAAGTTCGTGTCGCTGTCGCAGCGTTCGGAAACGGGCGAGCAGCCGCAGGCGAAGGTCGTGTTCGCGGTCGAGGGCAAGGAAGTGACCGGCGAGGCGCGCGGCAACGGCCCGGTCGATGCGACGTTCAATGCGATCGAAGGTGAAGTCGGCAGCGGCTCCGAGCTGCTGCTGTACTCGGTGAACGCGATCACGACCGGCACGCAGGCGCAGGGCGAAGTGACGGTTCGGCTGTCGAAGAGCGGGCGGATCGTCAACGGCGTCGGCACCGATCCGGATATCGTCGCCGCGTCCGCGAAGGCGTACATTTCCGCGCTGAACAAGCTGCACTCGAAGGACGACAAGGTCAATCCGCAGCGCTCGTAAGCGCCGCGCAGGACGCAGCCTCGAAACGCCCCGTGCGGCCCTGCGCCGCCGGGGCGTTTGTTTTCATTGGCCGCTCATTCGGCGGCCGGCGCGCGGAACAGCCAGCGGCGGGCGGCCGCGCGCGGCGCGGGGTTGCGCCGGCGGAACTCGACCGCGATCCCGCGCCGCGGCGCATCGGCGACGAACGCGTCGAGCAGCTCGAGCACGTCGTGGTCGATGTAGTCTGCGCGGGTTGCGTCGATGATCACGGCCGCCCGGTCCGGAATGTGTCGCAGGTGGTGCTTGACCTGCACCTTGCCCAGAAACGACACGTCCTTGCGGAACGACAGCAGGAAGTGGTCGTCGTGCTGCGCGAGCGTGACGGGGCTCTTCAGGTTCGCGACGGCGACGGCCAGCACGCTGCACGCGAGGCCGAGCGCGATGCCGAACAGCAGGTCGACCGCCAGCACGCCGACGATCGTCGCCGCGAACGGCGCGAACGCGGCCGGGCCTTGCTTCATGACCGAGCGGAACAGCGCCGGTTTCGCGAGCTTCATGCCGGTGTGGATCAGGATCGCGGCCAGGCTCGCGAGCGGGATCAGGTTGATCAGGCCGGTGAGCGCAAACACGCTCGCGAGCAGCAGGATCCCGTGCACGATCGCGGACATCCGGCTTTGCGCGCCGGCGTTGACGTTGGCCGAACTACGCACGATCACCGACGTGATCGGCAGGCCGCCGACGGCGCCCGCGACAAGGTTGCCGACGCCCTGTGCCTTCAGCTCGCGATCGGGCTGCGTCGGACGTCGCTTCGGATCGATCTGTTCGACCGCCTCGAGGCACAGCAGCGTCTCGAGGCTCGCGACGACCGCAAGCGTGATCGCCACGCGCCATACGTCCGGATTCAGCAGTTGCGCGAAGTTCGGGCCGAGTTCCGCATGCTTGAGCGATGCCGCGAGCGCCGCAAACGAGTCGAACTCGGGCAGCGTGACGCGATGGGCGGCGCCCGGTGCGGCTGCCGGAGCGACCATGCCGAGCACGAGCGTCGCGCCGATGCCGAGCACGACGACCGCGAGCGGGGCGGGTACCGAGCGTACCCACGCGAAGCGCTTGAGCGCCGGCGTGTCCCACGCGATCAGCAGCGCCAGCGACACGAGTGCGATCGCCGTGGCGGCCCATGCGGTCGGCAAATGCAGCCAATTCGCAAACGATTGCGCGGCCGGGCCGCCGATGCCAAATGCGAACGGAAGCTGCTTCACGATCAGCAGCAGGCCGATCGCGGCGAGCATGCCCTTGATGACGGGCGACGGCACGTAGGCGGCGAAGCGGCCGGCGCGCAGCATGCCGAACCCGAACTGCAGCACGCCGGACAGCAGCACCGCGAGCAGGAACGCGGAGAAGCTGCCCAGTTGCGCGATCCCTTCGACGACGATCACGACGAGGCCGGCGGCCGGCCCGCTGACGGACAGGGACGAGCCGCTCAGCAGCGCGACGACGATGCCGCCGACGATGCCCGATACGAGCCCGGCGAACGGTTCGACGCCGGAGGCGTTGGCGATGCCGAGGCAGAGCGGCAGCGCGACGAGAAAAACGACGATGCCGGCGACGATGTCGCGCGGCAAGGTGGACAGGCGCTCGTTCAGTTTCATGATTGGGGTGATTTCGTTGACATGGAGGGCGGGGCGCGGGTCAACCGAGCGCGACGGCGGTCGCGGCAGGCTCGGGCTCGGCTTCGGCTTCGGCCGGCGATGGCGCATAGCCGGAATCGAGTTCCTTCAGGTGGCCGTCGGCGAGCGAGAAGATCCAGCCGTGCACGAGCGGCGGCCGTTCGCGCCCGCGCACGATCGGCGACGCACGCAGCAGCCGCACCTGTTCGAGCACGTTCAGCTCGGCGAGGCGATCGGCGGCAGCCATGTCGTCGAGCCCGTCGAGCGTATCGCGATGGCGCCGCGCGAGCGCGCAGAGCGGCGCGATGCGGCGCGCGACGTGCGGCAGGTCGGCAGGCGGCGGCAGCAGCGATGCGCGCACGCCGCCGCACCCGTAGTGCCCGCACACGATCACGTGGTCGACCTTCAACACCCGCACCGCGTACTCGAGCACGCTGGCGGAATTGTCGTCGTCCGGGTGGAACAGGTTCGCGATGTTGCGATGGACGAACAGCTCGCCGGGCGCGCAGTGCGTGATGGTCTCGGCCGGCACGCGGCTGTCGGCGCAGCCGATCCACAGTACGCGCGGATTCTGGCCGCGTGCGAGCGCGTCGAAGAAGCCGGGCGTGTGTTCGCGCGTCTCGCGGGCCCAGGCAATGTTGGCAACCAGCATGCTCTTGGGGCGGTTCATGAGGACTCCTTTTTGATCAAGACAAATAAATATCGAGCGAAATGGCGCAGTCGCATTCTTTCTAAATTGAAAGGTTCGATTTCGACTGATATTAGGGGTATGCCCTAGCACTCGGGGTGGGTTGAAACAAATTGTTTCAAATTGATTGGGCGTAGTGCATTGCCTGCACCAGTGCGACGCATGACATGCACTGGCTATGCCTATTTAGGCTCAAGCGCCCGCATGACGGGGCGTTCAGCGTATTGCCATCGGAATATTAACGATCGGAAAAGTTTTCCGTCTTATTCCTGAAATTAAATAAGGCAGCGGAAAAAATGAAATGGCCATTCGGCAATCATTCGTGAATGGCCATTGCGACAATTGCGTGTCGATGCGCAATCGGTCAGAACAGGGTGCGGCGATCGGGATCGTGCAGCGGGTCCGGCGTTTTCTGCGTGGTGCGCAGGATGCCCTGCGGATCGAAGTAGAAGCTGTACATCATGTACCAGACGTTGTCCTCGAGATACCGGTACGTCCATACCTCGCGCTTCATCAGCGGGAAGTAGGAGGTCTCGACCGGGCGCCCGAAATTGACGAGGACGTCGGTTTTCGTCCACTTGCCGATCTCCGCGCGATAGAACTCGCTCGGCTGCAGCACCTGGCGCACGTTGACGATCCGGTGGGCGGCATCGACGTCGGCCGCGATCGTGATCTCGCCCATCGGCTGGGTCGGCCACATCAGGCGCTTGCCGCCGCCGGGCAGGTCGTAGATCTCACGCGGCGGGCCCATGCGCGCGACGATCGCCGACTCGTCCTGGCCGGCCTGGTATTGCTGCCACGGTTGCGCGCAACCGGCCAGCAGCGCGGCGGCGCAGGCGGCGAGCACCGGCAGGCGCGCGGGAATGCGAATGCGCATCGGATTCTCCAGAACACGGAAACAGGTCCCGTTTTATCACGGACGGCGCGCGATCGCGCATCGGCAGGAAAAAATCGATGCGGATCGGGCCCGCGCGCTTGCGGGCGGCCGGCGCACCGGCCTATGATCCGCGCTTCTCGGGCAGATTGAAGGGCAGGTGGCCGATGCAGGGATGGAAGCGGTGGGCGCTCGCGTGGAGCGCGGGGTGGATGCTGGTGTCGTCCGCGTGTGCCGGCGGCGAGCCGGTGCGGATCGCGCTGATCGAAGGGATGTCGGGCCCGTTCGCGAACGCGGGCGCGGCGGTCGAGCGCAACCTGCGCTTCGGCGTCGAGCAGGTCAATGCGGCGGGCGGCGTGAAACTGCGCGACGGCGCGCACCCGCTCGAACTCGTCGTGCTCGACAGCAAGGGCAGCCCGGAAGAGGCGCTCGTGCAGTTGCGCGCGGCGGCCGATCGGCATATCGGCTTCGTCGCGCAGGGCAACAGCTCGGCCGTCGCCGCCGCGCTCGTCGCGGCGCTCGACAAGCTGAACGCGCGCGATCCGGACAACCGGATGCTGTTCCTGAACTACTCGGCGGACGATCCGGCGCTGACCGGCGCGCGCTGCAGTTTCTGGCATTTCCGCTTCGATGCGCACGCCGGCATGCGAATGGCCGCCCTCGCGGACGTGATGGCGCGCGATCGCGCGCTGCGCAAGGTCTATCTGCTGAATCAGGACTACAGCTTCGGCCATGACGTCAGCACCCTCGCGCGGCAGGCGCTGGCCGCGCGGCGCCCGGACGTGACGATCGCCGGCGACGAATTCCACCCGATCGGCCGGATCAAGGATTTCTCGCCGTATATCGCGAAGATCCGGGCGAGCGGCGCGGACGCCGTCGTGACCGGCAACTGGGGCAACGACCTCACGCTGCTCGTGAAGGCGGCGCGCGAACAGGGGCTGAACGCGAAGTTCTATACGTTCTACGGCAACAGCCTCGGCGCGCCGGCGGCCCTGGGCGACGCGGGCGTCGGCCGCGTCGTGGCGGTGGCCGACTGGCATCCGAACGCCGGCGGCGCCAGATCCGACGCGTTCTACCGCGCGTTCCGCACCCGTTTCCCGGCCGCGCAGGACGACTATCCGGTGCGGCGGATGAGCCAGATGATCGAGATGCTGGCCGCCGCGATGACCCGCGCGGGTTCGGCCGACCCCGTCGCGGTCGCGCGTGCGCTCGAGGGCCTGCCGTTCGACGACGGCTTCCACGCGTCGCGGATGCGCGCGCAGGATCACCAACTGATCCAGCCCCTTTACGTGATGGAAATGGACAAGGTCGGCACGCCGGGCGTGCGCTTCGACAACGAGGGATCGGGCTACGGCTTCCGGACGGTCCTGGCGGTGCCGGCGCAGCGCACGGAGATGCCGTCGACGTGCTCGATGACGCGCCCGTGACGGGAGGCGGCAAGAACGGCACCGAGTTGTGCTACAATGCGCGCCGGTTGTAAGTCACGGCACGGCCATTCTTCCGTGTCCGCCTGTTCAGTTAGAAAGGAAATCACATGTCTGTTGCAGATATCAAGAAGTCGGAAGTCGTTGCTCAGTTCGCCCGCGGTACCAACGACACGGGGTCGCCCGAAGTCCAGGTCGCACTGCTGACCGCACGTATCGTCGAACTGACGGGTCACTTCAAGACCCACGCGAAGGATCACCACAGCCGCCGCGGCCTGCTGCGCATGGTGAGCCGCCGCCGCAAGCTGCTCGACTACCTCAAGGGCAAGGATGCCGATCGTTACCGCGCACTGATCGAGAAGCTGGGTCTGCGTAAGTAATCGAGGCGATTGCCGCCAGCAAGATGCCTGTGTCAGTCCGCTGATACAGGCATTTTGTTTTTGCGCGGTGCGTAGCGTCACACGCATCGCAGGCTGTCCGGCACGTTCGTGCGGGGCCGCCGCCACGACCGATACCGGGGCAGGATTTGTGTCATTCCAGCGCGTCGCTGCGTGAGCGCCGCGCTGGAATGGCATAAAAAACACACCTTGCTCCGGGTGATTCGGTCGGGACGCCGCCGCGCGGGGGTCGCCGGCGCGGCGAATGAAATGCATGAATACAAAGGAGCAACCATGTCCATGTTCAACAAGGTCGTGAAGGAATTCCAGTGGGGCCAGCACAAGGTGCGCCTCGAAACCGGTGAAGTCGCTCGCCAGGCAAGCGGCGCCGTGATCGTCGACGTCGAGGATACCGTCGTGCTGGCAACCGTCGTCGGCGCGAAGTCGGCGAAGCCGGGCCAGGATTTCTTCCCGCTGACCGTCGACTACCTCGAGAAGACCTACTCGGCCGGCAAGATCCCGGGCGGCTTCTTCCGTCGCGAAGGCCGTCCGTCGGAGCACGAGACGCTGACGTCGCGCCTGATCGACCGCCCGCTGCGCCCGCTGTTCCCGGAAGGCTTCTACAACGAAGTCCAGGTCGTGATCCACGTGCTGTCCGTGAACCCGGAAATCCCGGCGGACATCCCCGCGCTGATCGGCGCATCGGCCGCGCTCGCCGTGTCGGGCCTGCCGTTCAACGGCCCGGTCGGTGCCGCGCGCGTGGCGTACATCGACAACGCGTACGTGTTGAACCCGACGCGTGACCAGCTCAAGGCATCGAGCCTCGACCTCGTCGTCGCGGGTACGGAGCGCGCCGTGCTGATGGTCGAGTCGGAAGCCGATCAGCTGTCGGAAGAAGTGATGCTGGGCGCCGTGGTGTTCGGCCACGAGCAGATGCAGGTCGCGATCGACGCGATCCACGAACTGGTGCGCGATGGCGGCAAGCCCGAGTGGGACTGGCAGCCGGCGCCGAAGAACGAGGCGCTGATCGCACGCGTGACCGAGCTCGCGCAGAACGATCTGCTCGCCGCTTACCAGCTCCGCGACAAGCAGGCGCGCTCGGCGAAGCTGAAGGAAGTCTACGCGGCGACCTCGGCGAAGCTCGAGGAAGACGCGCTGGCGGCCGGCACGGTCGCGGCCGACAAGGCCACGGTCGGCAATATCCTGTTCGACATCGAAGCGAAGATCGTCCGTTCGCAGATCCTGAACGGCGAGCCGCGCATCGACGGTCGCGACACGCGCACCGTGCGCCCGATCGAGATCCGCACCGGCGTGCTGCCGCGCACCCACGGCTCGGCGCTGTTCACGCGCGGCGAAACGCAGGCGCTGGTCGTCGCGACGCTCGGCACGAAGGGTGACGAGCAGATCATCGACGCGCTCGAAGGCGAATACCGCGAGCGCTTCATGCTCCACTACAACATGCCCCCGTTCGCGACCGGCGAAACGGGCCGCGTCGGCTCGCCGAAGCGCCGCGAAATCGGCCACGGCCGCCTCGCGAAACGCGCGCTGGTCAAGTGCCTGCCGAGCGCCGACGAATTCGGCTACTCGATCCGCGTCGTGTCGGAAATCACCGAGTCGAACGGTTCGTCGTCGATGGCGTCGGTGTGCGGCGGCTGCCTCGCGCTGATGGACGCCGGCGTGCCGATGAAGGCGCACGTCGCCGGTATCGCGATGGGCCTGATCCTCGAAGGCAACAAGTTCGCGGTGCTGACCGACATCCTCGGCGACGAAGATCACCTCGGCGACATGGACTTCAAGGTGGCCGGCACGGAGCAAGGCGTGACGGCGCTGCAGATGGACATCAAGATCCAGGGCATCACGAAGGAAATCATGCAGGTCGCGCTCGCGCAGGCGAAGGAAGGCCGCCTGCACATCCTCGGCAAGATGACGTCGGCGGTGTCGGGTGCGAACACGCAACTGTCGGAATTCGCGCCGCGCATGATCACGATCAAGATCAACCCGGAAAAGATCCGCGACGTGATCGGCAAGGGCGGTTCGGTGATCCGCGCGCTGACGGAAGAAACGGGCACGACCATCGACATCTCGGACGACGGCGTCGTGACGATCGCGAGCACGAGCAGCGAAGGCATGGCCGAAGCGAAGAAGCGCATCGAGCAAATCACGGCCGAGATCGAAGTCGGCCAGGTGTACGAAGGCACGGTGCTCAAGCTGCTCGATTTCGGTGCGATCGTGAACCTGCTGCCCGGCAAGGACGGCCTGCTGCACATCTCGGAAATCGTCAACGAGCGCGTGAAGGACATCAACGACTACCTGAAGGAAGGTCAGCAGGTGAAGGTCAAGGTGATCCAGACGGACGAGAAGGGTCGCGTGCGTCTGTCGGCCAAGGCGCTGCTGAATGAAGCAGCGGCGGCAGCGCAGTCGGATACGCCGCCGCAGCAGTAAGCGGACAGGCGGATCAACGGCCGGCAGTGCGAAAGCGTGCCGGCCGTTTTTTCTGTAGCATCGTTGCGCGGCGCAGCAGCGCCGGCGAGGCGCTCGCGCCGTGCGCGCGCGTGCCATCCGATTCCGATCCTGGAGCGATTCTCACCATGAAAGCCATCGAAATCACCGAATTCGGCGCGCCCGACGTGCTGAAGCTCGCGGAGCGTCCGCGCCCCGAACCGAAGCGCGGCGAGGTGCTGATCAAGGTGGCGGCTTCCGGCGTGAACCGGCCCGACGTGTTCCAGCGCAAGGGCGCCTATGCGCCGCCGCCGGGTGCGTCGGATCTGCCGGGCCTCGAGGTCGCGGGCGAGATCGTCGGCGGCGATGTGTCCGATGCGGCACTGAACCCGTTCGGCCTGAAGCTCGGCGATCGCGTGTGCGCGTTGCTCGCGGGCGGCGGCTATGCCGAATATGCGGTCGCGCCGCTGCCGCAGTGTCTGCCGGTGCCGGACGGTCTCACCGATATCGAAGCCGCGTCGCTGCCCGAGACGTTCTTCACCGTGTGGAGCAACGTGTTCGACCGCGCGCGGCTCGGCGCGGGCGAGGGCGGCGAACAGGAGACGCTGCTCGTGCAGGGCGGCTCGAGCGGCATCGGCGTGACGGCGATCCAGATCGCGCATGCGCTCGGCTTTCGCGTGTTCGCGACGGCCGGCACCGCCGACAAGTGCCGTGCGTGCGAGGCGCTCGGCGCCGAGCGCGCGATCGACTACAAGACCGAAGACTTCGTCGAAGTCGTGAAGTCGCTGACGCACGATCGCGGCGTCGACGTGATCCTCGACATGGTGGCGGGCGCGTACGTGCCGCGCGAGTTGTCCGCGCTCGCGGACGGCGGCCGCCTCGTGCTGATCGCGCTGCTCGGCGGTGCGAAGGCCGAGGTCAACCTCAACGAGATCCTGCGCCGCCGGCTGACGGTGACGGGCTCGACGCTGCGCCCGCGTCCGGTCGAGTTCAAGGCGCGCATCGCCGCGCAGTTGAAGGCGCGCGTGTGGCCGCTGCTGGCCGACGGTCGCATCAAGCCCGTGATCTATCGTGTGCTGCCGGCCGGCGAGGCCGCGCAGGCGCATGCGCTGATGGAGGGCGGCGAGCACATCGGCAAGATCGTGCTTGATTGGGGCGCGAACGCGTGACGGCCCGTGCGGCGGGCTTGACATGCGCGGTTTGACCGGTTCAAGCCGCGCGCAGTAAAATCGCGGGTTTGCTTCGCCAGATCCAACCTGACGGCCGGGTTCCGGCACGTTAATGACAAGATAGTGACGAGACAGACACGATGTCGAAACAACGAACAAAGCGAGTGATCGGCAACTGGAAGATGCACGGCCGGCTGGCCGGCAACCAGGCGCTGCTGAACGAAGTGGTGCAGGGTGCGGGCTTGGTGGCGGCTGAAACGTCGATCGGCGTGTGCGTGCCGTTCCCGTATCTCGCGCAGGTTCAGGCCCAGCTCGGCGGTGGCCGTGTCGCGTTCGGTGCGCAGGACGTGTCCGCGCACGAGCAAGGCGCGTTCACCGGTGAGGTGGCGGCCGCGATGGTGGCGGAGTTCGGCGCGCAGTATGCGATCGTCGGTCATTCGGAGCGTCGCGCGTATCACGGCGAAAGCAACGAGACGGTCGCGGCGAAGACGCAGCGCGCACTCGCGGCCGGCCTCACGCCGGTCGTGTGCGTCGGCGAGACGCTCGACGAGCGCGAGTCGGGTGCGACCGAGCAGGTCGTCGGTGCGCAGCTCGACGCGGTGCTGGCCGTGCTGACGGCTGACGAGGCCGCGCACATCGTCGTCGCGTACGAGCCGGTCTGGGCGATCGGCACCGGCAAGAGCGCGACGTCGGCGCAGGCGCAGGACGTACACGCGTTCCTCCGTGCGCGCCTGGCGGCAAAGGGTGCGGCGGACGTGTCCGTGCTGTACGGCGGCAGCGTGAAGCCGGACAACGCGGAAGAGTTGTTCGCGCAGCCGGACATCGACGGCGGCCTGATCGGCGGCGCGTCGCTGAAGGCGGAAGATTTCCTGGCGATCTGCCGGGCCGCGCGTTGAGCGGTCCGGGATCGAATTGAACCATGACGGCGGCCGGTCGGTCCGGTCGCCCGATCCAATCGGGTGGGTGTGATGCTGTTATTCAAGACGCTGATTATTGTGGTGCAGGTGCTGTCGGCACTCGGTGTGATTGGGCTCGTGCTGCTGCAGCACGGCAAGGGTGCCGACATGGGCGCCGCCTTCGGCAGCGGCGCGTCGGGCAGCCTGTTCGGCGCGACGGGCTCGGCGAACTTCCTGTCGCGCACGACGGGCATTCTCGCGACGATCTTCTTCGTCGCGACGCTCGCGCTGACTTACCTCGGTTCGTACAAGTCGACGCCGTCGGCGGGCGTGCTCGGCACGGCCGCGACGGCGCCGGCATCGGCCCCTGCGGCATCGGCGCCGGCTGTCGCGGCGTCCGCCGCCGCCGGTTCGGCCGCGAGCGCGCCGGGCCAGGATGTCCCGAAATAAAAAGTTAATTTTTTTGCGGTTGTGCGTTGAACAAATCCAGGACTCGGGTTAGAATTTAATTCTTGAAGCGATTCGCGGGAACCAGCAGCACAACCCGAGTTGCATGCAGTGCCGACGTGGTGAAATTGGTAGACACGCTATCTTGAGGGGGTAGTGGCGAAAGCTGTGCGAGTTCGAGTCTCGCCGTCGGCACCAAAGTTACTCAATGCCAGCCGCTTCTAGTGGCTGGCATTTTTCATTTCTGGGGTGTGCTTGCGGTTGTCTTGCGATCGCCTGTACTCCGAAATGATTCCTTCCGCCGGAAGTGGTATTCTCCGGACGCTCAGAACCAACCGATAGAGGATTGCCTTGAACCTCGCAGCCTATTACCCCGTCTTGTTGTTCCTCCTCGTGGGCACTGGTTTAGGTATAGCGCTGGTCAGCATCGGCAAGCTCCTTGGTCCCAACAAGCCGGACGTCGAGAAGAACGCACCGTACGAGTGCGGCTTCGAAGCCTTTGAAGACGCCCGGATGAAATTCGACGTCCGGTACTACCTCGTCGCCATCCTGTTCATCATCTTCGATCTCGAAACCGCATTCCTGTTCCCGTGGGGCGTCGCGCTCCGGGACATCGGCTGGCCGGGTTTCATCGCAATGATGATTTTTCTGCTCGAATTCCTGCTGGGCTTTGCCTATATCTGGAAGAAAGGCGGGCTCGACTGGGAGTGATGGGTTAATCGCCGGTTTGCATGGGCGGCCGCGCTCGGTCGCTCGTCTGGAGTGGAAAGCAAATGAGTATCGAAGGGGTCTTGAAGGAAGGGTTTGTCACCACGACGGCTGACAAGCTGATCAACTGGACGCGTACCGGCTCGCTGTGGCCGATGACGTTCGGGCTCGCGTGTTGCGCCGTCGAGATGATGCATGCGGGCGCGGCCCGTTACGATCTGGACCGGTTCGGCGTCGTGTTCCGCCCGAGCCCGCGTCAGTCGGACGTGATGATCGTCGCCGGCACGCTGTGCAACAAGATGGCGCCCGCGCTGCGCCGCGTGTACGACCAGATGGCTGAGCCGCGCTGGGTGATCTCGATGGGGTCGTGCGCGAACGGCGGTGGTTACTACCACTACTCGTACTCGGTGGTCCGCGGCTGCGACCGGATCGTGCCGGTCGACGTCTACGTGCCGGGCTGCCCGCCCACGGCCGAGGCGCTGGTCTACGGCGTGATCCAGTTGCAGGCGAAGATCCGCCGCACCAATACCATCGCCCGTCAATAAAGCCCCGAGCGTCCCCTCAATATGGCAAGCAAAATCGAGACCCTGAAGGCGAACCTCGAAGCCGCGCTCGGCGCGCGCGTGGTGAGCCTCACCGAAGCGATCGGTGAATTGACGCTCGTCGTGAAGGCGAGCGATTACCTCGAAGTCGCAAAGACGCTGCGCGACGATCCGAAGCTCCGTTTCGAGCAACTGATCGACCTCTGCGGCGTCGACTACCAGACCTTCGGCGACGGCGCCTACGACGGCCCGCGCTTCGCGGCCGTGTCGCACCTGCTGTCGGTCACGAACAACTGGCGCCTGCGCCTGCGCGTGTTCGCGCCGGACGACGATCTGCCGATCGTGGCGTCGCTGGTCGACATCTGGGCTTCCGCGAACTGGTACGAGCGCGAAGCGTTCGACCTGTACGGCATCGTGTTCGAAGGCCACCCCGACCTGCGCCGCATCCTCACCGACTACGGCTTCATCGGTCACCCGTTCCGCAAGGACTTCCCGGTGTCGGGCTACGTCGAAATGCGTTACGACCCGGAAGAGAAGCGGGTCGTGTACCAGCCGGTGACGATCGAGCCGCGCGAAATCACGCCGCGCGTGATCCGCGAGGATCGCTATGGCGGTCTGAAACATTAAGGGGGCGTCATGGCAGAAATCAAGAACTACACGCTCAACTTCGGCCCGCAGCACCCGGCAGCGCACGGCGTGCTGCGCCTCGTGCTCGAGCTCGACGGCGAAGTCATCCAGCGTGCCGATCCGCACATCGGCCTGCTGCATCGCGCGACGGAAAAGCTCGCCGAATCCAAAACCTTCATCCAGTCCGTGCCGTACATGGACCGTCTCGACTACGTGTCGATGATGGTCAACGAGCACGGCTACGTGCTCGCGATCGAAAAGCTGCTCGGCATCGACGTGCCGGAGCGCGCGCAGTACATCCGCGTGCTGTTCGACGAAATCACGCGCGTGCTGAACCACCTGATGTGGATCGGCGCGCACGCGCTCGACGTCGGCGCGATGGCCGTGTTCCTGTACGCATTCCGTGAACGCGAAGACCTGATGGACGTGTACGAAGCGGTGTCCGGCGCCCGGATGCACGCGGCCTACTATCGTCCGGGCGGCGTCTACCGCGATCTGCCTGACGCAATGCCGCAATACAAGGCGTCGAAGATTCGCAACGAGAAGGCGCTCGCGAAGATGAACGAGGCGCGCAGCGGCTCGGTGCTCGACTTCATCGACGATTTCTTCACGCGCTTCCCGAAGTGCGTCGACGAATACGAAACGCTGCTGACCGACAACCGGATCTGGAAACAGCGTCTGGTCGGGATCGGCGTGGTGAGCCCGGAACGTGCGCTGCAGATGGGCCTGACGGGCCCGATGCTGCGCGGCTCGGGCATCGCGTGGGACCTGCGCAAGAAGCAGCCCTACGAAGTGTACGATCGCATGGATTTCGACGTGCCGGTCGGCGTGAACGGCGATTGCTACGACCGCTATCTGGTGCGCGTCGAAGAAATGCGCCAGTCGGTCCGCATCGCGAAACAGTGTATTGATTGGCTCCGCAAGAATCCGGGGCCGGTGATGACGGACAATCACAAGGTTGCCCCGCCGTCGCGCGTCGGCATGAAGACCAACATGGAAGACTTGATTCACCACTTCAAGCTCTTCACCGAAGGTTTCCATGTGCCGGAAGGCGAAGCGTACGCGGCGGTCGAGCATCCGAAGGGTGAATTCGGCATCTACCTCGTGTCGGACGGCGCCAACAAGCCGTATCGCCTCAAGATTCGCGCGCCGGGTTTCGCGCACCTGGCGTCGCTCGACGAAATGGCGCGCGGTCACATGATCGCCGACGCCGTCACGATCATCGGTACGCAGGACATCGTGTTCGGCGAAATCGATCGCTAATGGTTGCGCCGCCCGCGAGCGCGGGCGGCGAGCAGTCAGTCACACGCGAAGCACCATGCGGTATGCGCCGAACCGGCGCGGCTTCGCAAGCTGTCAACAGAGTGAGCGCCAGGTCTGCCGTCCATGCACCCCAGTGTGCGGCAGGTTGTTCGTTCGGTAGGAATTGAAAGAGTCGTGTCTGAAAATGATCTCAGCTGAAGGCCTGAAGGAAATCGATCGAGCGTTGACGAAGTATCCCGCCGATCAGAAACAGTCCGCCGTGATGTCGGCGTTGGCCGTGGCTCAGGAAGAGCATGGCTGGCTGTCGCCCGAACTGATGCAGTTCGTCGCGGACTATCTCGGCATGCCGGCCGTCGCCGTGCAGGAAGTCGCGACGTTCTACACGATGTACGAGCTCAAACCGGTCGGCAAGCACAAGATCACGCTCTGCACGAACCTGCCGTGCCAGCTCGGCCCGCACGGCGGCGCGGAAGCGACTGCCGACTACCTGAAACAGAAGCTGGGCATCGGCTTCGGCGAGACCACGCCCGACGGCAAGTTCACGCTGAAGGAAGGCGAATGCATGGGCTCGTGCGGCGATGCGCCGGTGCTGCTGGTGAACAATCACAGAATGTGCAGCTTCATGAGCCGCGAGAAGATCGACCAGCTGCTTGAGGAGCTCTCGAAATGACGTCCCTCCACGACCGTCACATCAAACCGCTGATCCTCGCTGGTCTGAACGGCGAGAACTGGCACCTCGAAGATTACGTTGCGCGCGGCGGCTACAAGCAGCTGCGCCGCATTCTCGAAGAAAAGATTCCGCCCGAGCAGGTGATCGCCGACGTGAAGGCGTCGGGCCTGCGCGGCCGCGGCGGTGCGGGCTTCCCGACCGGCCTGAAGTGGAGCTTCATGCCGCGCCAGTTCCCGGGGCAGAAGTACCTCGTCTGCAACTCGGACGAAGGCGAGCCGGGCACGTTCAAAGATCGCGACATCCTGCGCTGGAACCCGCACGCGCTGATCGAAGGCATGGCCATCGGCGCGTATGCGATGGGCATCACCGTCGGCTACAACTACATCCACGGCGAAATCTTCGAAGTGTATCGACGCTTCGAAGCCGCGCTCGATGAAGCGCGCGCGGCCGGGTTCCTCGGCGACAACATCATGGGCTCGGAATTCTCGTTCCAGCTGCACGCGCACCACGGCTACGGCGCGTACATCTGCGGCGAGGAAACGGCGCTGCTCGAGTCGCTCGAAGGCAAGAAGGGCCAGCCGCGCTTCAAGCCGCCGTTCCCGGCGAGCTTCGGCGTGTACGGCAAGCCGACCACGATCAACAACACCGAGACGTTCGCCGCGGTGCCGTTCCTGCTGTCCATCGGGCCGCAGAATTATCTCGAGATCGGCAAGCCGAACAACGGCGGCACGAAGATTTTCTCGGTGTCGGGCGACGTCGAGCGCCCGGGCAACTACGAAGTGCCGCTCGGCACGCCGTTCGCGACGCTGATGGAGCTCGCCGGCGGGATGCGCGGCGGCAAGAAGATCAAGGCCGTGATTCCGGGCGGTTCGTCGGCGCCGGTGATCCCGGGCGACATCATGATGCAGACCGATCTCGACTACGACTCGATCGCGAAGGCGGGCTCGATGCTCGGTTCCGGCGCGGTGATCGTGATGGATGAGACGCGCTGCATGGTGCGCTCGCTGCTGCGCCTGTCGTACTTCTACTACGAGGAATCGTGCGGCCAGTGCACGCCGTGCCGCGAAGGCACCGGCTGGCTGTATCGCGTCGTGAACCGTATCGAGCACGGCGAAGGCCGCCAGGAAGATCTGGACCTGCTGAACTCGGTGGCCGAGAACATCATGGGTCGCACGATCTGTGCACTCGGCGATGCGGCGGCGATGCCGGTACGCGGGATGCTCAAGCACTACTGGGACGAATTCGCGTACCACGTCGAGCACAAGCACTGCATGGTCGGCGGCCACGCGCACGCGGCGGCAGCCTGAGCGAACCCGGTTGCGGAATTTGAGCGCACGGTCGGGCGAACGCGCGAACGGGCGGAAATAGGTTAAGGACCATTCACCATCATGGTTGAACTTGAAATAGACGGCAAGAAGGTCGAGGTGCCCGAAGGCAGCATGGTGATCCAGGCTGCGCACAAGGCGGATACGTACATTCCTCACTTCTGCTATCACAAGAAACTGTCGGTCGCGGCCAATTGCCGGATGTGTCTCGTCGAAGTCGAGAAGATGCCGAAGGCCGTGCCTGCCTGCGCGACCCCCGTGTCGGCCGGCATGATCGTGCGCACGCAATCCGACAAGGCCGTGAAGGCGCAGCAGTCGGTGATGGAATTCCTCCTCATCAATCACCCGCTCGATTGCCCGATCTGCGATCAGGGCGGCGAATGTCAGCTGCAGGATCTGGCTGTCGGCTACGGCAAGTCGTCGTCGCGCTACTCGGAAGAAAAGCGCGTGGTGTTCCACAAGAACGTGGGCCCGCTGATCTCGATGGAAGAGATGTCGCGCTGCATCCACTGCACGCGCTGCGTCCGCTTCGGCCAGGAAATCGCCGGCGTGATGGAGTTCGGCATGCTGGGCCGCGGCGAGCACTCGGAAATCACGACGTTCGTCGGCAAGACGGTCGACTCCGAAATGTCGGGCAACATGATCGACCTGTGCCCGGTCGGCGCGCTGACCAGCAAGCCGTTCCGCTACAGCGCCCGTACGTGGGAACTGTCGCGCCGCAAGTCGGTGAGCCCGCACGATTCCGTCGGCGCGAACCTCGTCGTGCAGGTGAAGAACAACCGCGTGATGCGCGTGCTGCCGTTCGAGAACGAAGCGATCAACGAATGCTGGATCTCGGACAAGGACCGCTTCTCGTATGAAGCCCTCAACAGCGAAGAGCGCCTGACGAAGCCGATGCTGAAGCAGGGCGGCCGGTGGATCGAAACCGACTGGCAGACCGCGCTCGAATACGTCGCGAAGGGCCTGAAGGGCATCGCCGCGGATCACGGCGCGAACGCGCTGGCGATGCTCGCGAGCGCGCACAGCACCGCGGAAGAGCTGTTCCTCGTGAAGCAGCTCGCCAACGAACTGAACACGCCGAACGTCGACTTCCGTCTGCGTCAGCAGGATTTCTCGGCGCCGGTCCAGGGCGCGCCGTGGCTCGGCATGCCGATCGCCGATCTGTCGAACGTGGACGCCGCGTTCGTCGTCGGTTCGTTCCTGCGCCGCGACCACCCGCTGTTCGCATCGCGCCTGCGTCAGGCGGCGAAGAACGGCGCGAAGCTGCACTTCCTGCACGCGACCGCCGACGATTCGCTGATCCCGACCGCGCAACGCATCGTCGCCGCGCCGTCCGCGTGGCTCGACGAGCTGGCCGGCATCGCCGCGGCCGTCGCGCAGCTGCGCGGCGTCGCGCTGCCCGACGCGCTCGCAGGCGTGACGGCGTCGCCGGCGGCCCAGGCTGTCGCGCAGTCGCTCGCGAACGGCGAACGCCGCGCGGTGCTGCTCGGCAACGTCGCGGTCCGTCATCCGCAATTCGCGAAGCTGCACGCCGTCGCGCAGTGGATCGCCGACAACACCGGCGCCACGTTCGGTTTCCTGACGGAAGCGGCGAACACGGTCGGTGCGCACGTCGTCGGCGCGCTGCCGGGCGAAGGCGGCCTGAATGCACGCGAAGCATTCGCGCAGCCGCGCAAGGGCTACGTGCTGCTGAACGTCGAACCGGAATTCGACACCGCCGATCCGGCACAGGCATTGGCCGCGCTGAACCAGGCGGAGATGGTCGTCGTGATGTCGCCGTTCAAGCACGGCCTCGACTACGCCGACGTGCTGCTGCCCGTCGCACCGTTCACGGAAACGGCCGGTACGTTCGTCAACGCGGAAGGCACCGTGCAGAGCTTCAACGGCGTCGTGCGCCCGCTCGGCGACACACGCCCCGCCTGGAAGGTGCTGCGCGTGCTCGGCAGCCTGCTCGGCCTGCCGAACTTCGAATACGAGACCGCGGAAGAAGTGCGTGTCGCCGCGCTCGGCGACGCCGGCGTCGCGGGCCGCCTGTCGAACCAGACGTCGGTCGCGCCGGCCCGCGCCGCGGCGAATGCCGCGAGCGGCGGTTTCGAGCGCCTGGCCGACGTGCCGATCTATCATGCTGACGCGCTCGTGCGCCGCGCAGGTGCGCTGCATCTGACGGCCGCCGCGAAGGCGGCGCATGCCGCAGCCCTGCCGGCCGCGCTGTTCGACAAGCTGGGCTTGAAGGAAGGCGACGCCGTGCGCGTGCGCCAGGGCGAGCGTGCGGTGCAGTTGCCGGCTGTGCGCGACGCGAATCTTGCGGAGACGGTCGTTCGCGTGTCGGCGGCGACGCCTGCCGGCGCAGCGCTCGGCAGCCTGTCCGGTGAACTGGTGGTGGAGAAGGCGTAAATGAGCTTGTTCGATACGATCAACGCGGGCGGGGCCGAGCTTCTCGGCTTCGCGTGGCCGACGGTGTGGGCAGTCGTGCGCATCCTCGTCGTCTCCGTCGTCATCCTGCTGTGCGTCGCGTACCTGATTCTCTGGGAGCGCAAGCTGATCGGCTGGATGCACGTGCGTCTCGGCCCGAACCGCGTCGGCCCCGGCGGCCTGCTGCAGCCGATCGCCGACGTGCTGAAGCTGCTGCTGAAGGAAGTCATTCAGCCGAGCGCCGCCAGCCGCTGGCTGTACCTGATCGCGCCGGTGATGACCGTCGTGCCGGCGTTCGCCGTGTGGGCGGTGATCCCGTTCCAGGCGGAAGCCGTGCTCGCGAACGTGAACGCGGGCCTGCTGTACGCGATGGCGATCTCGTCGATCGGCGTGTACGCGGTGATTCTGGCCGGCTGGGCGTCGAACTCGAAGTACGCGTTCCTCGGCGCGATGCGCGCCGCGGCACAGATGGTGTCGTACGAAATCTCGATGGGCTTCGCGCTGGTGCTCGTGCTGATGACGGCCGGCAGCCTGAACCTGTCGGAAATCGTCGGTTCGCAGCAGCACGGCTTTTTCGCCGGCCACGGCGTGAACTTCCTGTCGTGGAACTGGCTGCCGCTGCTGCCGGCGTTCGTCGTCTACTTCATCTCGGGCATCGCCGAAACGAACCGTCACCCGTTCGACGTGGTGGAAGGGGAGTCGGAGATCGTCGCGGGTCACATGATCGATTACTCGGGCATGGCGTTCGCGCTGTTCTTCCTCGCCGAGTACATCAACATGATCGTGATCTCGGCACTGGCCGCGACGCTGTTCCTCGGCGGCTGGGACGCCCCGTTCGAATTCCTGTCGTTCATCCCGGGCATCTTCTGGCTGGTGCTGAAGGTCTTCGCGCTGCTGTCGGTGTTCATCTGGGTCCGCGCGACGTTCCCGCGCTTCCGTTACGACCAGATCATGCGTCTGGGCTGGAAGGTGTTCCTGCCCGTCACGGTGATCTGGGTGGTCGTGGTCGGCTTCTGGATGATGTCGCCGCTGAACATCTGGGTGAAGTAAAGATCGGACGAAATCATGACGGCAATCCAACACTTCTTTAAGACTTTCTTCCTGACCGAGCTGCTGAAGGGGCTCGCGCTGACCGGTCGTTACACGTTCAAGCGCAAGTTCACCGTGCAGTTCCCGGAAGAGAAGACCCCGATTTCGCCGCGTTTCCGCGGGCTGCACGCACTGCGCCGCTATGAAAACGGTGAAGAGCGCTGCATCGCGTGCAAGCTGTGCGAGGCCGTGTGCCCCGCGCTGGCGATCACGATCGAGTCGGAAACGCGCGCGGACAACACGCGCCGCACGACGCGCTACGACATCGACCTGACGAAGTGCATCTTCTGCGGTTTCTGCGAAGAGAGCTGCCCGGTCGATTCGATCGTCGAGACGCAGATTCTCGAGTACCACGGCGAAAAGCGCGGCGACCTGTATTTCACGAAGGAAATGCTGCTCGCGGTGGGCGACCGCTACGAGAAGGACATCGCCGCGGCGAAGGCTGCCGACGCGCCGTATCGTTGATTGTGTTTGCAGTGCCGGCCCGGCATGAACGATGAACGGGCCGAGCCGCCGCGACGGGTGCGGGCGTCCCGCAAGCCGCGCCTGACTATGGCCTAACGATGAACCGGTAATCATGGAATTCACGACCGTACTGTTCTACATCTTCGCGCTGCTCCTGGTGGTATCAGGGCTGAAGGTGATCACTTCGCGCAACCCGGTGGCGTCTGCGCTTTTCCTTGTGCTGGCGTTCTTCAACGCCGCCGCGATCTGGATGCTGCTGGAGGCCGAATTCCTCGCGATCCTGCTGGTTCTGGTCTACGTGGGCGCGGTGATGGTGCTGTTCCTGTTCGTCGTGATGATGCTGGACATCAACATCGACTACCTGCGCCGCGACTTCAAGCGCTTCGTCCCGATGGCAACCGTGGTCGGCGCGATCATCGTGATCGAAACCGCGCTGATCCTGTGGCGCGGCTACGGCGACACGCACACCGTGCATGCGATGGCGACGGGCGAGATGGCCAACTGGTCGAATACGCGCCTGATCGGCAAGGTGATCTACACCGACTACATCTTCGCGTTCGAAATCGCCGGCCTCGTGCTGCTGGTCGCGATCATTGCCGCGATCGGGCTGACCGAGCGCAAGGGCAAGGACAGCAAGCGCCAGCGCGTGTCGGATCAGGTCAAGGTGCGCCGCAACGACCGCGTGCGCCTCGTGAAGATGGAAGCGGACAAGCCGCAGCCGGAAACGGCGCAGAGCGAAGCCGGCTCGGGCACCAACGGCTAAGCGGAGGAAAAGAAAACCATGCTGACTCTTGCTCACTACCTTGTGCTCGGCGCGATCCTCTTTGCGATCGCGATCGTCGGGATCTTCCTGAACCGCCGCAATGTCATCATCATCCTGATGTCGATCGAACTGATGCTGCTGGCGGTGAACACCAACTTCGTCGCGTTCTCGCATTACCTCGGCGACGTACACGGCCAGATCTTCGTGTTCTTCGTGCTGACCGTCGCCGCAGCGGAAGCCGCGATCGGTCTCGCGATTCTGGTGACCCTGTTCCGTAAGCTCGACACGATCAATGTCGAGGATCTCGATCAGCTCAAAGGTTAATTTCAGGCAACGCTGTTATGTCAACGACACTCAATGAAAACCTGCTGCTGGCGATTCCGCTCGCTCCGCTGGCCGGCTCGCTGATTGCGGGGCTGTTCGGGAACGCAGTCGGGCGCAAGGGCGCACACCGGATCACGATCCTCGGCGTATTGATCGCGTTCCTCCTGTCGGCGAAAGTCTTCCTCGACGTGATGGGCGGCGCGAGTTTCAACGCGACCGTCTACGAATGGATGAACGTCGGCTCGCTGAAGCTCGAGGTCGGCTTCCTCGTCGATTCGCTGACCGCGATGATGATGGTCGTCGTGACCTTCGTCTCGCTGATGGTGCACGTATACACGATCGGCTACATGGCGGAAGAGGACGGCTACCAGCGCTTCTTCTCGTACATCTCGCTGTTCACGTTCTCGATGCTGATGCTCGTGATGAGCAACAACTTCCTGCAGCTGTTCTTCGGCTGGGAAGCGGTGGGTCTGGTGTCGTACCTGCTGATCGGCTTCTACTTCACGCGCGAAAGCGCGATCTACGCGAACATGAAGGCGTTCCTCGTGAACCGCGTGGGCGACTTCGGCTTCCTGCTCGGCATCGGCCTGCTGCTCGCGTTCGCCGGCTCGATGAACTACGGCGAAGTGTTCGCGAAGCGCGCGGAGCTCGCGAGCCTGCACTTCCCGGGCACCGACTGGGGCCTGCTGACCGTTGCCTGTATCTGCCTGTTCATCGGCGCGATGGGTAAATCGGCCCAGTTCCCGCTGCATGTGTGGCTGCCCGATTCGATGGAAGGCCCGACCCCGATCTCGGCGCTGATTCACGCGGCGACGATGGTGACGGCCGGCATCTTCATGGTGTCGCGCATGTCGCCGCTGTTCGAGCTGTCGGATACCGCGCTGTCGTTCATCACGGTGATCGGCGCGATCACGGCGCTCTTCATGGGCTTCCTCGGCATCGTCCAGAACGACATCAAGCGCGTGGTCGCGTACTCGACGCTGTCGCAGCTCGGCTACATGACCGTCGCGCTCGGCGTGTCCGCTTACCCGGTCGCCGTGTTCCACCTGATGACGCACGCGTTCTTCAAGGCGCTGCTGTTCCTCGGCGCCGGCTCGGTCATCATGGGCATGCACCACGACCAGGACATGCGCAACATGGGCGGCCTGCGCAAGTACATGCCGATCACGTGGATCACGTCGCTCGTCGGCTCGCTCGCGCTGATCGGCACGCCGTTCTTCTCGGGCTTCTACTCGAAGGACTCGATCATCGACGCGGTGAAGCTGTCGCACCTGCCGGGCTCGGGCTTCGCCTACTTCGCGGTCGTGGCGAGCGTGTTCGTCACCGCGCTGTACTCGTTCCGCATGTACTTCCTGGTGTTCCACGGCGAAGAGCGCTTCCGCAAGCCGAAGCATCCGGAGTCGCCGATGGGCATGGCAGCCGCGCACGGCCACGACGATCACGGTCATGGCCACGGTCATGACGACCACGCGCACGAGCCGCACGAGACCCCGTGGGTCGTGTGGGTGCCGCTGGTCCTGCTGGCGATCCCGTCGGTGATCATCGGCGCGATCGCGATCAGCCCGATGCTGTTCGGCGATTTCTTCCAGCACGGCGTCGCGTTCGACAAGGTGATCTTCATCGGCGAAAACCATCCGGCGCTGGCCGAGATGGCCGAGGAGTTCCACGGCTGGGTGGGCATGGGCCTGCACTCGGTGTCGGGCCTGCCGGTGTGGCTCGCGCTTGCCGGTGTCGTCGTCGCGTGGTTCCTGTACCTGAAGCGTCCGGAGCTGCCGGCGTCGATCCGCCGTGCGTTCGGCCCGATCTACACGCTGCTGGACAACAAGTACTACATGGACAAGATCAACGAAGTGGTGTTCGCCCGCGGTTCGGTGGCGATCGGCCGCGGCCTGTGGAAGGAGGGCGACGTCGTGGTGATCGACGGCCTCGTCAACGGCAGCGCCCGGTTCATCGGCTGGTTCGCCGGCGTGATCCGCTTCCTCCAATCCGGTTACATCTATCACTACGCGTTCGCCATGATCATCGGCATGCTGGGGCTCCTGACCCTGTTTGTAACGCTCGGCGGCAAATAAGGCGGGGAGACAACACTAATGCACGCTTTTCCGATTCTCAGTACCGCGATCTGGCTGCCGATCGTTTTCGGCCTCCTCGTGCTGGCGGTGGGTAACGACAAAAATCCGGGGACGGCTCGCTGGGTCGCGCTGATCGGCGCGCTGCTCGGCCTCGCGGTCACGATCCCGCTGATCACGGGCTTCGACTCCAGCACCGCTGCGCTGCAGTTCGTCGAGAAGTCGACGTGGATCCAGCGCTTCGACATCGCGTATCACCTCGGCGTCGACGGCATCTCGATGTGGTTCGTCGTGCTGACCGCGCTGATCACGGTGATCGTCGTGATCGCCGCCTGGGAAGTGATCACCGAGAACGTCGCGCAGTACCTCGCGGCGTTCCTGATCCTGTCCGGGATCATGATCGGCGTATTCTCGGCGGCCGACGGCCTGCTGTTCTACGTGTTCTTCGAGGCGACCCTGATCCCGATGTACATCATCATCGGCGTGTGGGGTGGCCCGAACCGCGTGTATGCGGCGTTCAAGTTCTTCCTGTACACGCTGGCCGGCTCGCTGCTGATGCTGGTCGCGCTGATTTACCTGTACACGGAAACGCACTCGTTCGACCTCGCGACGTGGCAGAACGCGAAAATCGCGATGACGCCGCAGATCCTGCTGTTCATTGCGTTCTTCCTCGCGTTCGCGGTGAAGGTGCCGATGTGGCCGGTGCACACGTGGCTGCCGGACGCGCACGTGGAAGCGCCGACGGGCGGCTCGGTCGTGCTGGCGGCGATCATGCTCAAGCTCGGCGCATACGGTTTCCTGCGCTTCTCGCTGCCGATCACGCCTGACGCGAGCCACTTCCTGGCGCCCGTCGTGATCACGCTGTCGCTGATCGCGGTGATCTACATCGGTCTCGTCGCGATGGTGCAGCCCGACATGAAGAAGCTGGTCGCGTATTCGTCGATCGCGCACATGGGTTTCGTCACGCTCGGCTTCTTCATCTTCAACCAGCTCGGCGTCGAAGGCGCGATCGTCCAGATGATCTCGCACGGCTTCGTGTCGGGCGCGATGTTCCTATGCATCGGCGTGCTGTACGACCGTGTGCACTCGCGCCAGATCGCCGACTACGGCGGCGTCGTCAACGTGATGCCGAAGTTCGCGGCGTTCGCGATGCTGTTCTCGATGGCCAACTGCGGCCTGCCGGGTACGTCCGGTTTCGTCGGCGAGTTCATGGTGATTCTCGCGGCCGTCCAGTACAACTTCTGGATCGCATTCGGCGCGGCGTTCACGCTGATCCTCGGCGCGGCCTACACGCTGTGGATGTACAAGCGCGTGTATTTCGGCGCGGTCGCGAACGATCACGTCGCCAAGCTGAAGGACATCGGCCGTCGTGAATTCCTGATGCTGGCCGTGCTCGCCGCGTTCACGCTGCTGATGGGCCTGTATCCGAAGCCTTTCACCGACGTGATGCACGTTTCCGTCGAAAACCTCCTCTCCCACGTCGCGCAGTCGAAGCTGCCGCTGGCCCAGTAATCGCGAGCGGAGGAACTCAAGATCATGCAAAACGCCCCTATGAATGTCCTGTTGCCTGACGCGCTGGTGCTGGCCGCCATCGTCGTCGCATGGCTGAACGACACCTTTACCGGTGCGTCCGGCCGCCGCCTGACCTATCTGATCGCGGTCGTCTCGTCGATCGTCGCCGGCGTGTGGTTCGCGGTCCAGGCGCTCGACCCGCAGCAGTACTACTTCTTCTCGAAGATGGTCGTCGTCGACTCGTTCGCGAGCATGATGAAGGCTGTCGTGTCGTTCGGTTTCGCGGTCTCGCTCGTCTATTCGCGCAAGTACCTCGAAGACCGCGACATGTTCCGCGGCGACGTGTTCCTGCTCGGCATGTTCTCGCTGCTCGGCCAGCTGGTCATGGTGTCGGGCAACAACTTCCTGACGCTGTACCTCGGTCTCGAACTGATGTCGCTGTCGCTGTACGCGGTCATCGCGCTGCGCCGCGACGCCGCGCAGTCGAGCGAAGCCGCGATGAAGTACTACGTGCTGGGCGCGCTCGCATCGGGCTTCGTGCTGTACGGCATCTCGATGCTCTACGGCGCGACCGGCTCGCTCGAGCTCGGCGAAGTGTACAAGGCGGTCGGCGGCAACACCGACGCGGCCGTGCTGATGTTCGGCGTGATCTTCATCGTCGCCGGTATCGCGTTCAAGCTCGGCGCCGTGCCGTTCCACATGTGGGTGCCGGACGTCTACCAGGGCGCGCCGACCGCGATGACGCTGTTCGTCGGCGGCGGCCCGAAGGTTGCCGCGTTCGCGTGGGGCCTGCGCTTCCTGGTGATGGGCCTGCTGCCGCTCGCGCAGAACTGGCAGACCGCGCTCGTGATCCTCGCCGCGCTGTCGCTGATCGTCGGCAACATCACCGGTATCGTCCAGCGCAACATCAAGCGGATGCTCGCGTACTCGGCGATCTCGAACATGGGCTTCGTGCTGCTCGGCCTGCTCGCCGGCATCGTGAAGGGCGACGCGGCGGCGCCGGCGAACGCCTACAGCTCGGCGATGTTCTACGCGATCGTCTACCTGATCACGACGCTCGGCTCGTTCGGCGTGGTGATGCTGCTCGCGCGCCGCGATTTCGAAGCCGAAACGATCGACGACTTCAAGGGCCTCAACAAGCGCAGCCCGGTGTTCGCGTTCGTGATGATGGTCATGATGTTCTCGCTGGCCGGCATTCCGCCGACCGTCGGCTTCTACGCGAAGCTCGCGGTGCTCGAGGCGACCGTCAACGCGGGCCTCACGTGGCTGGCCGTGCTGGCCGTGATCACGTCGCTGTTCGGCGCGTTCTACTACCTGCGCATCGTCAAGCTGATGTACTTCGATGCGCCGCAGGATTCGACGCCGATCTCGGGCGATTTCTGCAAGCGCACGATTCTCGTGCTGAACGGCCTGGCCGTCGTCGTGCTCGGCCTGATCCCGAGCCCGCTGCTGACCGCCTGCCTGCAGGCAATCCGCCACACGCTGCCGCTGTAATGTCGGCAGCCGGCTGGTTCATCGTGCTGTTGGCGCTCGTATGCGCCAACCTGCCGTTCCTGAACCAACGCCTCTTCGCCGTCGTGCCGTTCGGCGCGACGAAGAAGAGTGCGTGGGTGCGGATCGGCGAGCTGATCGTGCTGTACTTCATCGTCGGCGCGCTCGGCTTCTGGCTCGAGTCGCGCGCCGGCAACCGCTTCGAACAGGGCTGGCAGTTTTACGCGATCACGTTCAGTCTCTTCGTCGTGTTCGCGTTTCCCGGCTTCACGTTCCAGTATCTCGTCAAACGACGCTGACGGCTTCGGCCGTCCGTCGTGCTCATCCAGGAGCCGCCGATGGCCGAACTACCCAATCACGACGCCGCACTGACCGAAACCTGCCTCGAGAGCGAGGCGATCTTCGAAGGCGCGTTCCTCAAGCTCAAGCGCGATACCGTCCGTCTGCCGGACGGCAAGAAAGCCACGCGCGAATACGTGCAGCATCCGGGCGCGGTGATGGTGATCCCGCTGTTCGACGACGGCCGCGTGCTGATGGAGAGCCAGTTCCGCTATCCGATCGGCAAGGTGATGGCCGAATTCCCGGCCGGCAAGCTCGATCCGAACGAAGGCGCGCTCGCGTGCGCGGCGCGCGAGCTGCGTGAGGAAACGGGCTACACGGCGCGCGAATACGTGTTCCTGGCCCGCATTCACCCGATCATTTCCTATTCGACCGAATTCATCGACCTGTACCTCGCGCGCGGGCTGACGGCCGGCGAGCGCAAGCTCGACGAAGGCGAATTCCTCGAAACCTTCACCGCGACGCTGGACGACCTGCAGGAGTGGGTGCGCACGGGCCAGATCTCCGACGTGAAGACGATCATCGGCACCATGTGGCTCGACAAGGTGCTGTCCGGCACGTGGCCGCTCGGCCCGGTCGTCACGCCCTGAGCGCGGCGTCGGCGGCGGCCGGGGCGCCGCGTTACAATCTGGCGACGCAGTGCGTTCGCGCTGCGCAATCCGGATTTAGCACGATCGTTCACAAAACCGCTTTTTGCGCTACACTCGTCACACGCCCTGATTCAGCATGAAGGTCCTCGATTTACAGTGTCCGCACGGTCATCGGTTCGAAGGCTGGTTCGCTTCCGCCGATGAATTCGAAGCGCAGTTGTCCCGCAAGCTGGTCGAATGTCCGGTGTGCGGAACGACGGAGATCAACCGGATGCCGTCGGCGCCGCGCCTGAACCTGTCGGGCGCGACGCAGCCGCAGCCGGCCGATCCGCGTGCGCTGCAGGCGCAGGTGATGCGCGCGCTGCGCGAGGTGCTGGAGAAGACCGAGAACGTGGGCGAGCGCTTCGCCGAGGAAGCGCGGCGCATTCATTACAACGAGGCGCCGGCACGCAGCATTCGTGGCGTCACGACGCCGGAGGATGCGCAGTCCTTGGTCGAAGAAGGCATCGATGTGATGCCGCTGCCGATTCCTGCCGCGCTGAAAGAACCGCTGCAATGACGTACGCAGTGTGTCCTTGGCCGGGCCGGACGGTCGCGGCCAGCCTTGCATGAGATCGGAGCAGGCGCTAAAGCGCGAACTCGGGTCGACCGCCGTGGGGGTGGAGTAAGCGCTAAAGCGCCAACTCCACCCAACCACGCCATGGGACCCGAGTAAGCGCTGAAGCGCTAACTCGAATCGACCGCCGTGGGGGTGGAGTAAGTGCTGAAGCACTAACTCCACCCAACCACGCCATGGGACCCGAGTAAGCGCCGAAGCGCTAACTCGGGTCGACAGGAGACACTGCGCATGGATCTGGATTATTCCCCCGCCGACGACGCGTTCCGCGCCGACGTCCGCGCCTGGCTCGAGGCCAACCTGCCTCACGCACTGCGCGCCAAGGTACTCGATCACAAACGACTCGACCGCGAGGATTTCGCGAGCTGGCACCGGATTCTCGGCCAGCGCGGCTGGTCCGCGCCCGCCTGGCCAGTCGAATATGGCGGCCCGGGCTGGAACGCGACGCAGCGGCACATCTGGGACGAGGAGTGCGCGCGCATCGGTGCGCCGACCGTGCTGCCTTTCGGGGTGTCGATGGTCGCGCCGGTTCTGATGAAATACGGCAGCGAAGCGCAGAAGCGCCGCTATCTGCCGCGTATTCTCGACGGCTCGGACTGGTGGTGCCAGGGTTATTCGGAGCCGGGTTCCGGGTCCGATCTCGCGTCGCTGCGCACGCGCGCCGAGCGCCACGGCGATCACTACGTCGTCAACGGCCAGAAGACCTGGACCACGCTCGGCCAGTACGCCGACATGATGTTCTGCCTCGTGCGCACCGATCCGGCCGCGAAGAAGCAGGAAGGCATCTCGTTCCTGCTGATCGACATGAAAACGCCCGGCATCACGGTGCGCCCGATCGTGATGCTCGACGAGGACCACGAGGTCAACGAGGTGTTCTTCGAGGACGTGAAGGTGCCGGTCGAGAACCTCGTCGGCGACGAGAACCGCGGCTGGACCTACGCGAAATACCTGCTCGGCCACGAGCGCACCGGCATCGCGCGCGTCGGCGCGTCGAAGCGGGAGCTCGCGTTCCTGAAGCGCATCGCGTCGAACCAGCGCAAGAACGGCAAGCCGTTGCTCGCCGATCCCGTGTTCGCCGCGAAGGTCGCGGCGCTCGAAGTCGAGTTGATGGCGCTGGAAGTGACGGTGCTGCGCGTCGTCAGCCGCGAGACGAGCGGCAAGGGGCCGGGCCCCGAAGCGTCGATGCTGAAGATCAAGGGCACCGAGGTGCAACAGGCGCTCACCGAGCTGATGGTCGAAGCGATCGGCCCGCTGGCCGCACCGTTCGACGTGCCGTTCCTCGCCGGCGAACGCGAGCACAGCATCGCCGGCGACGACGATGCGGCGCCGCTCGCCGCGTACTACTTCAATTACCGGAAGACGTCGATCTACGGCGGGTCGAACGAGATCCAGAAAAACATCATCGCGCAGATGATTCTGGGGCTGTGATCAGGGAACGGAGACAACCATGGATTTCAGCTTTACCGATGAGCAGCAGCAGTTCGCCGATGCGCTGCGCCGGTATCTCGGCGAGCAATACGGCTTCGAGGCACGTCAGGCGATCGTGCGCAGCGATACCGGTGTGTCCGACGCGCAGTGGAGCGCATTCACCGAACTCGGATTGACCGCGTTGCCGGTGCCGGACGCCCAGGGCGGCTTCGGCGGCGGGCCGGTCGACATGCTGGTCGTGATGCAGGAGCTCGGCCGCGCGCTCGTGATCGAGCCGTACTGGGCCACGGCGGTCGGCGTCGAGGCGTTGCGGATCGCCGGCTCCGGCGCGGGCGACGACGCCGCGCTGCTGGAGGCGATTGCACAGGGACAAAAGCGCGTGGCGGTCGCGTTCCATGAGCCGCAGGCGCGCTACGACCTGTACGAACTCGACACGCGCGCGCGCGAGCAGGACGGCACGTACCGGCTGACCGGGATCAAGTCGGTCGTTCAGCACGGCGCCCAGGCGCACGTCTGGATCGTGCCCGCGCGTGTCGACGGCGGCGGCATCGGCCTCTTCGTCGTCGAACGCGATGCGGCCAACGCGAAGGTGGTCGACTACCGGACCATCGACGGCCAGCGCGCCGCGACGCTCACGTTCGACGACACGCCGGCCCGACTGCTGACGGGCGGGGCGCGAGACGCGGCGGCGCTCGAGCAGATTGCCGATTACGCGACCTTTCTGCTATGCGCGGAAGCGGTTGGCGCGCTCGACGAGCTGAATCGCGCGACGGTCGAATACACGAAGACGCGTGAGCAGTTCGGTGTGCCGATCGCGCGCTTTCAGGCGCTACAGCACCGGATGGTCGACATGCTGATTCATGCCGAGCAGGCGCGTTCGCTGACCTATCTCGCGGCGGTGCGCTATGCGAACGGCGATGCCGATGCGCGGCGCAAGGCCGTGTCGGCCGCGAAGGCGCGGGTCGGATCGGCCGCGCGCTTCGTCGGCCAGCAGGCGATCCAGTTGCACGGCGGCATGGGCGTGACCAACGAGGTGGCCGCCGCGCACCTGTTCAAGCGGCTGTCGATCATCGAGACGACGCTCGGCGATACCGATCATCACCTCGCCCGCCTCGCGGCGCTGCCCGATTTCGCGCAGACCGACGTAGCATGACGGCGACGCGCGAGCGCGCCAGACAAGGAGACTTATCAGTGGGCATCAGTTACGAAGATCTGGTGGTGGGCAGTACCACCGAAGTGGGCCGCTACACGTTCGAGCCCGACGACATCAAGACGTTCGCGCAGCGCTACGATCCGCAGCCGTTCCATGTCGACGAGGAAGCAGGGAAGGCATCGCACTTCGGCGGGCTCGTCGCGAGCGGCTGGCATACGTGTTCGGTGTTCATGAGCCTGCTGGTCCAGAAGCTGGGGCCGGACTCGACCAGCATGGGCTCGCCGGGCATCGATTCGATCCGCTGGCTGAAGCCGGTGCGCGCCGGCGACACGATCACGATGTACCAGAAGGTGCACGACAAGCGCGTGTCGGAGAGCAAGCCCGATCGCGGCATCGTGTCGACGGAATGGGTCGGCGTGAACGAAGCCGGCGAGACGGTGATCAGCGTGCACACCAAGGTGATTTTCGGGCTGCGCCATCCGGCAGGCGCGAACGCATGACCGACGTGACCTTGCCGCTGATCGCGTCCGCGCAGGCGCTGCAGGCGCGGGTTGGCGCGGAGCCGCTCGCGAGCGGCTGGATCGAGATCGACCAGCCGCGCGTCGACGGTTTCGCCGACGCGACCGGCGATCACCAATGGATTCACGTCGACCCCGAACGCGCGCGGCGCGAGTCGCCGTTCGGTGGGCCCATCGCGCACGGGTTCCTGACGCTGTCGCTGATTCCTGCATTGATGACCGACGCAATGCGCTTCGAGCAGAAGATGGGCGTGAACTACGGGCTCAACCGCGTACGGTTCTTGAAGCCGGTGCCGGTCGGGGCGCGCGTGCGCGCGCTGTTCGCGGTGAAGGAAATCGCCGACGCCGCGCGCGGCGGTATTCAGGTGACGTGGTCGGTATCGATGCAGATCGAGCGTCCCGACGCGCCGCTGCCGGTATGCGCGGCGGAATTCATCACGCTGCATTACTTCTGAAGCACGCAGCGGCATGCGCGGATGCCGCTGCGTCCACCCTGCGTGTCAGTGCTTCGCGTATTGCGTTGCGCCGAACAGCACCTCGCGTGCCTTGTCGTCCTGCAGCGCCTTGCGCATCGACGCGAGTACCTCGACGCCACGCTGCACGGCCGGTCGCGCGGCGATCGCCTCGTGCCAGCGCTTCACGTTCGGCAACGCGTCGAGCTCGATGCCCTGGTTCCGCCACGAACGCGTCCACGGGAACGTCGCAATGTCCGCGATCGTATACGTGTCGCCCGCGAGATACTCGGATTCGCCGAGCCGCTTTTCCATCACGTTGTACAGGCGCTTCGCTTCGTTCGTGTAGCGGTTGACCGCGTACTCGATCTTCTCCGGCGCATACAGCCGGAAGTGGTGCGCCTGCCCGAGCATCGGGCCGACACCGCCCATCTGGAACATCAGCCACTCGAGCGTCGCATAGCGCGCGGCCGGATCGGTCGGCAGGAACTTGCCGGTCTTCTCCGCGAGGTAGATCAGGATCGCGCCCGATTCGAACAGCGAGATCGGTTGGCCGCCGGGGCCATCCGGATCGACGATCGCGGGGATCTTGTTGTTCGGGCTGATCTTCAGGAACGCGGGCTCGAACTGGTCGCCTGCACCGATATCGACCGGATGGGCGCGATACGCGAGGCCCGTTTCCTCGAGCATGATGTGCACCTTGTGGCCGTTCGGGGTCGCCCAGCTATAGACGTCGATCATCGTCAACTCCTGTGTGGCATGCGCGAAAACGGCGCCGGCGGCGCCGCGACAGGCGGTCATTAGAGCATGGATCGGCGCGGGCTGCCGGTGGCGGAAACGCCCGTGCCGGCGGGCATGCGCAGCCGGGCCGGCGAGCGTCGCCGGCGGTGCTCGCGGCGTCGACGTGCCGCACCGGATGGACGCGGTGGCGTGGCGTCGGGACGCGGTGGATCAGCGCTTGTAGCGCGGTTGGCGCTTCTCGAGAAATGCGCTGATGCCTTCGAGCCCGTCCGCATGATGCAGCGACGCGACGAAATGATCGCGCTCGGTGCCGAGGTGCGCGTCCAGCGGTTGGGCGGTGGCGTCGTCGAGCAGCGACTTGATGCGCGTGAGCGCGTTCGGCGAGATGCCGGCGAGCGTGTCGGCCCACGCCAGTGCGTCGCTCAGCGCCGTGCCAGGCGCGGCGAGCCGATTGACGACGCCCAGCGCGTGCAGGCGTTCCGCGGCAACGGGTTTGCCTTCGAACAGGATCTCGGCGGCGGTCGCACGCGGCAACGCGCGGGCGAGAAACCACGAGCCGCCGCCGTCGGGTGTCAGGCCGACGCGTGCATACGACATCACGAATTTCGCGTCGTGTGCGGCAACGATCAGGTCGCACGCGAGCGCGAGCGAGAAGCCGGCGCCGGCCGCGGCGCCCTCGACGGCCGCGATCACCGGCTTCGTCGACGCGCGGATCGCCGTGACCCATGCCGCGAGCTGATCGATGCTGTCGGCCTGGAAGGACGGATCCTTCGAGCGATTCTCGAGCAACCGGTTCAGGTTGCCGCCTGCGCAGAAGAAGCGATCGGCACCCGTCAGCACGACGGCGCGAATCGCCGGATCGCGCTCGGCGGTGGCGAGGGCTTCGATGCCGGCCGCATACATGTCGGGATGCAGTGCGTTGCGCGCACCGGGATTGGACAGCGTGAGGACGAGCGTCGAATCGCTCTCGGGTGGCCGCGAGGCCAGCAGTTCAGCACTCATGCGAGTGTGTCTCCATCGGGTGGCGCGGCGACGCCGAGTGTGTCGCGTGAACAGCGAGGTCCGTCGCCGCAGCGGATGTAATGTTGTCGTGACGGACGAAAAACTTGCTTTAGACTAGCACGAACGTGCTTTTCGGCGCGATGAATCTCGAGGCGGCCGGCGTCGATGCGGCCGTGCTCCAGCAACGAAGGAGACTCCGATGCTACAGCTGTGCGGTATTCCGTTGTCCAACTACTACAACAAGGTGAAGTTCGTCCTGCTCGAGCACGATATACCGTTCGAGGAGTCGGTGTGCGCTTTGCCGGTCAGCGATCCGGTGCAGCTCGCCGATTCGCCGCTCGGCAAGATTCCGTTCCTGAAGACCGAAGAGGGTGCGCTGTTCGAGTCCCAGGTGATCATCGAATACCTGGCGGCGCGCTATCCCGAGAAAGGCATTTTGCCCGCGAGCCCGTTCGCGGCGGCGAAGGTGCGCGAACTGGTCGAGACGCTCGAGCTGTATCTCGAATGGGTGGCGCGCGAGGTGTACACGGAAGCGTTTTTCGGCGGCAAGGTCAGCGACGGGATGAAGGCGCACGTCGAGAAGCGCCTGCCGCGCGCGATCGATGCGTTCAAGCAGATGACGCGGTTTTCGCCGTATGTGCTCGGCGAGTCGTTCGGCCTCGCGGACATTGCCGCATGGGTTCATCTGCCGGTGATCGGGATGGCGACGAAGGCCATATTCGGCCGCGACTTCCTGCTCGATGCAGGCATCGACTGGAAGGCGCACGCCAAGACGGTGAGTGAACGCCCTGCCGCGCAGCGCGTGGCAGCCGAGCGCAAGGCGTATGTCGAAGCGGCGAACGTCGCGCGTTCGTAACCGCGTTTCCCGAAGGGCGGCGTGCGGCCGCCCCCGTGCGGGCTTACAGGCGGGCGAGCCGCTCGAGCGCGGATGCGAGCGTGCTTTCCCGCTTCGCGAAGCAGAAGCGCACGACGCCCGATTCGTGCGGCTCGTGATAGAACGCCGACACCGGAATGGCGGCCACGCCGATCTCCGACGTGAGCCACGTCGAGAATTCCGCTTCGGGCAGGTCGCTGATCGCCGAGTAATCGACGCACTGGAAGTACGTGCCCGTGCACGGCAGCAGCTTGAAGCGCGTGCGCTCGAGGCCGGCCCGGAAGAAGTCACGCTTTTGCTGATAGAAGCCGGCGAGCGACAGGTACGGCGTCGGGTCGCGCAGGTAGTCGGCGAGCCCGATCTGCATCGGCGTGTTCACCGTGAATACGTTGAACTGGTGGACCTTGCGGAATTCAGCGGTCAGCGCGGCAGGCGCCGCGACGTAACCGACCTTCCAGCCGGTCACGTGATAGGTCTTGCCGAAGCTCGACACGATGAAGCTGCGTGCGGCGAGTTCCGGATAGCGCGCGACGCTCTCGTGGCGCGCGCCGTCGTAGACCATGTGTTCGTAGACCTCGTCGGACAGGATCAGCACGTTGGTGCCGCGCACGATGTCCTCGAGCTTGCGCATGTCCGCCTCGCGCCACACGGTGCCCGTCGGGTTGTGCGGCGTGTTGATCAGGATCATCCGCGTTTTCGGCGTGATCGCGGCCGCGAGACGGTCGAACGGGATCGCGTAGTCAGGCGCCTCCAGCGTGACGAACACGGGCTTGCCACCGGCGAGCTCGATCGACGGCAGGTAGCTGTCGTAGGTCGGCTCGACGACGATCACTTCGTCGCCCGGATGCACCGCGCACAGGATTGCCGTCAGCAGCGCCTGCGTCGCGCCGGCCGTCACGGTGATTTCGGCGGCCGGATCGTAGCGCCGGCCGTACACCTGCGCGATCTTGTCGGCGATCGCGTCGCGCAGCGGCGCGACGCCGGCCATCGGCGGGTACTGGTTGTGCCCGTTGCGCATCGCGGCGGCCACCGCATCGACGATGCGCGGATCGCAATCGAAATCCGGGAAACCCTGGCCGAGGTTCACCGCCCCTTTTTCGGCGGCAAGCGCGCTCATCACCGTGAAGATCGTCGTGCCGACGTTCGGCAGGCGCGAGGGGAAAACGGGTGTCGTTGGCATATCTGAAGGAGCGTTCATCGATACGGTCGGAATCGGGTGAGGTGCGTCAGGCCGGCGTCGCCGTGACGGGCGGCGCGGCGTCGAGTGCGCAGGCTTGCGCAAATGGCGCGGGTTGCGCGATCCGGAAACCGAAGTCGCGGGCGGTGCGCTTCGCGAGCTTCAGCAGCGCGCGGTCTTTCGACACGAGCCAATCGGCGTGCGCGGCGCGCGCGAGTTCGAGAAACTTCTGGTCGTCGCGGTCCTTGCACTTCGGCAGCGGCGGCGCGCCGGCGTCGACGGGCGGCGGTTCGACGAGGCTCGCGAGCCGGGCGACGGTCGCGAGCGCGGCCGCCTTGTCGATCGCGCGCGACTGGAACTGCGGATAGTCGAGCACGTATTCGAGTTCCGTCAGGCAGCGGCCGTCGATCACGGCGGCCAGCGTGCCGTGCTCCAGCGCGGCGCGGATCGGGCGCGTGGCGGGGTCGTCGAATACGAGAATGTCGATCCAGACGTTCGAGTCGAGCACGACGCGGTGTGCGGCATGCGGGGCGAGAGAGCGGGTCATTCGTTACAATCGGTGGTTTTCGTCTGACCGCAAGGCACGGCGTGCCAGCGAGCCTCTATGATAATCGTTCTCTCTCCCGCCAAATCCCTCGACTACGACACGCCCGCGCACGTCCAGTCTTACACGAAGCCTGCATTCGTCGACGATGCGTCGGAGTTGATCGACGGCCTGCGCAAGCTGTCGCCGCAGGACATCGCGACGCTGATGGATATCTCCGATCCGCTCGCGCGCCTGAATTTCCAGCGCTACGCCGACTGGTCGCCGACCTTCACGCCGGCCAACGCGAAGCAGGCTGTGCTGGCGTTCAACGGCGACGTCTACGAGGGTTTCGACGCGAAATCGCTGTCGTCCGCCGATCTCGACTATGCACAGCATCACGTGCGCGTGCTGTCGGGCCTGTACGGGCTGCTGCGTCCGCTCGACCTGCTGCAGCCGTACCGGCTCGAGATGGGCACGCGGTTCGCGAACGCGCGCGGCAAGGATCTGTATGCGTTCTGGGGCGATCGCATCACGCGGGCGCTGAACGAGCAACTCGAGACGCGCAGCGGCGCGGCGCGCGTGCTCGTCAACTGCGCGTCGACCGAATACTTCAAGTCGGTCAAGCCGAAGCTGCTGGCCGCACCGGTCATCACGCCGGTATTCGAGGACTGGAAGGGCGGCCGCTACAAGATCATCAGTTTTCATGCGAAACGCGCGCGCGGCCTGATGGCGCGTTTTGTCGTCGAGAACCGTATCGCCGACCCGAAGGCGCTGAAGGAATTCGCCACCGAAGGCTATGCGTTCGATGCGGCTGCGTCGAACGATTCGACTTACGTATATCGCCGGCGCGTCGGCGAGTGACCTGCCGGCCGTTCGCGAGACGGTCGGCGCATGCGTGAGGCCGGACCGGCGACATACCGCCTGCTTCGGTCGACCGCTTTGCATGGGACCGGCGTAAGCGCTGAAGCGCCAGCGCCGGTCGACAAAGGAGATGGACAGATGGCCCTTTCGATCACCAGTAATTTCGACGCAGGCGCAATCGACGTCGTGTCGTGCGACAGCCCCGACGCAATCCGGCTGCGCGTGCGCGGCGACAATCGTTCGGAATTCGCGCAATGGTTTTACTACCGCTTGACGGGTGCACGCGGCGAGCGATGCGTGATGACGTTCGAGAACGCAGCCGAATGCGCGTATCCGTCGGGCTGGCGCAACTACCACGCGGTGGCGAGCTATGACCGCGTCGACTGGTTCCGCGTGCCGACGACGTTCGACGGCAAGACGATGACCATCGACCATACGCCGGAGTTCGACAGCATCTACTACGCGTATTTCGAACCGTACTCGGAAGAGCGTCACGCCGCGTTTCTCGGCGCGGTCCAGCAGTTGCCTCAGGCGAGCGTCGTCGAACTCGGCCGCACGGTCGAAGGCCGTCCGATGTCGCTGCTGACGCTCGGCACGCCGGAACTCGACGGCGCGCCGAAGAAGAAGGTGTGGATCATCGCGCGCCAGCATCCGGGCGAGTCGATGGCCGAGTGGTTCGTCGAAGGGCTGGTCAAACGGCTGGCCGGATGGGGCGACTGGGCCGGCGATCCGGTTGCGCGCAAGGTCTACGATCGCGTGACGTTCTACATCGTGCCGAACATGAATCCGGACGGCAGCGTGCACGGTAACCTGCGCACCAATGCGGCCGGCGCGAACCTGAACCGCGAGTGGATGGCGCCCGATGCCGAGCGCAGCCCCGAAGTGCTGGCCGTGCGCGACGCGATCCACGCGATCGGCTGCGACATGTTCTTCGACATTCACGGCGACGAGGATCTGCCGTACGTGTTCGTCGCCGGCTCGGAGATGCTGCCGAGCTTTACCGAGCAGCAGGGCAAGGAGCAGGCCGCGTTCATCGAAGCGTTCAAGGTCGCGAGCCCGGACTTCCAGACCGAGCATGGCTACGCGGCGAGCAAGTACAAGGAAGATGCGCTGAAGCTCGCGTCGAAGTACATCGGCCACCAGTTCGGCTGCCTGTCGTTGACGCTCGAAATGCCGTTCAAGGACAACGCGAACCTCCCCGACGAGCGCGTCGGCTGGAACGGCGAGCGCAGCGCGGCGCTCGGCGCGGCGATGCTCGCCGCGATCCTGGTGCACGTCGACACGTTCGCGTAGGCGCTGCCGTCGTCGCATGAAAAAAGCCGGTGCATCGCGAGATGCGCCGGCTTTTTGCTGCTGTCGTTGCCGCTCCGTCGTATCAGGATTTCTTCGCGGTTTTCTTCTTCACGGCTTTCTTTTGGCCGCCTGATTTCTTCGTCGAGACGGCCTTCTTGCTGCCGGTGCGGCCCGATGCCTTCGCCTTGGCTTTGCCGCGGTGCGACTTGCCCTTGAACTTCTTCGTCGAGGACGACGAGCGCTCGACGCGCGGCTTCAGCGGCGGAACCGGGTCGTTCCAACTGAACGCAAGCATTTGCTGGCCGACATAGCCGCAGCGAAACTTCAGCGGCGTCGGATCGCTGCCGTTGCTGTGGATGCCGAGCCCGTCGACGGTGACGATGTTGTCGACTTTCACGCGCTGCTTGCCCTGGTCGAACGAGTCGTTCCACGGCGTGATCGTCGCGTTGCCGCTGTCGAATGCGTTCGGCGCGAAGTCCACGCGGTCGAACGCCGTCGATGTGCTGGCGATGAAGCTGCCGTGCGCCGCACAATCCGCGGCGAGCGGATCGGCATGCATCTCGTTGACGAATTTGTTGATCAGTTCGGAGCGCTGGTCGAGCAGGTCGGCAAATACCGGCGCGGGAAGCGCAAGCGACAGGCCCGCGATACAGGCTGCCAGCTTGCCGAGCGCCCGGAAAATCCGGAGCGAGGCAGGTGAGCTGTCCATCTGGTTATTGGTGAGGAGCGAAGGAGACATCGGGCACGTATAGAGGCCCGATGAAGAACAGGAGTTCAATCTTAGCGTAAAAAAGTTGTGCGGCAGTAGGCGACGTACTCGGCGCGCGCCGCGGAAAGTGCCCCGGCACGCAGATGCGTGGAGCCGATCCGGAGGAAATTCAGGCGCGCGGGCCGCCGAGGCGGTAGCGGCGGACGTCGAAGGTCGTGACCCACGCGGGGCGATAGACGGCGATGAGTGCCGTTGCCATGCCGGTGAACCATGCTTCGCCGAGCGCGAGCAGCGCGGTGTTCAGCAAATAGCCGGCCGGAATCACGACGGGCACGCCGTCCGCGAGCGCGAGCTGAACACCGGCCGCCGCGGCGGCGACCGCGACGATCGCGATGGCGGGCGACAGGAAGCCCTGTCCGGTGATGAATGACGCGAGGTTGTGCGGCAGCCAGGCGAGCGCGGCGCGTTGCAGCAATGCCGACACGCCGACAGGCAGCGCACCGTAGACCAGATAGGTCAGGCCGACGCCTTGCCACGGCGCGTCGAATATCACTGCGGCCATCGCCGTGACGGCGCCCATCGCGACCAGTGCGAGTGTCCAGTCGAACAGCGTGACGAGCAGCGTTGCGCCAAGCAGATGCATGACGATGCCATCTTCGAGCCATGCGTTCGAGGCCCACAGGACCGTGATCGCAGTGACGAGCGCGAGCCACACGTGCTGAAGCGTGGCGTCCTGCAGGCGTACGAACGGGCGATTCCACATCGCGAGCGCGAGCAGGGCCACGGCGGCGATCCAGCCACCGATGCCAACCCAGAGCGGAAGCGGTGTGAAAAGAAAACCCATGCGTCCATATTACTCGTTGAGCATCAAAGGTGGGAGCCTGCACATGCCCGACCGTCGCAATATCGAGACTGTTGGCCTAGCGTCCGCGCCGGAACCGTGCCGGCGGCTCGGCGGCGAGCGGCAGGTCCTGTGTGCCGGCGTTGGCGATAGGCAACGGGTACGGACGGTCATGCCGTTGTGTTCGCAGCGGAGCGGGGCCGTGTTCGCCGATGGCCAGCTTGCGGGCGCGATTGCGGTTCGCCAGCAGTACCTCGAGATGGGGCGACAGCCAGCCGTTGTAGATCGCGACCGCGGCGGCGCGGTTTGCGGCGCCGAGCTGCTGGAAGATGCTCGCGAGGTGGATCTTCACGGTGCCTTCGCTGATGCCGAGCGTACGGGCAATCATCTTGTTCGTGCTGCCCATGTGGACGAACCGCATGATCTGGGCTTGGCGCGGCGACAGGAGTCCGCTCGGCGGGCGCCGTGGAAGCGAGCCGGCGAGCGTCTGGAAATGGGCGTCGTGGCGCGCCATTGCCGTTGACGGCAGCAGGCTGAGGGCGATCGGCGGAATGTAGTGTCCGCCCAGCAGTACGATCTCGAGCGCACGCACGATCAGGTGCGGCCGCGTGGAATGCGGGATGACGCCCGCGACGCCGTAATTGAAGAAGCGCTGGATGGCTTCGGGCGAGATGTCGTCGACCAGAACGGCGACCGGTGTCGGCGAGCATGCGTTGCCGAGCGCCTGAAGCTCGCTGAGCCGGCCCACGTCCAGCCAGTCGATCGCGACGAGGTCGAAACGCTGGGTGCGCAGCAGCCGGCGTGCCTGGAAACCGTCAGGCGCGTCGTTGATGCTGGCGTGCCGGTCGATCTGCCGCAACAGGGTCTTCAGTCCGTCACGCCGTTCGGCGTCTGAGTTAAGTACCAAGAACCGCATATTCAACCTCCATAAGGTGGGTCATTGATTGCCGTTGGGTATAAGCTGGCCCCGATAATGACAAAGACCTTACACGATGTCTGCTTGGCTGAAAGGCTTAGGAAAAGTTCGAAATTTTGGGCGGCGGGGCAGCGGACAAGAAAAAAGCCGCTCCGGTGGTCACCGGAAGCGGCTTTGGGCGGGGCAGGCTGTCGGGGCCTGCGGGGTGGATCAGTGAAAGTGCGGTTGGGCGGGCGACGCGTCTTCCGGCATTTCCGCATGGACGATTTCACCGAGCGGATCGGCGTAAAGCGGTACGCCGCAGTCGTCGCAGTATTCGGGTTCGAAACGGCCCGCGTGCCGCCGGACGTCGGTTACGCCGCATTCTTTCAGCAGGCTCACGATTTCCTCGAGCGGTCCTTCGATCGGCGCTTCGCCCTCGAGCGTCGCGCTATCGATCGATACGTCGCCGTTTTCACGGCCGTAGAGCGGCCACACGACACCATAGATCACGTCGTTGCTGGCACGCCGCGTGAAGCCGACGCGATACTCGTCGATGCGACGTTCGCCGAAGCCGGCGACCACCGCGCGCAGCTCTTGCGGCGCTGCACCAAGTGTGTCGAATAGATAACGAATGGCCGTTCGGACGGTGTGCGGACGCACGCGTTCGTCCGCATCGCGGCAGGCCGAGTAGTACGCGTCCGGAAGCAGGCATTCGAATTCGCAGCCAGGCAGCGCGATCGCCAGGTTCGGGCCGCCCTGTGCGGCCCATTGTTCGAGGCACTGACCACGCTCGATACGGCTGCCGTTTTCTTCTTCCTGCCAGCGGAACAGCGGCGAGCCGGCAGGCGCGGCGACGACCGCCAGCAGGAAGCGCGGATCGGCCAGGATCGGCGAAGTTTCCGGCAGGTCGCCGAAGCTCAGCTTCGGGGTGTGCTGGCCGATCGCCGCATGTGCGAGCTGCTGGGCGAGCCGGTAGGTTTCCACATGGTGTCGCGGCAACTGGTCGATGCTGTAGAGGAATGGGGCGAGCCCGACGAGCGTGCCGTTCGCCAGCACGTGCGCCTGCAGGTGCGTTCGCAACGCGTCGGCAACGTCGCCCTTGAGCGGACCGGACGGAATCATGTAGCGCGTCCAGGCGAGAACCGGGACGGCGACCAGCAGCGCATCGTACGGTTGGCCGTCGTGTTCGATCACCATCGACTCGCTGTGCGTCTCGGCCATGTCGGCGAGCGCGCCGTAGGCGTCGGGATGATTCTGTTGAAGATGGTCGAGCGCGGCATCGAGCGTCGTCTGATTGCCGTTGCGGACAATCTTGGCGAGCAGCGCATCGAGCTTCGCTTCCCAGAAGCGATCCTCGATGCGGCTGCCCGACGCGAAGAGCGCAAGTGACAGACCGACCAGTTTGTCGGCATCGGGGGGAAGGCGTTTGGCGATTCGCTGGCGCATATTAAAGACGTATATAGAAAGAGGCGAAGAACCTCACATTCTAGTCCGTTCTTTGCACCATAAGCGGTCTGGTGCCGACGCATGGCCGGACGGCCGAATTGCGTAAAAAAGTTGCTGCAAGCCCCTTGCGCGAATGCCGCGAGCTGCTTAGAATCACGCCTCTTTCGCGCTAACGGAAACGCGGCGCGGGAGGAAGGGAAGCGGTGCTGTTGGGGTTCGGTGGTAACGAGCCGCGGCGGCGCAGGAAGATGGGCCCCGCAGTCGCAACGAAGTCGTTCAGAAAGTTGTTGACGAGCTGCGAAACACGGTTCATAATCTCGCTTCTCTGCTGCTGAAAACGCAGCGCTGCTGGGAAACGCGGAGTTTCTCGCAGACATGCTCTTTAAAAATTAACAGCCGATAAGTGTGGGCGCTTGATGAAAGCGAGCTGATCCTCGGATCAGATAGCGAAAGTATCAAGAGTCTCACACTAAAGTAAGTCAGGTTTATGAAGTGATTCATATTCCTGTCAGCTTTGAGTGAGCGA
>NZ_LFZP01000061.1:0-71117 GCF_002925705.1 Burkholderia anthinoferrum
ATCAAGGACCCGACGCAGAACATCGTGTGGGTCACGCCCGAAGGCGGCGGCGGGCCGAATTACCCGAACATGTAACGCAAACGCATCCCCGCGCCCGCGGGCGCGAACGAACCGGAGTGAGACGATGAGCAATGCAGCGAAGGAAGTCGTGGTGGTGAGCGGTGTCCGTACCGCGATCGGCGATTTCGGCGGGAGCCTGAAGGATTTCTCGCCGACCGACCTCGGCGCGGAGGTGGTTGCCGAAGTGCTGTCGCGCGCGAACGTGCCCGGCGATGCGGTCGGCCATGTCGTATTCGGCCACGTCGTGAACACCGAGCCGAAGGACATGTATCTCGCGCGCGTCGCGGCGATCAACGGCGGCGTCGCGCAGCACACGCCGGCGCTGACCGTGAACCGCCTGTGCGGCTCCGGCCTGCAGGCGATCGTGTCGGCCGCGCAGACGATCATGCTCGGCGACGCCGACGTCGCGATCGGCGGCGGCTCGGAAAGCATGAGCCGCGCGCCGTACACCGTGCCGGCCGCGCGCTTCGGCCAGCGCATGGGCGACGCGAAGCTCGTCGACATGATGCTCGGCGCGCTGCACGATCCGTTCCAGGCGATCCACATGGGCGTGACGGCCGAGAACGTCGCGAGGAAATACGATATTTCGCGTGAAGCGCAGGACGCGCTGGCGCTCGAATCGCATCGTCGCGCGGCGCGCGCGATCGCCGAAGGGCGCTTCAAGGACCAGATCCTGCCGATCTCGATCCGTACGAAGAAGGGCGAGGTCGCGTTCGACACCGACGAGCACGTGCGTCACGACGCGAGTGCCGACGATTTCACGAAGCTCAAGCCGGTGTTCGCGAAGGAGAACGGCACCGTGACGGCCGGCAACGCGTCGGGCATCAACGATGCGGCCGCCGCCGTGCTGATGATGAGCGCGGACGCCGCGCGCGCGCAGGGCGTGAAGCCGCTCGCCCGCCTCGTCGCGTATGCGCACGCGGGTGTCGATCCGGCGTACATGGGCATCGGCCCGGTGCCGGCCACGCAGAAGGCGCTCGAACGCGCCGGCCTGAAGATCACCGATCTCGATGTGATCGAAGCGAACGAGGCGTTCGCCGCGCAGGCGTGCGCGGTCACGCAGGAACTCGGCCTCGATCCGGCCAAGGTCAACCCGAACGGCTCGGGCATCTCGCTCGGTCACCCGATCGGCGCGACCGGCGCGCTGATCACGGTGAAGGCGCTGTACGAGCTGAAGCGCATCGGCGGGCGTTACGCGCTCGTGACGATGTGTATCGGCGGCGGCCAGGGGATTGCGGCGATCTTCGAGAACATCTGATAATCGACCGCTCAGCCTCCGAATACACAGGAATCGTCATGGCCATCGAAACCGTCGGCGTCGTGGGCGCCGGAACCATGGGTAACGGCATTGCGCAAACCGCCGCCGTTGCAGGACTGAACGTCGTGATGATCGACGTCAGCGACGCCGCGCTCGACAAGGGCCTCGCGACGCTGAAGGGCAGCCTCGAGCGGCTCGTGTCGAAGGACAAGCTCGACGCGGCCACGCGTGACGCGGCGCTCGCGCGCATCACGACGTCGACCGACTACGCGACGCTCGCCGCGGTCGACATCGTGATCGAAGCCGCGACCGAGAACGTCGAGCTGAAGGGCCGCATCCTGAAGCAGATCGAGGCCGTCGCGCGCCCGGACGCGATCATCGCGACCAACACGTCGTCGATCTCGATCACCGCGCTCGCGGCGCCGCTCGCCGATCCGTCGCGTTTCCTCGGCATGCACTTCTTCAACCCGGTGCCGCTGATGCCGCTCGTCGAGATCATTCGCGGGCTGCAGACGAGCGACGCGACCGCGTCGGCCGTGCGCGCGCTGACCGAGCGTTTCGACAAGTCGCCGATTGGCGTGCGCAATTCGCCGGGCTTCGTCGTGAACCGGATCCTGGTGCCGATGATCAACGAAGCGTTCTTCGTGCTGGCCGAAGGCATCGCGTCGGCCGAGGAGATCGACGCGGGGATGAAGCTCGGCGCGAACCACCCGATCGGGCCGCTCGCGCTGGCCGACCTCGTGGGCCTCGACGTGTGCCTCGCGGTGATGGACGTGTTCGCGAAGGACTTCGGCGATCCGAAGTATCGCGCGTGCCCGCTGCTGCGCGAGATGGTGTCGGCAGGGCGGCTCGGGAGGAAGACCGGGCGCGGCGTGTACGACTACGGCAAGTAAGCCGGTTGTCCCATGGTGTTTCATGCGGCCGCCTTCGGGCGGCCGCGTGCTTTGTATGGCGCGCGCGGCGTGATGACGCGTCGTGTACCGACAGGTCGCGCTACAGCAGCCGCTCGGACAGGACGCGAAATGCGACGTCGGGCACGACGAAGCACAGCGGTTCGCCGGTCGCGCCGATGCGGGCGAGAAAGTCGCCGCCGCCGACGGGGCCGACCGTCTTCAGCGGCCGCACCGCGTCGACGTCGATCGGCAGGTCGATCGACGCATACGCGAGGCGGTCGCAGTCCTCGACGTGGGCGACGGCCGCGTGCTGCAGCGACAGCGCGGCCACGGCCGCGCGCCAGTCGTCGAAGATCGGTGCGAAGGCGGCGGGCAGCGTCCGGTCGTGCGACGCTTCGGCCGTGCAGCGGAAGTCGGGTGCGCTGCCACCGCTTGCCGCCAGCCGCGTGTCGTAGCGTCCGTCGTGCGCCGCATGCGTGAAGGGCCGCGCGAGATGCGACGGCAGCGCGTCGCTGAACAGCCGGCTGCCGAGCGCATAGAGCGGGTGGTCGAACACGTTCTTCACGAACAGCACGGTGCGCTCGGCCGGCACGCCGTCCGGCAGCGCGTCGACGTAGAGCCGCCAGTTGCTTTGCAGCGGCGACGGAAACACGCGGCGCAGCGGCCCGGCGAGACGCGGGCCGAAGTGGCGATGCCGGTAGGTGAGCGTCGTGAACAGCGTGCGGCCGCCTCGGCTCGCGAGTGTGACGCCGCGCGGCACGAGATGCTGGACGGCCGCGACGTCGACGACCCACGTGCAATACACGACATGCTCGACGTCGCTCGCGAGCTGCAGGAACGGCAGCCGCGACAGCAGCGCGCGGCATGCGCGCAGCAAGGGACGGCTCGCGACCATCCGGTTGGCGAGCCGCCCGGCGAGGCCGGTGGACGGGTAGACGAAGGCGTTGTCGTTGCGCATGGGCGGCATTGTGCCGGGGTTGTCGCATGCCCGGAAGAGGCGGCGAAGCTTTAGACGAACGGCGCGCGCATTTTGCCATCGGCGCGCCGCGTGCTGCCGCTTGTGCAATGGATTCCGACGGCCGAGCCCGACGCATGACGTACGCGCGCAAAGGCCCGCCGTTCGCGCGTCAGTACCCCGACCCGCCGCCGCCCTGGTCGGTCACGATTGCCACGCCTGAACTCGTCCCGAGCCGCGTCGCGCCGGCTTCGAGCATCGCCAGCGCGGCCGCGCGATCGCGCACGCCGCCCGACGCCTTCACGCCGAGCGTCGGCCCGACGGTGCGGCGCATCAGCGCGACATCGGCGAGCGTCGCGCCGCCGTGGCCGAACCCGGTCGACGTCTTCACGAACGCGACGCCGAGATCGCGGCACATCTCGCACACGCGCACCTTCTCGTCGTCGGTCAGCAGCCCCGTTTCGAGGATCACCTTCAGCGGCACCGTGCCGCACGCGCGATGCACGGCGTCGATGTCGGCCTTCACGTCGTCGGCGCGGCCGCTTTTCAGCGCGCCGATGTTGATCACCATGTCGATCTCGCCGGCGCCCGCCGCGATCGCGGCGGTGGCTTCGAATGCCTTCGCGGCGGACAACCCCGCGCCGAGCGGAAAGCCGACCACGGCGCAGACGAGCACGCCGGTTTCAGCCAGCTCGCGCGCGGCGAGCGGCACGTTCGCCGAATTCACGCAGACCGAGTAAAAACGATGCTCGGCCGCCTGGCGGCAGAGCTCGCGGATCTGCGCGTCGCTCGCGTCGGGCGCGAGCAGCGTGTGATCGATGGTTTGGGCGAGCTGGGCGTTGGAAAGCGGCATGTGTCAGGACTCCACGGATCGTGTGCGGAAAGGGCACACGGAAAGTTGATGTTTTCACATCGGTTTGTTACAAATACGACATTCCGGCCGGGCCCGCGCGCCCGGCACGACGAACGACTCACGCGGCGGGCACGCAGGATACCGGCATGGAAACAAAGAAGGGCGAACGGATCAAGACCTTGATGAACGTGCTGCAAGGGCAGAACGCGATTCATCTGAGGGAAGTCGCCGAACTGTTCGGCGTGTCCGAAATGACGATCCGTCGCGATCTCGCGGACAACCCGCACGGCTTGAGCCTGATCGGCGGCTACGTGACGCGCCATTTCGCCGCGCAGCGCAGCGACATCGGCGAATACCTGATCAGCGCCGAGAACAACCGGCAGACGGAGGAAAAGCGCCGCATCGGCAAGCTGGCCGCGCAATTCGTGACGACCGGCGACACGATCTTCGTCGACTGCGGGTCGACCACGCCGTTCATCGTCGACTTCATTCCGGACGACCTCGAATTCACCGCGGTGTGCAATTCGCTGAACGTGTTCGCGAAGCTGCAGCAGAAGCCGCATTGCAACGTGATCCTGTGCGGCGGCGCGTATCACCGCCAGAACATGGTGTTCGAATCGGTCGCCGAAACGGGCATCCTCGATTCGGTGCGCGTGTCGAAGGCGTTCATTTCGGCGGCCGGGGTGAGCGAGCGCTGCGGCGTCACGTGCTTCAACTTCCACGAAGTCGACGCGAAGAAGAAAGTGATGGCGCGCGCGCAGAACCGCTTCCTGCTGGTCGATCACACGAAATTCGACGAAGTGCGCGCGGCCTATTTCGCCGAACTGACCGATTTCAACTACGTGATCTCGGACGGGCAACTGAGCCGTCGCTACGAAACGGCGATCCGCGAGCACGGGATCGCGCTCGTGACCTGATGCGGCGCGGGCGTGCGGCGCGCCATGCAGCGCGCTTCTCGTCGCGCCTCTCATCGCGCCTCTCATCGCATCACGCATCGCGGGCTTCCGCCGGGCCGAGGTAGCCCGTCAGCACTTCGAAGCGGCGCGATGCGCCCGCCGCCAGCGCCGCGACGTGGCCTTTGCGGCGTTCGGCTTCGTAACCCTCCGGCTCGCAGGTCGACGGCAGCGCGAACGCAGCGACCTGCTGGTCCGCGTTGTGCAGGATCCAGCGCGTCGCATGCGGAAATTGCTCGGGGCGGTATGAGGTGTGGAACGCGCCGCCGTCCGGATGCACGAGCCGGAAATGCGCGACGCCGTCGGCGTCCGTTTCAACGTCGTTCATGAAGAACACGATTTCGGGGTCGTACAGCGCGGGCGCATCGAGCGTCGCGAGCCGCGCCGGATCGCGCGCGAGCGTGGCCGTGTAGTCGCGCCACGCGGCGGTCGGCTTCACGTGAGCCGGCACGCTGTCGCGCAGCCGCAGCCCGCCTGGACGCAACGCTTGCACGAAGCGACCTCCCGGCACGTACGCGTAGTTCAGGTGGGCCATGTACATCAGGTCCATCGGCGTGCCGCCGAGGTTCGTCACGTCCATCGCGATCGTCATCCGCGCATCGTGCTCGGCCAGCCGCACCGACGGACGCGCGACGTAGTGGCTGCCGAAGCCCTGCACGTATTCGTATTCGCCGGTCACTTCGACCGTCGCGCCGCGCGCATCCGAGCCGACGACGAGGCTCGCGCGGTCCATCGGCGCGCACGGCATCTCGCCGTGCAGCGCATGCGTGTCGTCCGGCCCCGGGCAGCCGTTGCGCAGCAGCCCGCTGTGGAACATGAAGCAGCCGTAGGTATCGATGATCGACGTCGCGCGCTTCGGCTGCCGGAACATGTGCTTCATCGTCAGGTCGCGGCCGTCGAATTCGGCGGCCCAGATCATCTGGCCGAGATACGGCAGCACGACGAGGTGCCCGCGGCGGTTGTCGAGCTTCAGCGCCTCGACGCCGGACGGATACGCGAACGCGGTGACGGTGAGGCCGTCGGTGCGGTACAGCGTGCGCGGCGCTTCGCGGAAGTCGTCTCGCCGCAGTTCGATCTCGCCCCGCATGGTCAGGCTCCCGACGTGTTGCGCGTCGCGGCGTAGCGCGCGGGCGCATGGCCGTCGGCCGCCGCGTCGGGCGTGGCCGCCGGCAGGTGGCGCAGGCAGTAGAAGCCGTAGTAGACGATCACGACGAAGCATGCGAGCGGCACGACGAACGCGAGCTGCATGTTGCCGCCGGTGTGATCGGAGATCAGCCCCTGGATCAGCGGCACGACCGCGCCGCCGACGATGCTCATCACGAGGATCGAGCCGCCGTATTCGGTGTCCTTGCCGAGGCCGTCGATCGTCAGTCCGTAGATCGTCGGCCAGCACGGGCCGAGGAACATGCTCACACACACGGCCGCATACACGGCGGTGATGTCGTGCACGCCGATCGTGTACGCGAGCAGCGCGATGCACAGGATGCCGTAGACGATCAGCACCTTGGCCGGGCCGACGCGTTTCATCACGAGCGTCGCGACCAGCTTGCCGACGAAGAACGCGAAGAATGTCGCGAGCAGGTAGCGCGATGCGCCGCGCTCGGTGAGGCCGCCGATCTGCATCGCGAGCCGGATCGTGAAGCTCCACACGCCGACCTGCGCGCCCACATACAGGAATTGCGCGACCACGCCCGCGACGAAGCGCCGGTTGCCGAACAGGCGCGCGAGCGTGCCGCGCGCGTCGATCCGGTGCGTGAGCGCGCCCGGGCCGTGGCCCTTGCACGCCGGGTACGGCGTGAGCGCGAACACGATGAACACGGCGACGAGCACGACGATCAGCCACTTGTACGGTTCGAGCGTGGCCTGGATCATCGCGAGCTGGTGCGTGTGCGCGTCGGCGGCCGACATCGCCGCGAGTTGCGCATGCGACGCGTCGCCTTCCTTGAAGATCAGGAAGCTGCCCATGTAGACGCCGGCCATCGCGCCGAACGGATAGAACGTCTGCGAGATGTTCAGGCGCCGCGTGCTGGTGTCGCGCGGGCCCATCAGCGTCGAATACGAATTCGATGCCGTTTCGAGAAACGACAGGCCCGCGGCGATCACGAACAGCGCGACGAGGAACATCCCGTACTTCGCCATCGATGCGGCAGGGAAGAACAGCAGGCAGCCGGTCGTGTAGAGCAGCAGGCCGACGAGGATCGTCGTCTTGTAGCTGAACTTCTTCACGACGGTCGCGGCCGGAATCGCGAGGAAGAAGTAGCCGAGATAGAACGCGGACTGCACGAACGCCGATTCGAAATCGGACAGGAAGAACGATTTCTTGAACTGCGCGATCAGCACGTCGTTCAGGTTCGCGGCGGTGCCCCACAGCGCGAACAGGCAGCACAGCAGCGTGAACGCGAAAAGCGGCGTGCGGTTCAGGTAATAGCCGTCGGGGGCGTGTTCGATCCGGGCTCGGCTCATGGGTGTCTCCTTCCCAATGTCTCGTCGATGAAGGCGCCGGTCAGAGGCCGGCGTCGCGGAGGAAGCGTTCGAACGTCGCGGCGTCGGCGTACGACTTCTGCGTGCCGAGGCCCGTGACCGAATGCGCGGCGTACGCGGACGCGTGGCGCATCGCGTCGAGCGCGTCGCGCGACGCGGCATAGCAGCGCGCGAAGCAGCCGATATACGCGTCGCCGGCGCCCGTCGTGTCGCGCGCGTCGACCGGGACGCCCGGCACGTGCCGCGCGCCGTCGCGCGACACCAGCAGCGAGCCGTTGCTGCCGAGCGTGACGAGCACGTGCTTGAGCCCGCGCGCGACCAGCGCTTCGGCGGCACGGGTGGCGCGCTCGCGCGAATCGACCGGCATGCCCGACACGATCGCGAGCTCGGTTTCGTTCGGCACGAAGAATTCGACGGAACGGATGCGTTCGAAATCGAGGTCGGCCACGGCGGGCGCGGGGTTCAGCAACACCGGAATGCCGTGCCGCGCGCCGAATTCGATTGCGTAATAGACGGTGTCGAGCTCGATTTCGAGCTGAAGCACGATCAGCGCGCATTCGGCGAGCATCGGCGCGGCCGCGTCGATGTCGGCGGGCCGCAGGTGGCGGTTCGCGCCCTTGACGATCAGGATGCTGTTGCTCGAATCGGGCTCGACGAAGATCGGCGCGACGCCGCTCGACACGCCGGCGACCTTGCGCACGTGCGTGGTGTCGATGCCTTCGCGCTCGAAGTTGCGGATCGTGTTGTCGGCGAACACGTCGTCGCCGACCTTCGTGACCATCACGACGCGCGCACCGAGCCGCGCGGCCGCGACGGCCTGGTTCGCGCCCTTGCCGCCGCAGCCGAGTTCGAAGTTCGGCGCCTCGAGCGTTTCGCCCCGAACGGGCATGCGCGCGACATAGGTCACGAGGTCGACCATGTTGCTGCCGATGACGGCGATTGTCTCCATCTGTTGTCTCTTCCTTGGTATAGGGGGGCGACCGCGCGCGTGGTCGGCGGTTCACGAAATATGATAATAAAATAACATGAAGTGTGAAAATGCAATCCTGTGATGTTAGTGGGGTCACTTTTTGGTCGACGGGCAGGCGGGTGAAAACTCCATCCTGGTGTCGGCATACGAAAAAGGTCGCACTTGGATGAAGGGAGGCAATGTGCAAAAAGACCTAGGCCGGAAATCCACTCAGTGCGAGCAGGGTATCGAACCGGTGATCGCCATGCGCAGTACCGGACATGGCTGTGGCCCTGGCAAATAGCGCTGGGTCGTTGAACGCACGCATGCTTGGCTGCATCGCTTCCGTCGCCTCCGTATTCGTTTCGAGCGACGTACGGACGTTCACGGCGCGTTCCTCAAACTCGGTCGCTGCCTGATCTGCTGGAATACCCTCCGGCGCGTCGAGCCGTCTTGATGAAACCGTCTCTCAGGAACCGAGCGGATTACAGATCCGCTGGATAGGCAAGCGGCGAAGTGCCCCGGCATTACAGTGACGAGTTGGACGCCACAACATACGCACTGCGAGCCGCCTCCCGCAGCGCGAGCCACGCGACCCGGTTTTCGCTTTCCGGAAGACGTGCTGCATGGCACAAGATGCGGCGGCTTCGTTGCGCCTGGTGGCACATTTCTTCGCGCGAGTACCTGACGATGCGCACGACCTCATTACTGTAGCGTCTTTAGACCGCGATGCCTACGGAGGCCAATGCCATGAGACCAAAGGTTTCGAACTCCCCCAGCATTTCGAGGGAAGCAGATACCACGCCGGAAAATTTGTCGCCATCGTCTTCGGTTGCATCGCAACCGCGAGCCGTGTTTCGGCCAGCAGGGATGCCGGGGAATTTCCAGTCGCGAGCAAATACCCGATCCGAGAACACGGCGTCCATAGGTTCCGGCTCCATTCGGCAGTCGGGCAATTTCATAAACCTTTCCCGTACGCCCCGCAGGCCCTCTGTATTCTCAGGGACCGGAACAGGTACGCTTGGTGAACATGCTACCCAACCGGTGCCAGCGCGGCCTCAGCGCCTCGCCGGGTCGCAGCGGGGAGTTCGCACGGTTGATTACGACTTTGCGAGGAAAGGGCCATCTCGGGAGGCAATCGCCTACCGTCCTGTTGGTGGCCTCGATGCGAAGGTCCTGCTCGAACAGCGCAAGCGGCAACAGCTCTATTTGCAACATACCGCCAGATATTCACGCGCGGACGTGCTGGACCTTGCGACCGCCAACGTGCTTGCAGGGAAAAAGGGGCATCCGAGGGCGCTCGCCTTTCTGGATCCGGAGGGCAAGACAGATGTGTCGCTGTTTTTGCTTGGCCGGTATGTGGACGCGCTCGACAAATGCACGCTGCGCTCGGGGGACGGCCGGCACGAGCCTCTGCAAGACCCGCAGGTCGAGCAGCGCATAGAGGATGTGGCGCACTACTTGGTCAAGGCGGAGTGGTTGAATGGCGGGTCCGTCTATCACCTGGCCCACTTGTCGAACCGGCTGAGCAAGTTCGAACGTCTTCCCGCAGCTCTGGGTGCAATCGAGAAAATCGCTCGCGAGGTGATGGGACGTGGGGGAGACGCGGACTTTAGGGATCTAAAGGTGACGGCACTTCTGCTCAACGCGTTTTCGAAGCTCCCGAGCGAACCGCGTAATGCGGCGCTATCCCATGTCGCAAATGTTCTGCTGGAAGACGGGGACTGCCTCGCCAGACTGGAAGGACAGGGCCTCAGTATGGCACTCAATGCATTTTCGCAAAGTGCTGACGTCTCCCAATGTGCGCAAGCGGCAGCGAATCTTGCTCAGCGTCTCGCGAGCACGCCGACGTTGGCGACGACGCTGGACGCGCAAGGCGTAAGCAACGTGCTCGGCGCGCTTGCCAAGTGGCCGGGAGATTCTTTGTGCGCGGCGGCAACCGAAAATGTCGCCGCACGCTTGAACAACAGCAGTACGATCCTTGCCGATCTGTCGCCGCAGGGTGTTAGCAACGCGCTCGCGTCGCTGGCGCGAGACGGACTCAAAGACCCATCGCAAACGGGGTTACGGCTTCTTGTCGAGCGTCTGCAAAACGAGTCCGCGCTGCGCAGTCAGCTGAGCGCACAGGAAGTCGCCAGCGTACTTAATATCGTCAGCAAATGGCCTTCGGCGCGCCCCTGTATCGAAGTCGCGCAAGCGCTTACTGGTCGCCTCAAAAACGAGCCGGCATTGCGGGAAAAGCTGCAAGAGCAGTCCCTTGCGAATGCGTTGACCGCCCTATCGAAATGGCCGGAGCAGGCTGTCTGCAAGGCGGTCGCGAGCACGCTTGCCGAGCGTGTCGTTTCTGAACGCGACCTTCAGGTCGGCTTCAATGAACAGGAGATCAGCAACGTATTAGGCGCGCTGTCGAAATGGCCGGATTTGCCCTATTGCAAGGAAGCCGCGCTCACGCTCATTCCGCGCATCGCGACCGATCCGAGCGTCGTACGCTCTTTCAACCAGCAGGAGGCGGTTCAAACGCTCAATGCATTGCGGACGTGGGCGAAGCACCCCGGATGTATGCAGGCGGCTCGCGCACTGGCCGGCGTTCTCGTGCCGGGTGAAAACGATCAAGGTCCGTTAGCCCGTCGCCTCACTGGGGGCCACGTCAGTTTGACAGCGAATGCGCTCAGTTATTGGCCGGAAGACGACCAGTGCCGCGATGCGGCACTTACTCTGATTCGTCGCTTGCGTGCAGAAGGCGACCTGGTGAAGCACCCGTTGGATTCCCTCAATGCGCTATCTGCAATGGCGCGGCTTGCACATGTCCTGGAATTCCCCGACGGGGCCCGCGAGATCGCCCAACGCTTGCGCAGTGACGAGGAGGCAATCGCTACTGCCGGTGCACAGGAAATTTCAGGCATGCTCGTCGCGCTGTGCAAATTCCCGCAGTACGAATCCTGTACAGAACTTGCTGCCGCATTAGCCGCACGCCTCGTCGGCGATGCAGAGTTACGCAAAGGCTTTTCTGCTCATCAAATGAGTGGGACGCTGAACGCGCTCAGCAAGATGCCGGATCTTCCAGGTAGTGCAGAAGCTGCTCGGGAGTTGGCAAGGCAACTTGATCAAGACAGGTCCAAGCTCAACGCGATGAACAGCGAGGACGTCAGCAACACGCTTAACGCCTTGTCACATTGGACCGCCGAGCCGGCCGCCCTAAAGGTCGCCGGTGCGCTTGGTCAGCGGATCCATGAGGACGATGGTCTTTGCGCGACGTTCAACGATCAGGGACTGTCGAACACGCTCGTCGCACTGAGTAAATGGCCTGACGATGAGCAGTGTGTTGCAGGTGGACGGGCGCTTGCCGAGGCGCTCATCGAGCGCCGTGCTGAATTTGCCTATCCGGAGAAATTTGAAGCGCGTTCGCTTGCCACGATCGCCAACGCGTTGAGTCGCTGGCCTCGTGAGCCGGCATGCACCACCGCTTTGCAGGCCATCGCCGAAACGCTATCCGAGGGCAAGCGGCAATGGAGCGAGTTCAACATGGTGTCGCTCGCGCAACTCGCGAATGCGATGTCACGCCTCCATTCGGCGGACGATAGTGCCGACGACCTACAAGCTCTTTCGCAGACATGTCTGCACATGCTTGCGGCCCATCTCGACACGCACAAGATCGAGCTGCTCGGAACAGCTTCCGCCAAACATATCGGCGTTATCTTCAAGGCGCTAGGTTCGGCCAACATGCAGAAGGCGATGAAGCCGCTCGTCCCGACTGCCCTTGGACGCGTCCATGCGTTGATCGACACGGACGCCCTGCGCGGCGAAAACCTGGAGTCGCTGGGAACACTGTGCATGGGCCTCGTGCCGGTACAGCGAAGCCCGGAACTCGTGCGTCATCGCAAAGCCGCACTAAAGCTGATGGATCGGCTAAAGCCGATTGCGGATCGTAAGATTCAATTGTTGTTGGATCAGGCAGATTCCACACCCGGAAATAGTCGAGAGGATCAGTCTGCTACTGGCGAGCCGGCAGAACAGTTCGATACGCGTCGCCCCGCCCTGACTTTCGTGCACATCCTGAAGTCGTTTGCGATCACGCAAAGCTTGTGGAAAACGCGCTGGGTAGACGCGCCACGTACCGAGGTGGCACAGCAGCGTGCGGAGCTAAAAGGTTGGGTCGAAAGCCTGCTCGAGCGCACGCGCGACACGGTCACCACCGATCTGCAGGAGATGAGTTGGAATCTCATTGCGCAGATCGAAGTCGGCGACGACATTCTCAATGCGCTGGATGTTCGTATGCGCAGAGATGAAGCTTTGTTGACGGCAAAGAGCAAACCCATTCCGCTCGACCTCGATAAGCTGCAGGCGAGCATGAAGACGAAGCCAGGCACGCTGCGTCCGGTTCGGCCAGGAGAAGGATCGCCGCACTACACGCTCATTGATATGACCGGCAAGACGTTGCGGAGCGAAGAGTCCGAAGGAGGACCCCAGTATTCCTTCTATTCACGCTTGACGGGCCAGCCTGTGACAGAAGTCAAGCTACCTGGTCCCTTGAGCCCCTTCATGCTGGCGCGCACGATCAACCACAACGGCGAGCAGTGGCGCTTCGATATGTTCGGCGGCAGCCATTTGAAGGTGCCGAGTATGCGTCCGCAAGCCATCCTGGCGGGTTCAAAGCGTGGATACGGCCGGCTTCCGGCGATTCGGTACTCGGACAGCGCGCCGACGAGCCCATTTATGAAGCTGGTCTCAAAGCTGGGGCCGCAGCGAGAGGATTGGTCGCGAATTCAGCGCTCTCTACTCGAGATCGTGCCCGCCGACCACGCCGTGGAAGGGACGGTGAGGATTGGCTGGTTCCCGGACGTGCCCGGACCGGAACATCCGTTCAAGCCGGTGGATCCCGCCTCCGGCAAGGAAATAAAGCTATGTCCGAACGACGGCTGTGGGTTCTTGCGCTACGAGGCCGCCATGCAGATTCCGGTCGTGGCTGAGCTCATCAATGCGTGGACCGCTTGTCGAGATGGTCACGCCGACCAAGCACAGCGCAAGCTAATCGAGTCGTTCAAGCAAGAGCCCAGTTACATGGCTCCCCAGGCGCTACAGCATTTCCCTCGCGACGAAGCAGCGGTCAAGGAGGCGAGCGATCTTATCGAGGAAAAGCTGAATGAACTGGTCAAGGCAACGACGGTTGTCGGCAAGGCACCGGGGCTCGACGCGCGCCGGCCTGGTCCTCTGGATCCGGACAACGTCACAAAGCTCGAGCAGTATCGATTGCTCGTCAACGGCGGCTACGAAGGGCGCAAGATCCGGGCGGTGCCGTCTGCCGACGACAACCTCCACCTACCCAGGCAAAAGGGCGAGACGTTCGACAAAAAGGGCGGTGCCGTCCTGCTGGGGAAGCCGCCGTACGACAAGGAAAACTTGTTGCCTATTGAGGAAGACCGTGTGAAGACGATAGGGTCTGGCGATGTCACGGCGAAGTTCCTGAGTAACGACTGCTTTGCGATCCAATATAGTTATGCGGGCTTCGATGACGCCAAGCAGTCGGATGCAGACATTCTCCATAGCAAAGGGATGCTGATTATTCCGCCGAAAGGATCCTGGCCAGAGGCGTACCAGCACCTTGATCTAGCATGTTCCACGGAAGACATGAAGACGCTGTCTACTTGGACGGAATCTCGAAACCGCGCGCAATCGCCCACGTCGATGACGACAACGGGCAGCCTTCGTGTGAAGGATCTGCTGTTGCCTGGCGAACTAGGCGCGGTGCCGATCAGAGAGTTGCGCAAGCGGGACATGGACACCGATGGAGATGACGCATATGTATTTGCCGGTTATCCCAAACTCACCGAACACATCGCGAAAGTTGTAACGGATCGCGCAAGTCGCAAGGGCGTACATCGCTCGTTTAAGCCGCCGAAGACGGCACAGACGGCCTTTGATTCGGATCGTCACTACCACGCGGGGCGTGCGCGAAACATCATCGACGCCCAACAGGGAGATGCGCTCGTAGGCAAGGCCAGCATGGCGGCCGTCCGCTTTATGGCGCAACCTGAGGCATTGCGTCACAAAATGGCGGAGGACTGGATGTTCGGTACCTATGACGGTGTCGATCGCGATCTTCGCAATACGTTGCAGGATCTGATTTCGGACAGCAGCCCGAATCGCGCGATGCTCGACGAGCAGTTCGAGGCGGCGCAGCAGGCCGTCGAGGCGGCTCATCATCCTGTCGCCAAGGAGGTCGCTGAACTATTGCACGGGGCCATCGCCGATTGGCGGCGGACGCTGGACGGCGAGAAGGCAACGCCAGCCGTTTCGACCGGTGCTGAACTTCAAAAGCGGTTTCCGGAATTGGCGGAGAGCTACGGCAAGGCACAAGCGCCCGTCGATCGAATCGCCGCAATCCTCGATCACTATCCCGTGTGTCGCCTGCCGGCATCGAAATTCCCGCAAGGGCAACCTGGCTATGTGAAAGGAGAAGTCGAACTTACGGCGCGCAATCTGCTGACGCTGGCAGTCAAAGTGGGTACTGATGCGCTCAAATCGAACACCGGGACGGAGACCTTCATGTCGGTCATGGCGTTGTTCGAACGTGTCGAGAAGCAATACGACGAACGTGTCAGGACGGTTCCCTACGGAAAAGAGACAGCGCGCCTGTTGCGAGATGACCGCTTCGATGCCGATAGCGCGTTGGAACAATTGCGTAAGATGCCTTCCATGGCTGCAGCCGTCATGGAAACCTCGATCGAGCAGCAGCAGCGCTTCGGTCTGTTGGCGCGATCGCTCACTCCGCGTGAGCGCATCGCGCAAACTGCGTCACAGGCGGAGATCGAGGCGGAAGCAAAGCGCATCCGAGCGACCGCTGCGCATGTCGAGAAAGTCGCGACGCCTTTAGTGACCAATGTCGTGGGCAAGATCGAGGGCGGCAGTTTGAAGAATATGGACCATCGGCTCAAATCCGTAGGTTCGCTGCAGGAGAAGTTGAGGCGCTTCATCGGAGTGCGCAAGCTATCGCTCGCAGACGCGAGCGCCGGCGTGAACGACGCCGTGCGATATTCCGTGGTGCTGGATTCGGCTACGTTTGCCAAATCGTATGACCTGGCGATCGCTGAGCTGGCGAAGAGCGGAATGGAGCGCGTGAAGGTAGTCAACCATTTCAGAAAGCCGTCGGAGGCATTCAACGCAGTGTCGGTCACCTGCGAACTGAACGTGCCAAACGATCAAGGTAATGAAGAACGCCGACTCGTCGAGATTCAATTCCATACCGCTGAAAGCTTTGAGCTCAAGGAAGCCAACCACGACCAGTACAAGTTATCACATGCGCTTGAGCTGGAAGGCCGGCACGAGGACCGAGCGAAGTTGCTCGCGGGTACCCTTGAGAAGACGAAGGCGATGCCAAAGCCGGAAGGATGGCTCGAGATCGATGACTGGACTCGAGAGGTGGCCCGTCCAAAGGATATCAAGCCGAAGGCGCCGCGTTTGAGTGGAATGGTTGCGTGGGGGCCGGCGAATCAGAGAGCTGGGGCGTTGGCGAGCTCGGCCTTGCAACTGGAGAAGGTGTGCACACCGACTGTCGAGAAATTGATAAAAGGCGTCGGCGGCGAATGGGCCGAGGGGGAAAAATGGCGTGCGTCATTGCTGAAGAAGGAGGCATCCATCGCGCGCAAAATCGACGTGATTAGACGCGAGCGGGGCCTGACTTTGGACGAAGCGGCCCAGCACGTGCGCGACGCGCTTCGCTATACGGTGAAACTGAAACCCGAGTCGTTTACTGCGTCCGCAAAGCGATTACTCGAGGACTTCCCTAAGAACGGCTTTGAGGTGATGCGGGTTCGCAATGCTTTCGTGGAAGATGACGGTACATATCGCGGAATTAACGTCGGGCTGCGGACCGCTGACGGCAAAGATTTCGAGGTTCAACTCCATACCGGGAAAAGCTTTTACGCAAAGCAGAAGAACCACAAGCGTTACGAAAAATTGAGGTCGCTTAGCAGCACGATCGAGGCTGGCAGCGATCGGGCGGACGGCAATGATATCGATGTCTTCGACACGGAGCGCCATCGCTTGTCGAATTTAATGCGTTCGCAGACTGCGAGCGTCGAGATACCGGCTGGTATTGAGACAATCCAATCTTTCCGGCGCTACTAATTGACGTCGTATGAACCAACCCGGCTTTCGAGAAGGCCGGTTGGTTCAAATTCAGGCCGGTTGGCTTGATTCCGTGCGCTGAAAACGGCGCGACGGACGCGCATTATGTGCTCGACGACCTACCGAACAAGATACTCGCGGCAGCGTATCAGATGGTCCTGCCGGATGCCGCCGCGCGTTGCCGCGTGATACCGAGATGGCATTGGTCGAAGCCGCGCACGAGCTTGAGGCGAGCGAGCAAGCCTTTGCTGTCGTTTCGACCAGCAGCACGCGCTGCAACGTCGGCTCGCGCAGACCACATCGAACCCGCGCGCGGCACTGGCGCAGCCCTGCCTTCTGAAGGCCGCGTTTTCTGGCCGGATCGCGTCTGGCCTGCTCGTCGGTCACTGTCGATTTTCCTTCCGATCGTAAAGATTCTTTCCGTTCAGATCGAATACGGCGGATGGTCGCGTCGACCGCACCCGCCCACCAGACAACGCTTCCCGGTCGATTCGATATTGGCACGGGCTTTGCAGTACTGGAGCGTAACGAACCGGAGGAGGCGCCCGATGCCAGCGGTACGTACGTCGATCCCGAAAGTGATCGGGATACCCGAGCCGGGCGAGCGTCGCTCCAGCGACGCAGCGGCATGCGGTCCCGACGTGCTGTCGATGTCCGCGTTGATGGGCCTCATGGAAGCCGCTTGCGTCGACGCGATGTGCCAGCGAATGCGGCGCGACGAATGATCGATCGGCCGCATGACGCATGTCACGCATCTGGCGCGGACGCCATTGGATGTCCCGGTTGTCGTCACCGCGACGTTCCGGGCGTTCGATGGCGAACGGTACTGGTTCGATGTCGTGGCGACCGATGCGGCCAGTTCGGTGGCGAGCGCGAGTCACGCGCGCTCGATCGTGGAGCGTTCCGCACTCGCGTTTCAGTGCGCAAGCCGTCGCGGCCGTGTCGGCGATATGGGTTCGTCATGCTAAAGGAAACGGGAACATGAAAGTGGAGTCGTCAGTCAACGCAGGCAACGCGCTTTTCGACGAAGCATTCGAAACCCTGCCTCCCGGGCAGGTGCGCCGGCATCAAGACGCGCTATGGCCGTCGCAGTGGGACTACATCCGTTCGATGTCGACGTTCTATCGCGGGAAGCTGTCGCGCTGGATCGACCGAGAAGTGACGCTGGATGCGCTACAGGAGCTGCCTTTTACCGAGAAGGACGAACTCCGGATCAGCCAGGAGGCGGCCTCTCCATTCGGCGATTACGTGGCGTGCGGCGAGGCGGGCGTGTCCCGGCTGCATCGCACCTCCGGGACGACCGGACGCCCGCTGATTCTTGCGAACAGCGCGGCCGATGCGTACCGGGTCGCACGGGTCGGCGCGCGGTCGATGTGGGCCGCTGGATTGCGGCCGACGGATCGCGTGGTGCACTGCCTGAACTACTGCATGTGGACCGGCGGCTTTACCGATCACACGATTCTGGAGGCGACCGGCGCGACGGTCGTACCATTCGGCGTGGGCAATACGCGTCTGCTGATCGATTCGATCGTCAATCTCGGCATCAACGCGATTTCGTGCACGCCTTCGTATCCGGGGCTCATCGAACAGATCCTGCGCGAATCGACCGACCTTCGTCCTCGCGACCTGAAGCTGACGCTGGACCTGTTCGGCGGCGAGGCCGGGCTCGACAATCTGGATCTGCGCAGCGCGATGGAAGAGAAGTGGGGCTTCCGGATCCGTAACGCCAACTTCGGTTTGTCGGAAGTGCTGAGCATTCTCGGCGGGCAAACCGACTGGACCAACGACTTGCTGTATCACGCGAGCGACGTGGTCTTTGCCGAAATCGTCGATCCCGCCACGCTGCAACGCTTGCCGATCGAGACGGGGACCGTCGGCGAACTCGTCTGCACGCACTTGCAGAAGGAGTGCCAGCCGCTCGTTCGCTACCGCACGCGAGACGTCGTCACCGTGACCGGCGTCGATCGCGGGCCGGACGGTCGCACGGCATGGCGATTCCGCGTCACCGGCCGCACCGACGACATGTTCAACGTGCGCGGCATCAACGTGTTCCCGAGCGCGGTTCGCGTGGCCGTCGAATCGTTGCCGCAATGGGCGTCGGGAATCTTCCGGATCGTGCTGAAGGGGGACGGACCGTACGACCGGATCACGATGACGGTCGAAGCCGCGCAGGGGCTCACGGGTAAGCTCGGAGCGACCGCACGCGGCCGAGGCGGGGCCCCGGCATGGCTCCGCCTCGGCTCAATCGGCCGGCACTCGGCGGCATCATTCGATATCGTCGAGCTTTACCCCGGTGTTGTTCTTCCAGGTCACGACGGCACAACTCGCGATGATTGCCACCACGATCAGATAGACGTTGAATAGCTGTCCCTTTTGAATCGAATACAGCCACGCGTTCAGATAGGATGCCGTGCCACCGAAGAGCGCCACCGCGAGCGAAATGAAGAAGCCGAACAGACGAGTGCGGTAACGCGTCGGTACTTGTTCCGAAATGGCGGCAGGCTTGCTGCCGGTAATGAACGCAACGAGAACGAGCCCGATTGATTGCGTGGCCAGCAAAGTCCATGGCTCGCTGGAAATCAGGCTCCATAGCGGAAAGATGGTGATCGAGATGCCGAGCAACGAAATGAGCGTGGTCACCTTGCGCCCGGTGTAATCGGAAAGGCGCCCAATGAGCGGAAGCACGATCAGATAGATCACCTGCGCGATGCAGCTCATGGTGAACGCACGGTGCGGATCCATGTGCTTGACCGTGATTGCATAGATGGCGGCGGACGTTACCCACGTATAGTAGGTCAGCGTCGATCCGGCTTCGTACACGAACAGCTTGAGGCCTTCGCGGATGACCTTGGCCCGGGGCCACGGCGCATGACGTGTGTTGGCCGATGTATCGATGTCGATGCTTTCCACCATGTTGCGGCGCAGCCAGAGCGCGAATATCGCGAGGAAGCCGCCCGTCGCGAACGGCACTCGCCATCCCCACGCCTGCATGGCATCCGGTGAAAGGAACGCCGTCAACGACGCGAGAAAAAACGTGGCAATCAACGAGCCGGCGCCGACCGAAATGAATACGGCACTCGACCACAAGCCTCGCTGGGACGCGGGGGCGATCTCGGCAACATACGCATAGGACGCCGTCGTCTCGCCGCCGTGTGCCGCGCCCTGCACGAGTCGCGCGAGTAACAAGGCAGCCGAAGCCCAGCTGCCGATCGCGTCGTATGACGGGATGATGGCGATCAGGAGGCTGGCAAACGCCATGAGCAGCATCGTGCTCAAGAGTACCGAACGGCGCCCGACCCGGTTCGCTATCGCGCCGAACACCATGCCGCCCAACGGGCGAGCGAAGAAGCCCGCGGCGAACACGGCCAGTGTACCGAGCAGCGACGATGTCTTGTCCGTGTTGTCGAACAGCGCGCCGGCGATATAGACGGATGCCACCGTATAGATCGTCCAGTCGAACCATTCAAGCAAATTGCCTAGACTAGATGCGATCAGCGATCGCCGATGAGAGGACGATCGTAACGCCGCGGGTCGCGACGTAGAAAGATGGGAAAGGTAAGTCATGACGTCTCCAGTTGTTTTTGATGCGGGGTTGGATGCGCGCCCGATTCGCGCAATGCCGAGGCTCAGGCGGTTGCGTGGTCGATTGCATCCATCGCCGCGACGAGGTCCTCGACGCGGAGCGGACGCTCGAAATTCGCCGAATGAGGCGCCTGTAACGTGAATCTGGCGACGGTCTCGTAGTGGTCCCGCGTAACGGCCCCGGGGCCCAGGTCGCTCAGCCGGACAGGCAGGCCGATGCGTTCATACAAGCCGGTCAGATCGCGCATGAAGTCCGGTGCTCGACCTTCGAGCTGTAGCTGTACGAGCAGCGCATATGCGACCTGCAACCCGTGTGGCGCTGCGGCCGCCGTTTCGATTCGGGAGAGGCCGCGCGTCATTGAATGTGCGATCGAGAGCCCCGCGCTCTCGAAGCCCAGGCCACTCATCAGAATGACCGCTTCGACGAGTCGGTCGAACCCATGGCCGGTGCGGCCGTGCGCGAGTTCGTCCAGCACCGTTTCGGCGTCGGAGCGGATCAGCGAGAAGCATTCACGCGCGAGAATGTACGCGGAGTACGACGACCTGGCGCCGAACATGTTTTTTCCGCCACTGCGCAAGCACTGCTCTGCCTCGAAGTATTTGCTGATCGCATCGCCAATTCCGGCCAGCAGAAAATGTGTCGGCGCCTTCGCGATCACCGCGGTATCGACCAGCACGTACGCGGCGCTGCGCGGCAGGTGCCTGACCGATGCGAGTTGATGGTTGTCGTCGTAAAGCACATAGTTCTTGGAAGTCGGCGAGTCGTTCGATGCCACGGTAGGCACCGTGATCAAAGCGCAACCAGCAGTGTCGACGAGGGCCTTTCCGGCGTCCAGCGTCTTGCCACCACCGATTGCGACCACGACGCCATAGTCGAACGATTGCGTGGCACGCTCCAGTTCGCGCACTTTGCGATCCGTGAGTTCACCGTCGAACGCCAGCCAGAGGACGTCGATTCCGTGTGCGTCACATGATGCCGCGATGCGCGCGCCGAACTGCCTTTTCACGAAAATGTCGCAAAGAACCAATGCACGCTCCGAGCAATCGCGGATGTATTGACCGATCTCGTCGAGGACGCCATCTCCCTGAATGTATCGCCCTGGAGATCCAAAAATGAGTGCAGTCATGATTTCGAGTAACAGAGAAGATGGATCGATGCGGGGTCTAAACCGGATGCAATCAAACTGACGCGCCGATGACCACCGATGTAATACGCATTCCAGAATGGCCGGGCGGCTCGGCCCCATGAAGCACGGCTTGGATGGCGTATTTGCCAACACGCCCGGCAGCATGGATGCATCAATCCGTGCGGCCTGCGGCCGGAAGCAAGAATTGGACAAACTGGTCAAGTTGCGATGTAACCATGTGCTCGCCGCGGTGAATGCGAGCGCCCCGCGCTTCGGCTTCCATCAGAAACCGCGTGACGGCAGGTTGCATGACGACCTCCGCGACGACCATGCCCGCCGTGAGCCGCGAGGTGTCGCACGGCAGGGCGTCGTCAGGCTTGAGCCCGAGTGACGTCGCGTTGATCACGATGTCGTGGCGGTCGGGTTCGCCGCTGTCTGCGGTTACCGCGCAGTCCGGCACCGCCTTTCCGACGAGTGCGGCCAGATCGTTCGCCTTTTCCCGATTCCGGTTCGCAATGGTCAACCGCGCAATCCCTTCGCGCGCCAATGCCAGCGCAAGGGCGGTTGCCGCCCCGCCGGCACCCAGTAGAAGCACGCGCTTGCCCGCAAGCGCAATACCCTCCCGCCGCATGCCGGTGACGAATCCGGAGCCGTCGTACATGCGTCCCGTGTAGCTGCCATCAGCGTTGCGGCGCAGCACATTGACGACGCTCAGCAGCGATGCGTCCCCCTCGAGCTCGTTGCACAGTTCGGCCGCAGCCTGCTTGTGCGGAATCGTGAGGACGATGCCGGCCAGATTGGCGATGTGCCGCAAACCGTCGCATGCCTGCACGAGATGTTCGGGACGCACGGCCCACGGGACCATGATGGCGTTGACGTTCCGGCTGGCGCAGAGCGTATTGAACAGCGTCGGCGTGCGGACATGAGTGGCAGGCCATGCCATCAGGACGATGAGCTGTGTTTCGCCATTGACGATCGGCGAGGAGGGTGGGGTGGTGAGCATACGCGTCTCCGTGTTCTTGATGATATATGATGCATCATTATTCGAGTGCCCCGCAACTGCTATTTGCCCGCTGATGGCTTCGTCGTTGCATTCGAAAAATATATGATGCATCATGCATCAATGCGGCGGGCAAAAATGGCGTGCTTGCCTCGTTCTTTTCAGGTTCCAACAGGAGACTCTATGTCGACAGCATTGCAGGAGAGCGATCATGCGCTTTCCACGGAGACGCTCGCGCGGTTGCGCGAAAAGGCCCAATTCGTCCGCCTCGAGACGATCCGTCTGATCGAAATCGCGAAGACGGGTCATTACACATCGGTGTTTTCAGCAGCCGAAATCTTTGCGGCGTTGTACTACGACGTCATGTCGGTGCGAGCCGGCGAGCCGCGCTGGAAGGACCGCGACCGGTTCACGATGGGCAAGGGACACGCTGCCGTCGGCCTCTTTCCCATTCTCGCCGAGTACGGGTTCATCGAGCGCGAGACCCTCGATGGCTACACGCGGCTCGGCAACCCGCTTGGCGACCACCCGGACATGACCAAGGTCCCCGGTGTCGATTTCAGCTCGGGGTCGATCGGCCATGCGCTGTCGAATGGGGCCGGCATGGCGAAGGCGGCGCAGCTGGCAGGCAGTCCCTTCAAGGTTTTCACGTTACTGGGTGATGGCGAAATGCAGGAAGGGCAGGTATGGGAAGCCGCGTTGTTCGCGGCGCACCACCGCCTTTCGAATCTCGTCGCGATTGTCGATCGCAATGGTTATCAACTCGACGGCAAGGTCGACGACGTCATCGGCATCGAATCACTCGCAGATAAATGGCGCGCGTTCGGCTGGGAGACGCATGAAGTCGACGGCCACGACTTGGCGGCCCTCGTGCCGTTGTTGCGTCGGGTCAAGGCGGACACGGCACGCAGCAAGCCGGCCTGCATCATTGCGAAGACGATCAAGGGCAAGGGCGTGTCGTACATGGAAACCGAGCCGGGCTGGCATCTCGGCTATCTGGCACCCGACGACGCGCAACGTGCGATCGAAGAAATCAAGAGCAAGGTGATCTAAGCATGTCTACTCCGCAAAATCCCGATTCGTGGCAATACCGGGCGCTCAACGCGCGCAATCCTGGGCTCGACTATTTGTCCGATGCGCTGATCGACCTCGTGCGCGAAGGCCATCCCGTCGTCGCCGGCTCCGCCGATCTCCAGTATTCGAATGGCTTGAACAAGTTTGCCAGCGAGTTTCCGGAGCGCTACGTGCAATTCGGCATCTCCGAGCAGAACATGGTTTCCGCGGCCGCCGGCATGGCGACCACCGGCCTGATGCCCTTCGTCGCGACTTTCGCATCGTTTCTCGGCCTGTTGTGCTGCGAGCAGATCCGCATGGATGTCGCGTACTGCAAGCTACCGGTGCGGCTGGTCGGTCACCATACCGGCATCTCGCTCGGCTTCTACGGTACCTCGCATCATGCGACGGAAGACATCTCGACGATGCGCGCGATCGCTAACCTGACCGTCATCTCGCCGGCTGACGGTGCGCAACTGGCCGCGGCGATTCGCGCGTCAGCCACGTGGCCGGACCCGATCTACTTCCGCATCGGACGCGGGCGCGATCCGAAAGTCTACGAAGACGGTGTCGAGTTCACGATCGGCAAGGCGATCGTTCACTCGGTCGGGCACGACGTCACGATCATCGGCTGCGGCTTGCCCGTCGCAGGTGCGCTCGAGGCAGCGACCAAGCTCGGAGCGGAAGGCATTTCTGCCGGTGTGATCGACATGCCGACCATCAAGCCGCTCGACCGCGACGCCATTATCGCGGCGGCCAGGCAGTCGAGCGTGCTCGTCACGGTGGAGGAGCACAACGTGATTGGCGGCCTCGGTGCGGCAGTGGCGGAGGTCCTGGCCGACGAGGGCCTCGGCGTGCGGCTCGTGCGGCATGGCATCTACGACGAGTACAGCCTGATCGCGCCACCGACGCATCTGTATGCGCACTACGAACTCGACGGTCCTGGCATCGCGCGCGTCGCACGCGCCGCGCTTGCGAAGGCAACCTGATCGATCGGCCGCCCGCTAAATGAACATCCATATCGCGGGCGGTGCAGGCGTGTCGATGTTAATGGTTCGCGAAGGGTGCATCGGGTCTCGTTCGTCCATCCGTCCCGGATATCGAGACCCGGGCGCCACCATTTCGCGCCGGTTTTGACAAAAGTGGGAATAGCGATGTTGAATGGCGAAAGCTGGCGTGGCGCCGAGCTGCGCGATACGGACCTTCTGAAAGATGTATGCCTGATCGACGGTGAATGGACTGCGGCAGACGACGGGGCTACGATCGACGTATTCAACCCTGCGACTGGCTCAGTGCTCGGTAGCGTACCTCGGGCGGGTGCCGCCGAAACGCGACGCGCGATCGACGCGGCGTCCCGGGCCCTGCCGCTTTGGCGGGCCAAAACCGCGAAGGAGCGCGCGGCGCTGCTGCGACGGTGGCACGATCTGATGCTCGCGCATCGCGAAGATCTGGCGAAAATCATGACGCTCGAGCAAGGAAAGCCGCTGAACGAGAGCCGCGGCGAAATCAACTATGCCGCGTCGTTCGTCGAGTGGTTCGCCGAGGAGGGCAAGCGCGCGTACGGCGACACGATTCCGTCGACTGCGGCCGACAAGCGGATCGTCGTGCTGAAGCAGCCCATCGGAGTATGCGCGGCCATCACGCCATGGAATTTCCCGGCGGCGATGCTCACGCGCAAGCTTGCGCCAGCGTTGGCAGCCGGTTGTACGATGGTGCTCAAACCGGCGAGTCAAACTCCGTTCAGCGCATTGGCACTCTGTGTGCTGGCCGTTCGTGCAGGCATTCCCGACGGCGTGATTTCGTGCGTGACGGGCAACGCGAGCCAGATTGGCGCCGAGATCACGTCGAATCCGGCCGTGCGCAAGCTTTCATTCACCGGCTCGACCGAAATCGGCAAACAACTGCTTGCCCAATGTGCGGCGACGGCCAAGAAGACGTCAATGGAACTGGGCGGCAACGCACCGTTCATCGTATTCGACGATGCCGATGTCGACGCTGCCGTGCGCGGCGCGATCGCGTCAAAATATCGCAACGCCGGGCAGACCTGCGTATGTGCGAACCGCCTGCTCGTGCAGGATGGAATCTACGATCACTTCGTCACGCGACTCGAGAAGGCAGTCGCCGAGCTCGTGGTTGGAAACGGTCTTGATGAACGCGTCACAATCGGCCCGCTGATTGACGGCAGCGCCGTTTCGAAAGTCGAAGAGCATGTGCAGGACGCGCTCGCGAAGGGCGCACGCATCGTGACGGGCGGCCAGCGCGCAGCACTCGGCGGAAACTTCTTCGAACCGACTATCCTGGCCGATGCGACACGAGACATGCGAATCTTCGACGAAGAGACGTTCGGACCCGTTGCGCCGGTTTTCCGGTTCAACACGGAATCCGAAGCTGTCGCCCTGGCGAACGATACACCGTTTGGCCTGGCTTCGTATTTCTACGGGCGCGATATCGCGCGCGTCTGGCGGGTCGCGGAGGCGCTCGAATACGGCATGGTCGGCATCAACGACGGGATCGTATCGACGGAAGTCGCGCCGTTTGGCGGCGTGAAGGAAAGCGGCCTCGGCAGGGAAGGATCCCGCCATGGTCTCGACGACTATCTAGAAATAAAGTACTTGTGCTTCGGCGGCATCGTCTGAACGCCGTCCGATCGAGGTCCGATTGAAAGATGAAATGGCCGGCACCCGCGGCCATTTCATCAAATCGACTTCGAACCGGGTCCCAAATCGGCTTAAAAGCCTGATACATAACCACCATCGACGGGCAGCGTCACGCCAGTCACGAATGCGGCCGCAGGGGAGGCAAGAAACACCGCGGCACCCGCCAGGTCGTCTGCCTCGCCCCAGCGTCCGAGCGCAGACCGCGCCACGATCTTGTTCGACAACGCTTCCGACTCCCAGAATATCCGGGTCATCTCGGTTCGGTGATAACCCGGCGCGATGGCGTTGACGCGCACGCCGCTGCGCCCATATTCGTGTGCCAGCGAGCGAGTCAGGCCGACGACTCCGGTTTTGCTTGCGCAGTAGGCCGGTACGTCGGCGTCGGCGAGGTAGCTCAGCATCGAGGCAATGTTGACGATCGAGCCCCGGTACTGTTCGAGCAGCGGGCGCGCGGCTTGCGAAACGCGCATCACGCTACGCAGGTTGACATCGAGCACATCGGTGAAGACGTCGTCCGTGTATTCGTCGCGCGGACGAGCCACGCCGGCCGCATTGATCAGCACATCGACGCGCGCGAGGCTGCCGAAGAATGCATTTATTTCTCGTTGGTCGCGCACGTTCAGCGCGGCGAAACGCAGCCCCGACAGGGATGCGTCGTCGCGAAGCGCGTCGAGCTTCTTCATCGACGATCCCGTGGCGGTGGTATGCGCGCCGAGTCGGTGAAACGTGCGCGCGATGGCCAGCCCGATGCCACTTGTGCCGCCGGAAACGACCACGTGTTTTCCCGCGAAAAGATCGGCGCAAAATGTGCCATTGTCAAAGCTCATGAAGTGAAACTCCTTTAACGCGGCGCGGCGGAAACAATGAGTGTATGCGCGCCGTTGCATTGGAAAGGGGCAGTTGAAACGACTCAGTCGCTCTTGCCTTGCCCGCGGATTTCCGGAATCGACCGGACGGGCGGGATCGTGTACTTGTAGAACAGGTTGGCCGGGTTCGGGTCGATCTTCTGATCAACGTTGCCTTGCGTGATGATTGCGGGCGGGAAGCCGGAACCTAGCGGCAGGTTGTTGGCATCGACGCGCCGCGTGAATGCGTTGTGGATGAATTCAATGGCCGCGACGCCCGTCTGCTCGCCGGAATTCTCGCCGGACACGAGGATGTTGCCCTTCTTGATCTGATCGAGTTCGCCGCGATAGCCGCCGGCTGCATCGGCAATGCGGATCTTCCCCTGCTTGCCCATGTTGCGTACGGCACGTAATGCGCCGAGCCCCATGAAGTCATTTTCCGAGAGGATGAAATTCAGTTTGCTCCCGTGCGCGGACAAAATGTCTTCGGTTGCCGCGAGACTGCCTTCCTCGGTCCACTTGCCAACGCCAAGCGCGAGCACATTGAACTTGATGTCCGGTGCGCTCAACTTCCCGGTCTTCTTCAGCGTCTGGAACAGTTCGAAGCCGCGCAGCATGGCGTCATCGCGGCTCGCCCCGGGGGCCTGGTCGCGCATGCGCTGATAGACGATGCCCGTGATCAGACCGTTGATTCGGCTTTCCGACGTCGAGTTTCCGAGCACGCCGATGATGACGGCTGCGTCGATCGGCGTGTCCTTGCCGGCTGTTTTCGCCACATATTGGCCGACCTCGAAGCCGCTTGCATACGGATTGCCGAGCAGCGTGGTAAGGACGCGGGCGCTTGCGTCCGGCGTCGTGCCGACGGTGACGACTGGAATGCCGGCATCGACGGCGCGATTGACGCACGCGGATACGCCCAGTGTATCGGTCGGATCGACCACGATGACATCCAGCTTGCGCGTGACGAAATTGTCGATCTGCGCACATTGGCGTTGGAGATCACCGTCGGCGACCTGCACGTCGATCGAATAGCCGTACTTTGCGGCGCTCGCCCGCGCGCCCTTGATAAGCTCCACGAACCATGGATTACCGAGCGTGATCTCTGTCCAGCCGATTCTGATCTCCTTTGGATTGGCAGGCTGTTTCGGCCACGCCTTGCGAATCGCAGTCCGATCCGGCAGCGAGGGATCGACTACGCCCGACAGGGCGGTGTTGGGTAGCAGCGTGTAGATCCTGGCCTTGGCCTCGCTATGGATCGGGGCGGTGATGCCGAACGCCAGCATGCCGGCTGCGGCGAGTGCCTTGCGAGCAACGCGCATTTGAGTCTCCTGAACGATATTGTTTGACGAAGTAAGGCGTGGAGCGGAAGGCCGCGCGGCGGCCTCTTGCACGGACGCGCTGTTCAGCGTTGGCCGATGCGCTGAACCAGAACGGCGAGAATGATGATGGCGCCCTTGATGATCTGCTGCGGATACACCGGTACGCTCAGCAGATTCATCACGTTGCCGATGAGCCCCAGCACGAGCACCCCAATCACGGTGTTGAGAACTGAGCCCCTTCCGCCGGAGAGTAGTGCACCACCGATCACGCACGTGGCGATCCCGTCGAGCTCCAGGCCGACGCCAGTGATCGGTGTGCCGACACCCGTTCGGGCCGTGTAAATGATGCCGGCGACGGCGCTCAGTGCGCCGGAAATCACGTAGACGCAGAACTTGTAGCGGCGCTCGGAAATACCTGCAAGCCGCACCGCCATTTCGTTGCTGCCGGTGGCGACGACCATGCGTCCGAATGTGGTGTAGTTCATCAAGAAGTAGAACAGGAGCGCGACGCCCGCGGCGAGTACGACGGGCCAAGGTACGTTGAGCCACGGTACGCTGCCGCTGCCGAATTCGTTGAGCAACTCCGCTGCGGGCAGATCGAGTGGCAGCATCGTCGGCTGGCCGTTCGACATCATGTACGTGACGCCGCGCGCGATGGTCATCATGGCGAGCGTGACGATGAATGGCGCGAGGCCGAAGGCGGTCACCAATATTCCGTTGAATGCGCCGAAAAGCGCGCCAAGCGTGACGGACAGCACGACTGCGAGGAGGAGCCCCGGCGTGGCGCCGAACGGCATCACCGGCACCAGCATGGCTGCCAGCAGGCCGCCCGCGGCCGCGATCGACCCCACCGACAGGTCGATGCCGCCGGTATTGATCACGAGCAGCATGCCCAGGCTGACGAGCAACAGCGGTGTCAACTGCCGCAGCAGGTTATAGAGGTTTTCCTCGCTCAGAAACGCCGGTGACATGATGCTCGATACGGCGAATAGCACGATGAGCATGATCAGCGCGTTGTAGCGCGCCACGCTGCGAAGCAGCGGTACGTCGGCGCGCTGCGTTTGCATGATTCCTTCCATTACTTCACTCCCATGGCCAGCGATATCAGCGACTTTTCATTGATGGCGGGGCCGCTGAGTTCGCCCGCGATACGGCCTGCGCGCATGACGACCACACGGTCGCACAAGCCGATGATCTCCGGCATGTCGGAGGAAACCACGATGATGGCGGCGCCGGTGCGCGCGAGTTCGTTGATTACCTGATAGATCTCGATCTTGGCGCCGATATCGACGCCCCGGGTCGGCTCGTCAAGAATCAATACGCGGCATCCGTTCGAGAGCCACTTCATCAGCGCGACTTTCTGCTGGTTGCCGCCGGAGAGCGTCGACACGTCGACCTCGGTGTCGCGCGCCTTCACCCGGAGCTGCTTGATCAATTCGCGTGTGCGCACGCGCTCGGCACGATGATCGAGAATGCAGCGCAGGCGCGCGAGCCCGTTGCGCGGCGTCATCATCGCGTTGACGCGGATTGGCATGTCGAGCAGCACGCCTTGCTGCTTGCGATCCTCGGGCAGCATGCCGATGCCGCTTTCGATGCCGTGACGGGGACGTTTGAGTTTTGGAATTGGCCGGCCATCGACGAGGATTTGGCCGCTGCTCTTGCGGTCTGCGCCGAAGATCGCGCGCATCGTTTCCGTGCGCCCGGCGCCGACGAGACCGCTGAATCCCAACACTTCGCCCGCGCGCACATGGAACGACACATCGCGCACGTTTTCGCCCGCGCACAGCTCGCGGACTTCGAGCCGTTTGTCGCCGATGCACGCGTCGCGTCTGGGGAACAGATCCTGGAGCTCGCGGCCCACCATCAGTTGAACGAGACGGCTCTCGTCGATGTCGGCAATGCGCACCGTGCTGACGAAGGTGCCGTCCTTGAGCACGGTGGCGCTGTCGCACAGTCCGAAGATCTCTTCGAGTCGATGCGAGATGTAAATGATGCAGACGCCGTCGCGCTTCAACCGTTCCAGCAGGGCGAACAGACGCTCGGTTTCGCGCGCGGTCAGCACCGCGGTCGGCTCGTCGAATACGAGAACGCGCGACGTCCGGGAAAGCGCCTTGCAGATCTCGACGATCTGCTGTTCGGCGACCGACAACGTCGATACGGGGCGCGATACGTCCAGTTCGCCGAAGCCGAGCGCGGCAAGCTGTTCGCGGGCGCGCGCATAAAGTTTCGACCAACGAATGATCGACGTTCCCGCGCCGATGTCGTGCAGGAAGATGTTCTCCGCGATGGAAAGATGCTTTGCGAGCGAAAACTCCTGGTGAATGACCGAGATCCCGTGTGCCCGCGCAGTGTGGGGACTGTCGATCGCAAGCTGGCGACCATCCAGAAGGATCTCGCCTTCGTCGGGCGTGTGGGCGCCCGCCAGTATTTTCATGAGCGTCGATTTACCCGCGCCGTTTTCGCCCATCAGCGCGTGCACCTGGCCGCCGTATGCATCGAGGCTGACGTTACGCAGCGCGTGTACGCCGCCGAAGTGCTTGCTGATGTTGCGCATGACCAGATGGTTGCTCATCGTCTCCTCTGTGATCGTGTTTTGCATTCTGCGAACTTCATCGCGGGTGCCTGAGCGAACCTGCGGTGCCATGTGGCTGATGCGACATGCATGATGCATCATATATCCGCATGGCTTCGTGTTAGATGGGTATTTGCCCTAACAAGTTGGCTCTACCGGAGCGCCGGCCATTGCTCTATGATGATGCATCATATATCTATCGTGACGGGAAGCGGCGCCGAGGCCCTCGCGAGGCTGTCCCGTTGAATTGACACCAGAACCGGACACAGGAGACATCATTGAAATACGACTACATCGTGATTGGGGGCGGTTCGGCGGGCAGTGCCGTCACCGGTCGGCTGATCGAGGCCGGCGCGAACGTCTTGTTGCTGGAGGCGGGGCCGCGTGACAGGAATCCGCTGGTGCACATTCCGGCGGGTTTCACGAGGCTGCTGTCCACGGACCTGCTGTATCACTACGAAACCGAACCGCAAACGGGACTCGATGCCCGTCCGCGCATCGTGCCGCAAGGGCGCGTGCTGGGCGGCGGCAGTTCCGTGAACGCGCTCATCTATATCCGCGGCCAACGCGAGGACTACGACGAATGGGATCGTCTAGGCAATTCCGGATGGTCTTACGACGAGGTGTTGCCGTACTTCAAGCGCGCCGAGGACAACGAGCGACTCAACGATCGCTATCACGGCGTAGGCGGGCCGCTTGGTGTATCCGATCTCACGCAGCGCTGTGAATTGTCGACAGCATTCGTGCGTGCCGCGCAGCAGGCTGGCATTCCTTTTACCCACGACTTCAACGGTGCCACGCAGAACGGCGTCGGTTTCAATCAGATCACGACACGCAACAAGCGTCGTTGCAGCGCCGCCGTGGCCTATCTGCGCAAGGCCGAGGCGAGCGGCCGCTTGACGATCCGCACCGATGTCCGCGTGGACCGGATCCTGATCGACGCAGGCCGGGCCGTCGGGGTGGAATACGTCAGCAATGGCGAGGTCGTCCAGGAGAAGGGCTGCAAGGAGGTGATCGTGTCGGCCGGAGCCGTGCAGTCGCCCCGCTTGCTGTTGCTTTCGGGAATCGGCGCGGCCGCCGAACTCGCCCGGCACGGTATTGAGACGGTGTACGATCTGCCGGGCGTCGGCGCGAACCTGCAGGACCATATCGAGTTTCCCGCGGTTTCGTATTGCACCGGAAACTACGGCTACTACGGTCAGGACAGCTTCGCCAATACGCTGAAAAACGGACTGCAGTACTTGCTGTTCAAGAGCGGTCCTGTCACGTCGAACGTGACCGAAGCCTGCGCGTTCGTCAACGTCGACGCGCCGCAAGAGCGGCCCAACATCCAGATGCACTTCGTGCCTATCGTGTTTCTGGACCTCGACCAGGACCACGTGAAGTCGGCAGGCGCGACGATCAATCCGTGCGTGCTACGCCCTCAAAGCCGTGGCGAGATTCGCCTGCGCAGCGCGGACCCGGCCGCTGCGCTGTGGATCGATCCGAAGTACTTCCAGCATGCCGAAGATCGGCGCGTCGCCGTTGCCGGCCTGAAAAAAGCGCGCGAAATTCTCGCGCAGCCCGCTCTGCGCGCCTATACGGGGGAAGAAGCGCTGCCGGGTGCTGGCGTCGCGACCGACGCCGGGCTGATGGACTACATTCGCAAGCGCGCCAAGACCGTCTATCACCCGGTCGGCACGTGCAGGATGGGCGTGGACGAGCGCGCAGTGGTCGATCCGGAATTGCGCGTGCGCGGCATCGACGGATTGCGGGTGATCGATGCATCCATCATGCCGAATCTCGTGTCGGGCAATACGAACGCCGCATCGATCATGATAGGCGAGAAGGGGGCGGACTACGTGCTCGGCAAATCGCTGCTGAACAGCGCAGCGCTCGACGCGGTGGTGTAGCGATGGTGGAACACGACGTGACGATGGACATGAACAGCACGGTGGAGACGATGGGCGCGTGGACCTGGCAGATCGCCGGCGCCCCTTCCGCGCTCGTGTGGCAGCGGGTTCCGAGGCCGGCGCCGGGGCCCGGGGAGGTGCTCGTACGCAACCGCGCCGCAGGGCTCAATCCGGTCGACTGGAAGTTCATCGATTGGGGTGCGCCCGACTGGCGGCCGGGTCACGTGCCCGGTGTCGACGGCGCGGGAGAGGTCGTTTCCGTCGGCGCGGGGATACAACGGGAATGGCTGGGTGTGCGCGTGGCCTACCATCAGTCGCTCGCGCGCGACGGTAGTTTCGCGCAGTACACCGTGGTGCCGGCCCGCGCAGTGTTGCGCTTGCCACCGGGCCTGGGCTTTGCCGAGGCCGCGACATTGCCGTGCCCCATGCTGACCGCGTGGCAAGCGATGCAAAAAGTGCCGCACCATCCTGGCGCCGAGGCGCTCGTGAGCGGGGCCGGTGGCGCGGTCGGCACGCTGTTGGTCCAACTTGCCGTACGTGCGCGCTGGCGCGTCTCCGTCATGTGCAACGCCCGTCATTTCGAGCGGATGGCGCGTCTTGGCGCTTCGACCTGCCTGTCGCCCGATATCGGAAGCAGTGCCTTTTCATCGCGTCGGCCGTTCGATGCAGTGTTCGACACGGTGAGCGGTCAGCATGCCGTCCGGCTGGCCGCTTCCGTGGGCGCGAACGGCCATCTCGTCTGTATCCAGGATCGTCTGGACACGTCGCCGGTCGCGCCGTTCACGACTGCAATCTCGCTGCACGAGGTGGCCCTCAATGCACTGCACGCACACGGGTCGGCCGCGCAGTGGCGCACGCTGGTCGACGCGGGCGAGCGTCTGCTCACGGATGTGCTGCATCGTGCGCTGGCGCCGCTGCCGATCGAGCCGACGTCGGTATCGCGCTTGCCCGAGGCGCTGGAATCGCTGAAGGCTCATACCGGGCAAGGCCGGCCCGTCGCCGTATTCGACTGACCGCGCACGGTTGCCGCGGCGTGCCGATGAGGTCGCCGCCTGTTGCAGCGAGGAAGCGTGATGTATCATGCATGACAACATTCTTTTTCGTCCCGTTATCAGAATGAAGCCCCTCGCCCGTGTGGAAAAGAGCAATCTCTCGTCACGCATCTATGAAGAGATTCGCTCCCGACTCATGAATGGTCAGTACGCGCCTGGCGACCGACTCCGCATCAACGATCTCGCCGAAAAACTGGGCACGAGCATCACGCCCGTGCGCGAAGCGATTTTCCGTCTGGTCAGTGAACAGGCACTCGAGATGACTGCGGCCACGTCGATCATGGTGCCGGCGCTGGATGCCGATACCGTTGGAGAGATCCAATTGATGCGACGCCTTCTGGAGGGCGCGGCGGCCAAGCAGGCCGCGCAGCGCATTACCCCGAAGGAAATCCGCCATCTGAGCCTGACGCACGACGAGTTCATCGAGGCAGTTGCCGTGAGTCCGTCGGAGGCAGCGGAGCGCAACCGCGATTTCCATTTCGAATTGATGGCAGCCGCCGGAATGCCCACGCTCAGCGCGACCGTGGAAACCATGTGGGTCAGGATGGGGCCGCTGTTGCACACGTTCCATTCACATCTGCCGCCCCGCGAGATATCGAACCGATCGCATCCTCACTATCGCGTGCTTGCCGCGCTGCGCAAGGGCGATGCGGAAGGCGCATCCCAGGCGATCCAGGAAGACATCGAATGGGGCCAGCGCGTGCTGCTCGAATGGATGGCCGAGCGTGAGCGTGACGAAGTGGCGGCGACGTAAGCAGCCGCACGCTCCGATTGCGTTACCGCATGCGTTGGTGGTAATGGCGCACGGCGGCCTCGCGCCGCCGTGAATACTCATTGCGTCATCACGCGATGCTGAAGCCGCCGTCGATCGGCAGGACCACCCCCGTGATGTAATCTGCATCGGCCGAGCAAAGGAATCTCACGCCTCTGGCGACATCCGAAGGGTGCCCCCAGCGCCCAAGCGGCACACGCGCGCGAATGGAACCACTGCGTTCCGGGTCGTTGAGCGCTCCGGCCGACAGCCGCGTTTCGATCCAGCCCGGCGCTACCGCGTTGACGCGCACTCCGCGATCTGCGAAAGCTGCGGCGTGCGCGCGCGTCAGGCCCACCACGCCGGCCTTGCTTGCCGTATAGGCAGGATTCCGGGCCGAGCCAAAAAAGCTCCACATCGACGCGATATTGACGATGCAGCCGCGCACCGCGGACAGCTTCTCGAGCGCGACTTCGGTCGTGAGCTGGCAGGCGTTCAGGTTGACATCGACCACTTTCCGAAATCCCGCCGAATCGAATTCGGCGCGATCGTGAAGGATGATTCCGGCAGCATTGACGAGCACGTCAATCCGCGCCAGATCGCCGAATGCGTCACGCACGGCAGCAGCCGATGTCACGTCGACCCGCCGGAACTCGATGGCGGGATCGAGATCCTCGTCCGCATCCTTGCCGACTGACACGGGGTACAGACCGGCGCGCCGGAACTCTTCCGCGATAGCGCGCCCGATACCGGTGCCTCCGCCCGTTACTACTGCAACTTTCGTCATGGACTTTCCTCCTGTGGAAATTGAATATATGATGCATCATATTCTTTGATCGTGACGCGCACAAGCGTACGGCTCGATCGTGGCAACGGAGGCGGAGAGTCACGAGCCTTTCCGAAGGCCATGCAGATGGTGCGATGACGATGACGGCAAGAGCGAACCACGTTCTCAATTCAACAACTGGAGACTCGAATGACCCATGCGAAGCGGTTCTACATTGCGGGCGAATGGCAAGCGCCCGATTCAAGCGCTCACATCGAAGTGGAAAATCCGGCGGACGAAGCGGTCATCGAGACGATTGCCGCCGCCTCCGCGTCCGACGTCGATCGTGCGGTGGCGGCCGCGAAAGCGGCGTTCGGCGAATTTTCGCGGACCACCGTCGAACAGCGGGAGCGCTGGCTCGTCAAGCTGCTGTCGATCTACAACCGTCGCTATGACGAGATGGCACGCGTCATCTCGCTTGAAATGGGCGCGCCGATCGATTTCGCAGTCGCGGCGCAGGCGCGCACCGGACAGGGACACATCGAAGCCGGCATCAACGCCCTGCGGACGTTCCGCTTCCGGCATTCGGTCACTGGCGGGACCGTGGTTCGGGAGCCTATCGGCGTATGTGCATTGATTACGCCGTGGAACTGGCCGATCAACCAGATCGCGTGCAAGGTGGTGCCCGCCCTCGCAACCGGATGCACGATGGTGCTCAAGCCGAGCGAAGTCACGCCGTTGAGCGCGCTGTTATGGGCCGAAATGATCGACGAGCTGGATTTGCCGCCGGGCGTGTTCAACCTGATCAACGGCGACGGGGCGGCCGCGGGCGCGACGCTCGTGGCGCATCCGGACATCGATATGATTTCGTTTACGGGTTCAACGCGCGCCGGCAGCACGATTGGCGCGGTGGGCGCGCAAATGATCAAACGCGTCACGCAGGAGCTGGGCGGAAAATCGCCGAACATCATTCTCGAGGGTGCCGACCTGCACGCGGCAGTGGAGAGAGGTGTGCGTCATTGCATGGCGAACAGCGGACAGTCATGCAATGCGCCGACGCGCATGCTCGTACCCCAGAACGAATACGCTGCCGCGGTCGAAATCGCCCGTGACGCGGCCAACGAAATTCGCGTCGGTCGACCTGATCATCGCGGCAACCATATCGGCCCCGTGGCGTCGCGCGTTCAGTTCGAGAAAGTCCGCGCGCTCATCCGGGCCGGCATCGACGAAGGCGCGACGCTCGTCGCTGGCGGGCCGGATGCGCCGGCTGGTCTCGAGCGCGGCTACTATGTGAAACCGACGGTGTTCGCCGATGTGCATAACGAGATGCGTATCGCGCGCGAGGAGATTTTCGGCCCCGTGTTGACGATGATCCCGTATCGCAGTCTCGATGAGGCGATCGCCATTGCAAATGACACGCCGTACGGGCTTGCTGCATATTTGCAGGGAGATGCGGAGTTGGCGCAATCCGTGGCCGGGGAGCTACGTGCCGGTATGGTAAGCCTCAACGGCGCCGATCAGTCTTTCGAAGCGCCGTTCGGCGGCTATAAGCAATCCGGCAATGGACGCGAATGGGGCGCGTTTGGTTTTGAGGACTACCTGGAAACGAAGGTCATTAACGTGGCGGCGTGAGGACTGGCGCGGGATCGCTGTTGGTGAAGCCGTGAATGCGGGGGGGCGGCAACTCGTTGCAGTGTCGCTGCCGGAAATCCCCACTACATCGATGTTCGCGAACATTCGGAGCAAGCCGATCGGATTGCTTGGCCGTGTCGAGCGTGAGCGTTCCGTTACCCATGAGCCTTCGGCCTGCGGTCGAAGGCTGTATTGCGGAACCATTCGCGCCACCTTGGTTCCTCTAGTGTGATGATGGCGTTGAGCCGGCCGCGTGCGCGGCGCGCGGATCATGGCGTACCGGATGTTCGACGTGCTGCAAGCGGCGTTTGCGCAGGTCGTGCCCGACGCGATTCCGGCGCTCGGCGCGGGCGGGAACTGGCTGATCATCGACGGTATTCTCGGCAGTTGGGGCGGCGGCGGTCGCAATGACGGCACGAAGGCATTGCGAATCCGCCCGGCAATCTGTCGAACCAGCCGGTCGAGTTGATCGAGGCGCGTCTGCCGCTGAACATCTCCGACTATGGCTTCGTCACCGATTCGGGAGATGCGGTGTGTCACATCGCGGCAGGCGGTGCTGGTTACGGCCATCCGTGGGAGCGCGATGCGCAAGCCGTGCTCGACGAGATCGACGTTAAGGACTATCCGAACCACGTACGAAAACGATCCGCCGGTGCGCGAATCAAGGCCGCTACGGCCTGCCCGGGCAGAGACCAATCGTGGCGCGATGCATGCCCGCGCGTCGCAACGATCGGCAGCGCGCTCAGCGATTCACGACCGAGTACACGAGCGTGCCGGAGAACATCAACAGCACGAGCGAGGCGCCGCGCAGCAGCGTCGACGTGCGGGCGGCCCATGCGCGTTGCGAAGTGACGAGGCCGCCGAGGGACGACCAGCCCACGCCGATCGGCGCGAGCACGAGCAGAAATACGACGAGCGTCCATGCGAAATAGTGCGCCGACCGGAACGCCTCCAGCGGAAACAGCGTGCTCGAGAACAGCAGCGCCTTCGGATTCATCATCGTCGCGACGAACACGTCGCGAAAGCTCACCGGCGTGCTCGATACGTCCTGCAGCACGCGGCTGTGCGTCCACATCTTGAGCGCGAGGAAAAGAATGTAGACGGAACTCGCGAGCTTGACCACGTCATAAAGCCAGGGCCGGCCGGCAGCGAACGCGGCGAGGAAGAATCCCCATACGGAAATCGCGATCGCGTAGCCGAGCGCTTCGGCGATCACGAGCGGCCAGGTGCCGCGCAGGCCGACCTTCAACCCGGACGACAGCAGCAGCGTATTGGTCGGCCCCGGCACGATCAGCACCAGCGATACGTACATCGACATCTTCAGCAACGCTTCCTGGATGGGCATGCGGCCTCCTCGATTCGTCAGTGTCGCGGTTTGCGTCCGGTCCAGGCGGGGTGCACCGTTGAACTGGCGGTGGCCCGGTACGCGCAACCGTTCGATCTGCTTACTCGGCGCTTCCTGTCCGATGCGTCTGGCGAGCATCGCTCATGTTCGCCCGGACACATCATGACGAATTTCTCCGCAGGCGCGTTGAATTATTTTTGGGGTCGAGATCGAAGCTGCCGAAATGAGAAAAGATCGTCATCTTTGTTTTGGTAATGGCGAAGGTTTTATTTCTTTCCCTTGAATTCGGTTGGCCATTTATCGTTTTTTTGTAAAACAAGGACATTTGATGATGGACATTGAATGAAAAAGTGAATTTATTAGTTCGATAAAATTAAATCGGTTGATGCGGGATATTTCGTCGAAATTCCTCGGGATTTAGAATTTCTCTGAACAACCCGGGATTGATATGAAATTTTTCGAGATAGACCATCGTGAACGCTGCTATGGTGTGTCCCGGAGGTCAAGTGCACGGTGTGACAATCCTGACTGCAATTAGGCAAACTGAATAAATCCATGCACCAATGGCGATCGACGCGTCGGCAAGCCAATTTGTCGACGTGGAATCCGTTGCGCGGTGTGCCGCCGCGTGAAATGGGGATTCGCGTTGTTGCCTGACTTCGCTGCAATTCACGTGCCTTTTCGACGCCATTCGTCATGATGGACGAAACACGTCATGACGTATTGACGAACGATTTTCCGGTTCAACTCGACGAGGCGGCACTATCCATTCAGGTTTCAAATCCCATGGGAAGCGTGTCATGAGCAATCCGATCAGGAATATTGTCATCGTGGGCGGCGGCACGGCGGGCTGGATGTCCGCGTCGTACCTCGTCCGCGCGCTCCAGCAGCAGGCGAACATCACGCTCATCGAGTCCGCGGCGATTCCGCGGATCGGCGTGGGCGAGGCGACCATCCCGAGTTTGCAGAAGGTGTTCTTCGACTTCCTCGGGATACCGGAGCGGGAATGGATGCCGCAGGTGAACGGCGCGTTCAAGGCTGCCATCCGGTTCGTGAACTGGAGGAAGTCGCCCGACGGTTCGCGCAGCGACCACTTCTACCATTTGTTCGGCAACGTGCCGAACTGCGACGGCGTGCCGCTGACCCACTACTGGCTGCGCAAGCGCGAACAGGGCTTCCAGCAACCGATGGAGTACGCGTGCTACCCGCAGACGGAGGCGCTCGACGGCAAGCTCGCGCCGTGCCTGGCCGACGGCACCCGCCAGATGTCCCACGCGTGGCACTTCGACGCGCATCTCGTGGCCGACTTCCTGAAGCGCTGGGCCACCGAACGCGGGGTGAAGCGCGTGGTGGACGAGGTCGAGCAGGTTCACCTGGACGACCGCGGCTACATCTCCCGCCTGTCCACCAAGGAAGGCCGCACGCTCGAAGCCGACCTGTTCATCGACTGCTCGGGCATGCGAGGGCTCCTGATCAACCAGGCGCTGAAGGAGCCCTTCATCGACATGTCCGATCACCTGCTGTGCGACAGCGCGGTCGCCAGCGCCGTGCCCGCCGACGACGCGCGCGACGGGATCGAACCGTACACGTCGGCGATCGCGATGAACTCGGGGTGGACCTGGAAGATCCCGATGCTGGGCCGGTTCGGCAGCGGCTATGTATTCTCGAGCAAGTTCACGTCGCGCGACCGGGCCACCGCCGATTTCCTCGGCCTCTGGGGGCTTTCGGACAAGCAGCCGCTCAACCAGATCAAGTTCCGGGTCGGGCGCAACCGGCGCGCGTGGGTCAACAACTGCGTTTCTGTCGGGCTGTCGTCGTGCTTTCTGGAGCCGCTGGAATCGACCGGCATCTACTTCATCTACGCGGCGCTGTACCAGCTCGTGAAGCACTTCCCCGACACGTCGTTCGATCCGCGCTTGATCGACGCGTTCAACGCCGAAATCGTCTACATGTTCGACGACTGCCGGGATTTCGTGCAGGCGCACTATTTCACCACGTCGCGCGACGACACGCCGTTCTGGCGCGCGAACCGGCACGACCTGCGGCTGTCGGACGCGATCAAGGAGAAGGTCGAACGCTACAAGGCGGGGCTGCCGTTGACCACCACGTCGTTCGACGATTCCACGTACTACGACACCTTCGACTACGAATTCAAGAACTTCTGGTTGAACGGAAACTACTACTGCATTTTTGCCGGCCTGGGGCTGCTGCCCGACCGGTCGCTGCCGCTCTTGCGGCACCGGCCCGAGTCGATCGACAAGGCCGAGGCGATGTTCGCGCGGATCCGGCGCGAGGCCGAGCGTCTGCGCACGACGCTGCCGACGAACCATGATTACCTGCGCTCGCTGCGCGAGGGCGATGCGGCGCTGTCTCGCAGCGAGCCCGGGCCGACGCTCGCGACGCCGGAGATCCTGTAGTGGACCGCGCCCCGGACCGCGTACGCACGATCGCGGCCACGCACGCCGCGGTGGCGGCCTGCGATCCGCTGCAGGCGCGCGCGCTCGTCCTGCGGCTGCCGGGCCTGAACCGTCAACGGGACGTGCGCGGCATCGTCGGGCTGTTGCGCGCGTTCCTGCCGGCGCGCGGCGTCCCTTCGGGCTGGGGCTTCGTCGAAGCCGCCGCCGCGATGCGGGACATCGGGTTCTTCCTCGGGTCGCTCAAGCGGCACGGACACGAGCCCGTGGACGTGGTGCCCGGGCTCGAGCCGGTGCTGCTCGAGCTGGCGCGCGCGACCGGCCTGCCGCCGCGCGAGACGCTGCTGCACGTGACGGTCTGGAACCCCGCGGCGGCCGACGCGCAGCGCAGCTACACCGGGCTGCGCGACGAGGCGCACCTGCTCGAGAGCGTGCGCATCTCGATGGCGGCTCTCGAGGCGGCCATCGCGTTGACCGTCGAGCTGACCGACGTGCCGCTGAGGTCGCCCGCGTTCGCGCAAGGGTGCGACGCGCTCGCGGTCCATCTGCAGAAAATGGTCGACTCGATCGTCTACGCGTACCGGTTCATCTCGTTGCAGGTGTTCTACGACGAGCTTCGTCCGTTCTACGAACCGATTCGAGTCGGCGGCCAGCACTACCTGGGCCCCGGTGCGGTCGAAATGCCCCTCTTCGTGCTGGAGCACGTGCTGTGGGGTTCGCAGTCGGACCACGCCGCTTACCGGGAATTCAAGGAGACGTACCTGCCTTACGTGCTTCCCGCGTTCAGGGCGATCTACGCGCGGTTCGCCGGGCGTCCGGCGCTCATCGACCGCGTGCTCGGCGAAGTGCAGGCGGCATGCGCGCGGGGCGAGCCCGTCGAGGCCGGATTGGCGGCCCTCGACCGGGTATTCGAGATTCTGCTGCGCTTTCGCGCGCCTCACGTCAAATTGGCGGAGCGCGCGTACGAAGTCGGGCGAAGCGGTCCCACGATCGGCAGCGGCGGGTACGCGCCCAGCATGCTCGGCGATCTGCTCGCACTCACGCGTGCGGCACGGTCGCGCGTTCGCGCCGCGCTCGACGAATCCTGACGCGCGACGCGCGCGGCCATGTGTTCCATCTCAACAGGAGAGTGTGCCCTCATGACTCAACAGAGCCCCGCGAACGGGCGCGACAGCAACCACTTCGATGTGATCATCCTCGGTTCGGGCATGTCGGGCACCCAGATGGGAGCCATCCTGGCCAAGCAACGGTTTCGCGTGCTGATCATCGAGGAATCGTCGCACCCGCGCTTCACGATCGGCGAATCGTCGATCCCCGAGACGTCGCTGATGAATCGCATCATCGCCGATCGCTACGGCATTCCCGAGCTTGATCACATCACGTCGTTCTATGCGACGCAGCGTTACGTCGCGTCGAGCACCGGCATCAAGCGCAACTTCGGCTTCGTGTTCCACAGGCCCGGCGAGGAACACGACCCGAAGGAGTTCACGCAGTGCGTGATTCCCGAGCTGCCGTGGGGGCCGGAGAGCCACTATTACCGGCAGGACGTCGACGCGTACCTGTTGCAAGCCGCCATCAAGTACGGCTGCACGGTTCGCCAGAAGACGAGCGTGACCGAATACCACGCCGACAAGGATGGCGTCGCGGTCGCGACCGCGCAGGGCGAACGGTTCACCGGCCGCTACATGATCGACTGCGGCGGGCCCCGCGCGCCGCTCGCGACCAAGTTCAATCTCCGCGAAGAGCCGTGCCGCTTCAAGACGCACTCGCGCAGCCTCTATACGCACATGCTCGGCGTCAAGCCGTTCGACGACATCTTCAAGGTCAAGGGGCAGCGCTGGCGTTGGCACGAGGGCACCTTGCACCACATGTTCGAGGGCGGCTGGCTCTGGGTGATTCCGTTCAACAATCATCCGCGTTCGACCAACAACCTGGTGAGCGTCGGCCTGCAGCTCGACCCGCGTATCCATCCGAAAACGGACATCTCCGCGCAGCAGGAATTCGACGCATTCCTCGCGCGGTTCCCGAGCATCGCGGCGCAGTTCCGGGACGCCGTGCCGGTGCGCGACTGGGTCAGGACCGATCGCCTGCAGTTCTCGTCGAGCGCCTGCGTCGGCGACCGCTACTGCCTGATGCTGCACGCCAACGGGTTCATCGATCCGCTTTTTTCCCGCGGGCTCGAGAACACCGCGGTAACCATCCACGCGCTCGCGGCGCGCCTGATCAAGGCGCTGCGCGACGACGATTTCTCCCCCGAGCGCTTCGAGTACATCGAGCGTCTGCAGCAGAAGCTTCTGGACCACAACGACGACTTCGTCAGTTGCTGCTACACGGCGTTCTCGGACTTCCGCCTGTGGGACGCGTTCCACAGGCTGTGGGCGGTCGGCACGATCCTCGGGCAGTTCCGGCTGGTGCAGGCGCACGCGCGGTTCCGTGCGTCGCGCGACGAGCGCGACCTCGATCACCTCGACGACAACCCCCCGTACCTCGGGTACCTGTGCGCGGACATGGAGGGGTACTACCAGTTGTTCAACGACGCCAAAGCCGAGGTCGAAGCCGTGAGCGCCGGGCGCAAGCCGGCCGAGGAGGCCGCGGCGCGCATTCACGCCCTCATCGACGAACGGGAGTTCGCGAAGCCGATGTTCGGTTTCGGGTACTGCATCACCGGAGCCAAACCGCAGCTCAACAACTCGAAGTACAGCCTGCTGCCGGCGATGAAGCTGCTGCACTGGACGCAGACCAGCGCGCCGGCGGAGGTGAAAAGGTATTTCGACTACAACCCGATGTTCGCGCTGCTCAGGGCGTACATCACGACCCGCATCGGCCTGGCGCTGAAGTAGTCGGCCGACCTCCGGAATGAAAATGATCGAAGACATTCAATTGAACGAGGCGGGGGCCAGGGAGCGCCCCGCGGCAGCGTACGACGCGACCACGCGCGTGGCCGCGAGCTGGTACGTCGCGATGCGCTCGGCCGACCTCAAGGACAAACCGACGGCGCTGACGCTCTTCGGCCGGCCGTGCGTCGCGTGGCGCGGCGCGTCGGGACGGGCCGTGGTGATGGACCGCCACTGCGCGCACCTTGGCGCGAACCTGGCCGACGGGCAAATCAGGGACGGGTGCATCCAGTGCCCGTTTCACCATTGGCGATACGACGAGCGCGGCCAGTGCGTGCACATTCCCGGCCATAGCCCGGCGGTGCACCGGCTGGAGCCCGTTCCGCGCGGCGCGCGCCAGCCGACGTGGGTCACCGCCGAGCGGTATGGTTACGTGTGGGTCTGGTACGGTTCCGCGCAGCCACTGCACCCGCTGCCCGACATCGCCGCGGCCGACGTCGACAACGACGATTTCATGCATCTGCACTGCGCGTTCGAGACGACGACGGCGGTCTTGCGGATCGTCGAGAACTTCTACGACGCGCAGCACGCGACGCCCGTCCACGCGCTCCCGGTCTCGGCCTTCGAGCTCAAGCTGTTCGACGATTGGCGCGAATGGCCGGAGGTCGAGCCGCTGGCGCGGGCGGGCGCGTGGTTCGGCGCCGGGATCGACTTCACGGTGGACCGGTACTTCGGGCCGCTCGGCATGCTGTCGCGCGCGCTCGGCCTGAACATGTCGCAGATGAACCTGCACTTCGACGGCTATCCCGGCGGGTGCGTGATGACCGTCGCGCTGGACGGAGATGCCAAATACAAGCTGCTCCAGTGCGTGACGCCGATAAGCGACGGCAAGAACGTCATGCACATGCTGATCTCGATCAGGAAGGTGGGCGGCCTCCTGCGCCGCGCGACCGACTACGTGCTGTTCGGGCTCCAGACCCGGCAGGCCGCGGGGTACGACGTCAGGATCTGGAACGGGATGAAGCCGGACGGCGGCGGCGCGTACAGCAAGTACGACAAGCTCGTGCTCAAGTACCGCGCGTTCTACCGGGGGTGGGTGGACCGCGTCGGCTCGAGCGAACCGTGACGCGTGAGTCGGCAGCGCCGGCCGGCCCTCGTTTGCGAGGACGGATAGTGACCCGATGCGGCTGCGTGTCAGCGCAAGCCGACCGACATGGCCGGCCATCTTTGCGAAATGTCTGGTCAGGCGGGGAGTGCGTACAGTGCAGCGAGTTTGCTTGCGTGCCGACATAACGAACAACACCACACGCTGCGCGACGTGGTCGGGGTATTCAGGATCGGTCGCGCGCTCGCGCACTGACGGGCGCGGCCCCGGTGCTCCGCGGGAAGTCGACGCGAGCGGAAGCCGAGCCGCTTCGCGGCTTTCCATGTGATTGTCGTCGGCGAGTTCCGGCGTAAGCCGCAAACGGCTGCCTTGCCCAGCCGCTATATGGCGATCTGCGTCGAGGAAAAGACCTGTTTGAGCACCATGAAAGTCCGAATCTGGCGCACGCCGGGCAGATAAAGCAGTTGTTCGGCATGGAGTCGGTTGAAGCTTTCGCTATCGCGTGTGCGCAGCATCATGAAGTAGTCGAACTCGCCGGTCACCACGTGGCATTCCATGCAGCCGGATACGTTCTGGGCCGCTTTTTCAAACGCGGCAAAGGATTCGGGAGTCGATCGATCCAGTACGACGCCGATGATGACGACCATGCCTGCATCGAGGGCAGGCGCGTTGAGCAACGCGACGATTCCTCGGATCAAACCCAGGCTCTTGAGCCGTTCGACGCGGCGCAAACACGCCGGCGCGCTCAAATTCACCTTCGCCGCCAGAGCGACGTTCGAGATCGATGCGTCTTTTTGAAGGGCTCGCAGGATCGCTTTGTCCGTACGGTCAAGTTCGACGTGGCTCGCGTCGTCGGGGCGCGATTTTCCAGGAAATTTTGTTGTCGATTTCATTGATTCTAAAAAATATACATTCGTGAGGATGGGGAAAATTGTATTTCAAAGCGTGGTGATCGGTGGATGTTTGCAACCACGTTTCGTGGGTATTTCACTAGAATTTCTTCGTGCCCGGTCGCTCTGACGACATCGGGCGTCGGAATCCACCGCCCACCTTTCGGAGAACCTCCGTGAACCTCGATCGCTTTCCTCGCCACAAGCTGACCTTCGGACCCACCCCCATCCACGAGTTGCCCCGCCTCGGCAAGGCGCTGGGTGGAAAAGTTCATCTCTATGCAAAACGCGAAGACTGCAACAGCGGCCTGGCGTTCGGCGGCAACAAGACCCGGAAGCTCGAGTACATCGTGCCGGACGTTCTGGCGAGCGGCGCGGACACGCTGGTATCGATCGGCGGCATCCAGTCGAACCAGACGCGTCAGGTCGCGGCGGTCGCGGCTCATCTTGGCCTGAAATGCGTGCTGGTTCAAGAAAACTGGGTCAACTACTCGGACGCCGTGTATGACCGCGTCGGGAACATTCAGATGTCCCGCATGATGGGCGCCGACGTTCGGCTGGTCAGCGACGGCTTCGACATCGGCATTCGCCCGAGCTGGGAGCAGGCGATGGAGAGCGTTCGCGACGCGGGAGGGAATCCGTATCCGATCCCAGCCGGTTGTTCAGAGCATCGGCTTGGCGGCCTGGGGTTCGTCGGTTTCGCGGAGGAAGTGCGCGCCCAGGAAGCTGAACTCGGATTCAAGTTCGACTACATCGTCGTGTGTTCGGTGACGGGAAGCACGCAGGCCGGCATGGTCGTCGGCTTCGCGGCAGACGGGCGCGCGGATCGCGTGATCGGTATCGATGCGTCGGCCAAACCCGCGCAGACGCGCGAGCAGATTCTTCGCATCGCACGCCACACCGCCGATCTCGTGGAACTCGATCGGCCGATCGGGGACGCGGACGTGGTGCTGGATACGCGCTACGGGGGCCCTGAATACGGCCTTCCGTCGGAAGGTACGCTCGAAGCGATTCGACTGTGCGCGAAGACCGAGGGGATGTTGACCGACCCGGTTTATGAAGGCAAGTCGATGCATGGCATGATCGACAGGGTGCGCCGGGGCGAGTTTCCGGAAGGGTCCCGTGTCTTGTATGCACACCTCGGCGGCGTCCCCGCATTGAACGCATACAGCTTCCTGTTCAAGAACGGTTGAGGCTTGGCCGCGTTCCGACTGCAAGTGGAGTCGGAACGCGGCGTGTATATCGTCAATTCGGGGTGCAAAGTATGGACATGCAGAATCGACTTCCGACCACGACGACCGATCCCGACCCGGAAGAGCTCCGGGAATGGTGCGACGCGCTCGATGGCGTGTTGCATGCGTGGGGCGGCGATCAAGGCAAGGAACGTGCACGCCATCTTCTCGACTCGTTGTTGGCGCATGCACACGCCCGTCGCGTCGCGTGGAGGCCGCCTCTGATCACGCCGTACGTCAATACCGTGGCGCCCGACGAGCAGCCTGCCTATCCGGGCGATCTGCAAATCGAGCGGCGGATCGCGGCGTTGATACGGTGGAACGCGCTCGCGATGGTGGTCCGCGCCAACCGGGCGCAGGGCGAACTGGGCGGACACATCGCGAGCTATGCTTCGGCCGCGGACCTGTTCGAGGTCGGTTTCCAGCATTTTTTCCGCGGCCCGGATGCGGTGCACGGCGGCGATCTGGTGTTTTTCCAGGCGCACTCGGCGCCGGGTGTCTACGCGCGGGCATTTCTCGAGGGGCGACTGTCGGAAGAATCGCTGTCCCATTATCGCCAGGAGATCGTGGCGGAGGCCGGCGGCATCCGGGGATTGAGCTCATATCCTCATCCCTTTTTGATGCCGGACTTCTGGCAGTTTCCAACCGGATCGATGGGGCTGGGGCCGCTCAACGCCATTTATCAGGCGCGGTTCATGCGGTACATGGAAAATCGTGGCTTGAAGGCGCACGGCGATCGTCGCGTGTGGGGTTTTTTCGGCGATGGAGAAATGGACGAGCCCGAGTCGATCGCCGCGTTGACACTCGCGGCTCGCGAGCGGCTCGACAACTGCATATTCGTCATCAACTGCAATCTCCAGCGACTGGATGGCCCCGTTCGCGGCAACGGCCGGGTCATCGACGAACTCGAGGCATTGTTCGCCGGCGCCGGATGGAACATCGTCAAATGCATCTGGGGCTCCGAGTGGGATGCGTTGCTCGGCCGCGATCATGGCGGTGTGCTCGAACGCGCTTTCGCGAACACCGTCGATGGTGATTTCCAGACGTTGTCGGCCAATGACGGCGCATTCAATCGCGAGACGTTCTTCAGCCGGACGCCGGAACTGCGAGCGCTGGTGGATTCGTTGTCCGACGACGACATCGCGATGCTTCGGCGCGGCGGACACGATCCCGTGAAAATCCATGCCGCCTTTGCCGCGGCGACGGTCAGGAATGGTCGGCCGTCGGTTGTGCTGGCCAAGACCATGAAGGGCTATGGCATGGGCACGATCGCGCAAGGGCGTATGACGACGCATCAGCAGAAAAAGCTGGAGCGGGACGACCTGCTTGCCTTTCGGGATCGATTCGCGCTCCCGCTTTCCGACGAAGAGGCATCGGAAGCGCGGTTCTATCGGCCGGCGCACGATAGCGATGAACTGCGGTACTTGCGCAAGCGTCGCGAGACGCTTGGCGGCTATCTCCCTCAGCGACGTGCGGCATCCGAGCGACTGGCGGTGCCCGAACTGGCGAGCGTCGCGGGCTTCTCGCTGAATGCGGACGGCAAGGTCATGAGTTCGACGACCGCCTTCGTCAGGCAACTTGGTGCGCTGCTCAAGGACGCCAGCCTCGGCCCGCGATTGGTTCCGATCGTGGCGGACGAGGCCAGAACGTTCGGCATGGCGAATCTTTTCCGTCAGGTCGGAATCTACGCGCCGTTCGGCCAGTTGTACGATCCGGAAGACAATTCATCGATGCTCTCGTATCGTGAAGCGTCCGATGGTCAAATTCTCGAGGAAGGCATCACGGAGGCGGGAGCCATCTCGTCGTGGACGGCCGCCGCGACGAGTTACGCCGTGCACGGTATTCCGATGATGCCGTTCTATATCTACTACAGCATGTTCGGTTTTCAGCGTATCGGCGACTTGATCTGGGCGGCTGCCGACCAGCGAGCCCGAGGCTTTCTCGTCGGCGCCACGTCAGGCCGCACGACGCTGGGAGGAGAAGGATTGCAGCATCAGGATGGCTCGAGCCATCTTCTCGCGTCGACGATACTGACGTGTCGGGCGTACGATCCGTCCTTTGCCGGTGAACTGGCGGTCCTGGTCGACTACGGGTTGCGGCGCATGCTGAGTGACGCGCACGACGAGTTCTTTTACGTCACCGTGACCAATGAAAACGTCGCGCAACCAAGTATTGCCGATGCGTCGCATGAAGGTATCGTGAAAGGCATGTATCTGTTTCGACGGGGCGGCCGCTTTCAGAGGCGGGTTCAGTTGTTCGGCAGCGGCGCGATCATGGGGGAGGTTCTCAAGGCGGCGGACGAATTCGAGCGGTTGCATGAGGTGTCCGCGGACGTGTGGAGTATTACCAGCTATGTCGAGCTGGGGCGGGATGGCGCGCGATGCGAGCGGGAATGGCGGCTCGGTTCCGGAGACATCGGGGAATCGTGGATTTCCACCCAGCTGCGCGCGACCGTTGGGCCGATCGTCGCCGCGTCGGACTATGTGAAAGCGCTTCCGGAAATGGTTCGTGCATATATTCCAGAAGGACGGCGATATGTCACGCTTGGGACCGACGGGTTCGGTCGAAGCGATTCGCGCGCGCAGTTGCGGCGGTATTTTGAGGTGGATGCTCAGGCCATCGTGCAGGCCGGGTTGAAGGCCCTCGAGGGGCCGGTGGTGGGGAATGAGGCCCGCCAACGGTCGGGGGCGTCTGGTGTCGTCGGGGTGGTGGCGTACTAACGTGTGCTTTCTGTCGAATATGTGCGTGGGTCGTTGTTTTAAGTGGTTCTCCACGCCCTTGTCGTTGAACCTGTCTTGCTATCGGTCTATCAGCGTCGCCCCTGCGCGGGGCGGCGGTCACTTTTCTTTGTCTTCCAAAGAAAAGTAACCAAAAGAAAGGCGCGTCCTTGGGCGGACGGCAAAGGAGGTTCTGCTCAGGTTCGTGGTTTCTTTGCCCACCGTAGTCGCGGGATGTCGGGGCTCGGTGGGGACACGGGTACGGGTCGCCACGTGTCTAGTCGGCCGTATGCAGTTGCTTCACCAGTTCGCCAATGAAGTCGATCAGTACAGTCGATAACTCGCGGCCCGACAAGGTCTGGATCTGGATCGCACGCAACGACATGCCCGGATGGTCGATCGGTATCGCCACCAGGCCGTCCGTCGCCAGACGCGCCCGTACCGTCAGGCGGCTGGTCAGCGACACGACCCCCGACATTTGAGTGAATGCATACAGCGTGCCGGAGTTGTTGCAGGTCAGGACAGGCTCGAAAAGAAGATTCTCGAGGCTCGCCGTCGTATCGAAAAGCTGACGGATCGTCGTGCCACGGTCAAGCAACGCAATCGGGAAATTCCGCAACTCGGCCATCGATACCGTCGCGCGACCAGCCAGCACGTGAGAACGCGGCATGACGGCGCAAATGGGCGCGCTCTGCGTGTACTCGACGTTGATCTCCGGCTCTCGTACAACACCGAAAGTCAGGCCGATATCCGCTTCGCCGCTCCGTACGTGTGCCGTCACCTCCTTCGGCGCCGTCACCGCTACCTCGAAACGGGTACCGGGCGACTTCTCCAGAAATTGCGTGATGGCGCGAGGGAGGACATCCCGGGCAAACGCTTCCGACGTCGAGACGCGGATCGTGCTCCGATCGAACGAGTTCAGCGCCTTGATCTCCTCGATCACCTGCTGACCTTCGAGCAGGGTTCTACGAACATGGGCAGCCAGCAGCTCCCCGGCCTTGTTGGGGACCATGCCGCGCGCCTGACGCTCGAACAACGGGCAGCCAACCTCCTCCTCCAGCTTCGTGATCTGACGGCTGATCGCCGAGATCGAAACGTGCAGCTTCTCGGACGCCTCGCTCAGCGAACCTGTATTGGCAACGGCAAGGAAGTATCGGAGTGCAGCGTTGTGCATGACGGGCCGCCAAGTTTGCGTTATTCGAAAGCAGGGCACGCAAAAAAGTCAATTGTAGTGCGCGTTTTGGCTCCGTACGCTTGATCCATCAAGGTCGAACAAGCCGCTCTTCCACGATACACGCGAGGATCACCATGACGCGCCATCAAGCAATCGACTCTGCCACAACATATTTCGATTCGGGGGGCTTTCTGAAAGATCTCGCGCGACGCGTCTCCATGACGACGGAAAGTCAGGATTCCGGACGGGAAGGCGAGCTTCGAGCATACCTCGTCGACGAGATCGTCCCATCGATCGACCGTATCGGCTTTGAGTCTCGTATCGTCGAGAACCCGGTTGCGGGGAGCGCGCCGTTTTTGATCGCGACGCGTATCGAGGACCCCTCGCTTCCGACGATCCTGATGTACGGGCACGGTGATGTCGTCCGTGGCCATGACGGACAGTGGAAGGACCAGATGTCGCCATGGAACGTTACGGTTGAAGGAGACCAATGGTTCGGGCGGGGCACCGCGGACAACAAAGGGCAACACACGATCAACCTGGCCGCGCTGGAGCAAGTCATCGAGGCCAGGAATCGACGCCTGGGCTTCAATGCGACGCTGCTGCTCGAGATGGGGGAAGAAACCGGATCGCCCGGGCTGCGCGCGGTCTGCGAGCAGAACAAGGACCTTCTCGCCGCCGACGTTCTGATCGCTTCGGATGGCCCTCGGGCCAGGTCGAACGTCCCCTGCGTTTTTCTCGGGTCGCGTGGATTCGTGAACTTCACGCTTTCCGTCCGGCTCCGGTCGGGCGCCCATCATTCCGGAAATTGGGGAGGAGCGCTCGGCAATGCCGGAACCGTGCTCGCGAACGCGATTTCGTCGCTCGTCGACGGGCGCGGGCGGATCCTCGTCGACGCGCTGTTGCCGACGCATATTCCGGCTTCGGTACGCACGGCGCTGAAGCATATTGCCGTCGGTGGCGGGCCCGACGATCCTCACGTCGATGGCAATTGGGGCGAGCCCGATTTGACGGCCCAGGAGCGCGTCTATGCATGGAACGCGCTCGAAGTACTGGCCTTTACCACCGGTAACCCGACCAGCCCGATCGGCGCGATTCCGCCCGTCGCGCACGCGCATTGCCAACTCAGGTACGTCGTCGGTACGGATTGCGAGCGTATCGAAGAAGTTCTACGGCATCGCCTCGACGAATGCGGGTTCGACAGGGTCGAGGTTGCAATCGGCGAGCGAATGGGCGCCACGCGTCTGCCGCCGGAAGATCCGTGGGTCGCATGGGCGCTCGATTCGATCGAGCGGACGACCGGAAAGCAGCCGGATTTGCTTCCCAATCTTGGCGGGTCGCTGCCCAACGACGTCTTTTCCGAGGTTCTGGGCCTTCCGACGATCTGGATTCCGCACTCATACGGAGCCTGCTCCCAGCACGCACCGAACGAACACCTCCTTGGAAGTGTCGCGCGTGAGGCGCTGCAGATCATGGCCGGCATATTTTGGGATCTCGGGGAGTCGGCATCCGCCGTCCGGGATCGGCGCAAGGAAGGAGCGCTTGTCGTCCACGCATAAGACGCCAATTTTTTAATGCACTTGTCATCGTAAGTGAACGGAGAATGAGATGCGTACTATGGAAATGGTGGATGCCGCGCCGACGAGAGAACAAGCTCCAAACGTGTTGCGGCTGGTGTCCGCCGCAACCGTCGGCAATGCCTTGGAATGGTTCGACATACTGATTTACGGATTCTTCGCAATCTCGATTTCAAAGGCTTTCTTTCCAGCGTCGAGCAGCGGGGTATCCCTTCTTCTGACGTTCGGGACGTTCGCGATCTCGTATTTGGCCAGGCCGATCGGAGCGCTGGTGCTGGGTTCGTATGCGGATCGTCGCGGCCGCAAGGCGTCGATGATGGTGTCGATCGTGACGATGATGATCGGCACGACGACGATCGCACTGATGCCGAGTTACGCGTCGATCGGCGTGATCGCACCGATTCTGGTCATCTGCGCTCGGCTGCTTCAGGGATTTTCCGCGGGCGGCGAGTTCGGCAGCACAACCGCGTTTCTGGTGGAACAGTGTCCCGAGCGCAAGGGATTGTTCGCCAGCTTCCAGTTCGCGAGTCAAGGATTGAGCTATATGCTCGCGGCCGGTTTCGGCGTTCTCCTCACGTTGATCCTCGATGGAGACGCCATCGACGCATGGGGTTGGCGCATACCGTTTCTCTTTGGTGTGCTGATCGGCCCGGTCGGCCTGTACTTGCGAAAGCACGTGCATGAGGCCGACGGCGCGAGGCGTGAAAGGCCCGCATCGTTCCCGGTGAGGGAAGTGTTCGTCAATCAGAAAGCCAGAATGTTGCTGGCGATCGGTACGCTCGTTCTTTCCACCGGCGCCAGTTACGTCATTCTTTATATTCCGACCTACGCGGTACGTGAACTTCATCTGCCTGCCAGTTTCGGTTTCATTGCAACGACGTTGACCGGCGCCATCCTGACGTTCGTTACGCCGTTCGTCGGTCATCTCTCGGACAGGATCGGCCGCATCAGGCTGATGATCTGGGCCGGGATAGCCTTCATTCTGACCATTTATCCGGTTTTCAAATTGCTTGGCGCGCATCCCGATCTGGGAAGACTCATTGCGATGATGGCCTGGATGGGGACGCTGAAGGCGGTCTATTTTGGCGCGCTGCCAGCGCTGATGGCGGAAGTATTTCCGACCGAAACGCGAGCGACTGGCATGGCGATCAGCTACAACATCGGCGTCACGCTGTTTGGCGGTTTCGCGCCGCTGATCGTCGCGTCGCTGATCCATCAGACGGGCAATCTGGCATCGCCGGCGTTTTATCTGATGCTGCTCGGCGTGCTGAGTCTGTTTGCATTGCGCGGCTGTCGATCGATGTTGAATCTCCGATAAGGCAGCGCATCGAGAGAACGCCGCACGGCCGGGCGATGGCTTCGCCGGGTGCGGCGCGAGACTTGTTTCGACGACATGCGAGGTGATCGGCATGAGTGCAAGGAAACTGGGCGCGGTATCGTCGGGGGCTTCGACGTGGAACTGGCTGTTACCGCCTTCGGAGCGGGCTCGCGTGTGTGTCGTCATGGATCCGAGCCCGGGCTCGGCCGCGGTTTCAGCGGCCGTAGCCCGCTTCGCGGCGATGCCGGAAGTCGCGCTTCTCCAGATTGACGATCCCGTCGATGCGCATCGTGCATGGAGCGAGTCGCTCATGCCGGGTAACGTCCCGGATGCGGCGAAGACGAGCGCGGATTGCCGATTGAGTCGATTGCCGCGAGGCGTGCCGTTGCTGATGTGGTCGACACGCCCGCAACACCTCGACTGGCTCGGCGGCATCGAAGGCAACAGGGTGCGTGCCCTCGTTACTTTCGACGGCGACGAGGTCGAAATGCAGGTATCTCGTCTGCTCGCGCTTGTGCTGAAGGAGTTGAAGCACGCGATCGCCGAGAACATGTTGATCCATTGAGGCGATGAAAATCGCTTTGCCCGGCCGTTGCAGACCGAGCGGCTGGTCAATGACTAGTCCCGGCAAATCGGTGTCGCGGTCACGTCGTGGAAACCATGAAGGGCATCAACGACAGCTCCCGCCAAATCTCGGACATCACGGGTGTCATCGACAGCATTGCCTTTCAGACGAACATTCTGGCCTTGAATGCGGCGGTCGAGGCCGCGCGCGCCGGCGAGCAGGGCAGGGGCTTCGCGGTGGTCGCCAGCGAAGTGCGCAGCCTGGCCGGACGTTCCGCCGATGCGGCCAGGGAGATCAAGAAGCTCATCGGCTCGAGCGTGGGGCGCGTTGCTCAAGGTTCGACCGAAGTCGAGCGCGCATGGGTGGCGATGACCGAAGTCGTGAACTCCATTCGTCGCGTCACCGAGACGATGCGTGAAATCAGTGCCGCGAGCGCCGAACAATCGCTCGGCGTGGCCCAGATCGGCGAAGCCGTCGGCCAGATGGAGCGCGCCACGCAGCAAAACGCTGCGTTGGTCGAGCAAACGGCGGCGGCGGCGGTCAGTCTGCGCCAGCAGTCACGGGAACGGGTGGAGGTCATCTCGGTTTTTCGCCTTGGACGCGGTGAAGCGCCGTAGAGCCGGCGTGTTTAGGCATACGCGCCGCGATCGCGCTGGACCGACGGGACGGGAATCCGCCGCCTGGCGCCGCGACCGCACGCCAGGCTGACGGGCCGATTACCGTTTTGTCATCTACGCCGCTCGGGCCTGCACGGAGCGCGGCCGTGTCGCCGTTTCCGGGTAACATCGCCGTATGTCACCACGAATGCGACGGAGCCGGCCATGCGCATCCTGATAGTCGAAGACGAACCGAAAACGGGCGCGTACCTGAAGAAAGGGCTCGAGGAATCGGGCTTCAGCGTCGATCTCGCGAAGGACGGCGCCGAAGGGCTGATGCTCGCGCAGGAAGAGCGTTACGACGTGATCGTGCTCGACGTGATGCTGCCCGTGCTCGACGGCTGGGGCGTGCTCAAGCGGCTGCGCGAGACGCATACGACGCCCGTGCTGTTCCTGACCGCGCGCGACGACGTGCAGGACCGCGTGCACGGCCTCGAACTCGGCGCCGACGATTACCTCGTGAAGCCGTTCGCGTTCGTCGAGCTGCTGGCCCGCATCCGCACGCTCGCGCGTCGCGGGCCGCCGCGCGAGACCGAGCACCTGGCGGTCGGCGATCTGGAAATCGACGTGGTGCGCCGCCGCGTGAAGCGCGGCGCCACGCGAATCGACCTGACGCCGCGCGAATTCTCGCTGCTGCAACTGCTCGCGCGCCGGCAGGGCGAGGTGCTGAGCCGCACGCAGATCGCATCGTACGTGTGGGACATGAATTTCGACAGCGACACCAATGTCGTCGAGGTCGCGATCCGGCGCCTGCGCGCGAAGATCGACGACGCGTTTCCGGTCAAGCTGATCCATACCGTGCGCGGCGTCGGCTACGTGCTCGAGCCGAAGGACGGCGCATGACGCGCGCGCGCTCGCTCGCGGCGACACTCGCGCTCGCTTTCGCCGCGACCACGCTGGCCGCGTTCGCGCTCGTCGGCGCGTATGTGTATGCGGGCCTCGAGCGGCAGGTGAACACGCAGGACGATCTCGACATCGTGCTGGCCGCGCGCCACACGCGCCGGCTCGCGGGCGAGCTCGAGTCGCTCGATGCGGTTCGCGCGCACGCGGAGCGGCTGACGAGCCAGGTGCTGGGCAACGAGGCGCTGTCGATGGTCGTCGTCGATGCGCAGGGCGACGTGCTCGCGCGCCACAACGTCCGGCTCGTCGCGCTCGACGATGCACCCGCGGCCGCATCGGTTCCGCTGGCCGACGCGCAACTGTTCGCGCCGCACGCGGCGCCGGTTCCCGCGAACGACCGGATCACGGCCGACCGGCTCGTCACATGGACCGCCGCCGGCGGCACGCCGATGCGCGGCGTCGCGATCGAGGCCGCGCTCGGCGACCGCACGCCGATCCGCATCGCGATCGCGCGCAACATGCGCGACCGGGCCGAACTGCTCGACGGCTACCGCAACCGGCTCATGCTTGCCGGCGGCGTCGGCGCGCTGTTCGCGCTGCTGCTCGGCTACTGGCTGATCCGCAAGGCGCTCGCGCCGCTGCGCGAGATCGTCGACGACACCGGCCGGATCACGGTCGACAAGCTCGACACGCGGCTCGACGCGTCGCGCGCGCCGCCGGAGCTGCGCGCGCTCGTCGATGCGCAGAATGCGATGCTCGGCCGCCTGCAGCAGGCGTTCGCGCATCTGTCGCAATTCAGCGCCGATCTCGCGCACGACTTGCGCACGCCGCTGAACAACATGCGCGGCGCCACCGAAGTCGCGCTCGCGCGGCCGCGTTCGGCCGACGAGTACCAGACGCTGCTCGAATCGAATCTCGAGGAATACGATCGCCTCGCACGGATGATCGAGAACGTGCTGTTTCTCGCGCGCGCCGAGCATCCGAGCTTCGTCACGCGGCAGCGCGCATTCGACGTGCGCGACGAACTCGAGCGCATCGCCGAGTATTTCGAGGGGCTCGCCGACGAGGCGGGCTCGGCGCTGCGCGTCGACGGGCACGGGCAGTTGACCGCCGACGTCGAGCTGTTCCGCCGCGCGGTCGGCAACCTGCTCGCGAACGCGCTGCGTTACACGCCCGCCGGCGGCGTCATCACGCTGAGTGTCGATGAAACCGCCGACGCGGTGCGCGTCGTCGTCGCGAATCCGGGCGAGCCGATCGATCCCGCGCTGTTGCCGCGGATCTTCGACCGCTTCGTGCGCGGCGACCCCGCGCGCAGCGGCGGCGCGCCGGGCGGCACGGCAGGGCTCGGCCTCGCGATCGTGCGCTCGGTGATGGAACTGCACGGCGGCACCGCGCAGGTCGAAAGCGACGCGCGCGGCACGCGCTTCGTGCTCACGTTCAACCGGCCGCCGGCTGTGTGACGGCGGGTTCGGGCTGCGCGGCCGCCGCGTGGTCCTTCGTGCCGGCGTTCGAAACAGGGCAGCCGTTTGCGGGGTCTTCAAACGAACCGAATGTAGAATCAATGTAGATACAAACGGCTTGCCATTTCTGCGGCGCGTGTCTACAATGGATAAACATTCGGAGCATGATATGGAACTCAAAATTCAGAAGTGGGGCAACAGTGCGGCCGTACGGCTTCCTGCTGTGTTGTTGGAGCAGATCGGCGCGTCGGCTGGCAGTTCTCTGCGCGCCGATGTACGGCCGGATGGCGTGTTGCTTTCACCCGCGCGGCGCAAATATTCGCTGGATGAACTCGTTGCGCAATGCGATCCGAAGGCTCCGCAACCGGCAGACCTCGTTGCGTGGGGTGAAGTCAAGCCCGTGGGACGTGAGGCATGGTGAGGCGCGTCAAGTTCGACCGTGGCGATATCGTGCGGGTTAGCCTGAATCCGACAGTGGGCAAAGAACAGCAAGGGGATTTCCGTCCCGCGCTGGTTCTGTCACCCGCCGCGTTCAACACGCTTGGCGTGGCGCTCGTCGCGCCAATTACGCAGGGCGGCGAATTCGCGCGATACGCGGGATTCGCTGTGCCGCTCTCGGGTTCGGGGACGGAGACGCAGGGCGTGGCGCTGGTGAACATGGTCCGCACGCTCGACCTCGAGGCGCGCGGCGCACGCAAGGTCGAGCGTGCCCCCATTGAAGTTGTCGAAGATGCGCTCGCTCGCCTGCAAACCATTTTGGAATGACGGGAAACGCCGGCCTCGCCGGTAAGTGACATCCCAATCGACAGTGCGATCAACGCGTCGGTTCGCTGCCTCAAATGCGGCGCGCACGGCGTTGGCGCGTGCAACCGCGGGCGGCTGTTCGATGCGGAGCGTCTCGGCGACGTCATTGCCGGCGAATTGGTCGAAGCCCTGCTCGCAGATGGACAATTACGCGAGCACGCCCCAGCATTATTGGAGCTTGATCCAGAACGAGGCCGGGGACCATTCGCTTGCCAGCGGCAGGTCAACCGGACGTACGAGACCGGAGAGTGGCACCCAACTACCGCAAGGCAATCGACCCGGGCGCAAGTGATGGGGAAGACATGGTTCGCATGACTGACGGTGATATGTCGCAGTGTGACGTCAACGAGCCGTATTACCGACGTGCAACCTTTCGTCCGCCGATCGAAGAGTTGAAATGGTGCTACGGCTGCGCGCCTCTCACGTTCAACCGGCCGCGGGCTGCGTGACGGCGGGTTCGGGCCGCACGGCCCCCGCGTGTTCCTTCGCGCCGGCGTTCGATTCCGCGCCTGATTCCGCGCCCGCGCCCGCCTGCCAGCCGCCGCCCAACGCCTTCAGCAGGCCGACCGCCGCCTCCATCCGGCGCGCGTCGATCTGATCGGCGGTGCGCCGGTTCGTCAGCGCGATCGTCTGCGCGGTCACCACATCGAGATAGCTGACGGCGCCGGCGTTGAAACGATTCGTCGTCAGCCGCAGCGACAGATCGGCCGCGTCGGTCGCGCGTTGCTGGCTGCCGGCTTCGGAAGCGAGTGCATCGAGCGCGGACAACTGATCCTCCACCTGCTGGAACGCGACGAGCACGGTTTGCCGGTAATCGGCGACCGCGCCGTCGTATTGCGCATGCGCGCCGCGCAGCGATGCGCTGCGGCGGCCGCCGTCGAACAGCGTGCCGGCGAGCTGCGGGCCGATCGACCAGAACAGGCTCGGCGCGGTGAGCCACGGCGCGAAGAACGAACTCTCGAGGCCGGCGCTCGCCGACAACACCAGATCGGGAAAGAACGCGGCACGCGCCTCGCCGATCTGCGCGTTCGCGGCCGCGACGCGACGCTCGGCCGCCGCGATGTCGGGCCGCCGCTCTAGCAGTTGCGACGGCACGCCGGCCGGAATGGCCGGCACGTGGAACGCCTGCACGCGGGGCGGCAGCGCGAACGTCGACGCGCTTTCGCCGACGAGCGTCGCGATCGCGTGCTGCAACTGCGCACGCGACGCGTCGATGTCGGTGTCCTGCGTGCGCGTCGATTCGAGTTGCGTCTGAGCTTGGGCGACGGCCGACGCGTCGATCGCACCGGCCGCGAGTTGCTGCCTGAGCAGCGTCAGCGCGTCCGCGTACGCGCTAACCGTGTCGTCGAGCAGTTGCTTCTGCGTGTCGAGCGAGCGCAGCGCGAAATAATCGGTCGCGAGTTCGGCCGTGACCGACAGCTTCACGGCCTGCAGGTCGGCCGCGCTCGCGGCCGCGTTCGCCTGCGCGCCCGTCACCGCATCGCGCACGCGGCCGAACACGTCCGGCTCCCAGCTCGCGGCCACGCCGGCCTGGTAGTCGGGCGTCGTCTTGCCGGCGAGCGACGAGCCGAGCCGGTTCTGCGACACGCGCGCGCGGCTTTGCGCGACGCCCGCGGTGATCGTCGGCAGGAATCCGGCGTGCTGATAGTCGACCATCGCGCGTGCCTGCTGCAGATCGGCGACGGCTTTCTTCACCGTCTGGTTCGACACGTCGACGCGTGCTTCGAGCGCGTTCAGGGCGGCGTCGCCGAACACCGTCCACCACGCGCCGCGCGCGGCGGCGTCGGCCGGCATCGCGACGTGCCAGCCGGCCTGCGCGGCAGGTGCGGCCGGCGCGCCCGCGTAGTGCGCGGGCACCGCGACGGCGGGTGGCGAATAGGGCGGCAGCGTCGAGCAGGCGGTCAGTGCGGCGGTGGCGGCGAGCGTGACGATGCGACGTGCGAACGGAAGCGGATGACGGAGGCGCATGGCAGGTATCTCGTGATTCGTCGTCGATGGGTCAGCCGCGGGCGGGCGCGGCAGCGGGTGTCGATGTAGCCGGTGCGGCGCCGGCCGCGCGCGGCGGCGGCACGTTGCGTGCATCGGCCGCAGACGCAGGTTGCGCGGCCTGCGGGGCGGAAGCGGCCGAAGCGGCCGAAGCCGGCGAAGCAGCGACCGGCGCTGCATCGTGCGCGGTCGACACGATCTTCACGGCCTCCCCGGCCGTGATCGCATCGCCCGGGTTGTCGATCACGCGATCGGTTGCCGCGAGCCCCGCGACGATCTCCACCCGCGTGCCGAAATCGCGCCCGATCTGCACGGTCTTCAGCGCGGTGCGCCCGTTCGCGCCGACGGTGGCCACCGTCACGCCGTTCGGGCGGAACAGCAGCGCGCTGACCGGCAGCTCGAGCGCCGGCGCCGCGCTCGGCACGACGAGATGCGCCTGCGCGTACGCGCCGGGCATCAGCGTGCCGTCGCGATTGTCGACGTCGATCTCGACGCGCAGCGTGCGCGTGACGGGATCGATCGCGCCCGCGCTGCGCGCGACGCGCGCGGCGATGCGCCGCCCCGGATACTGCGGCGTCGTCAGGTAGACCGGTGTGCCGGTCGACACGCCCGTCGCGCTGTCCTGCGGCACATCGACGAACACGCGCAGCGTGTCCGTCTGTTCGAGGTGGAACAGTTCGCCGGACAGGCCCGGGCTGCCCGGCGTGCCGCCCGCGGTGACGAGCGTGCCGACGTCGACGTTGCGTGCGGTGATCACGCCGTCGAACGGCGCGGTGACGGATTCGTACGACACGAGTTCGGCAAGATGCGCGACGTTCGCCTGCGCGGCGGCGAGCATCGCGCGCTTCGCGTTCATGTCCGCGACCTTCGTGTCGGTGTCCTGCTGCGACACCGATTGCGTCTTCAGCATGTCCTGCCAGCGCTGCGCGGTCGATTTCGCATAGTCGTAGTTCGCCTGCGCGCTCGCTTCGTCCGCGCGCGCCTGGCGCAACTGCGCGTCGAGATCGGGCGCCGAGATTTGCGCGAGCGTCTGGCCGGCCTTCACGTGCGTGCCGAGATCGGCGCTCCAGTGCGCGATATAGCCGCTCGTGCGCGCATAGATCGATGCGTCCGCATACGGCGTCACCGCGCCGGGCAAGGTCAGCGTCTGGTCGGCCGGCGCCGTGCCGGGCACGACGACCGACACTGGCAGCGCCTGCTGCGCGGCCACCTGCGCACGCTGCGCGGCGCGCGCGTCGATACGCGGCACGATGCCGAGCGCGAGCAGCGCGGCGGCGAGCGCGGCGGCCGCGAGCGGCACGGTCAGCTTGCGGCCGCGGCGAGCCGGCGGGGTGTCGGAGGCGGCGCCGCGCGCGGCGGGCGGCACGGCTGCGGCAGCGGGGGCCGCGGTGGCCGTTTCGGCGGCCGGCGGCGGGGCGACGGGTTCGATCGAGTCGTTCATGATGGGTCCGGGGTCGGGCGAATCGAAGGATGGGAAGGGGCGGCCGTGCGCGCTCAACGCAGTGCCGGCGTATCGGGCGCGGGCTGCGCGCGCCGGGCGGCCGCGGCGTCGCGGCGCCGCGCGAGCCACGCGTGGACTAAGCCGAACACCACCGGCACGAACAGCAGCGTCGACACCGTGCCGAACGCGAGGCCGCCAATCACCGCGCGGCCGAGCGGCGCATTCTGTTCGCCGCCATCGCCGAGGCCGAGCGCCATCGGCAGCATGCCGATCAGCATCGCGAGCGCGGTCATCACGACGGGGCGGAAGCGGTTGAAGCCGGCATCGAGCGCTGCTTGCCACGGCGACGCGCCGCCCGCGAGCAGCTCGCGCGCCGCGTTCACGACGAGAATGCTGTTCGCGGTCGCGATGCCGATGCACAGGATCGTGCCGGTCAGCGCGGGCACCGACAGCGTGGTGCGCGTGACGAACAGCATCCATGCGATGCCGGCGAGCGACGCCGGCAGCCCGCCGACGATCACGAGCGGATCGAGCCACGACTGGAAGTTCACGACCATCAGCAGGTAGACGAGCGCGATCGCGAGCGCGAGGCCGCCGAGCAGGCCCGTGAACGATTCGTGCATCGCCTGCACCTGGCCGCGCAGCACGATCGACGAGCCGGGCGGCAGTTGCGCGCGTGCGGCGTCGACGAGCTTCGTCACGTCGGCCGTGACGCCGCCGAGGTCGCGCCCCTGCACCGACGCGAAGATGTCGAGCACCGGCTGCACGTTGTAGTGCGACACCACGGCCTGCTGCGTCGAGCGCGAGAACGTGCCCAACGAGCCGAGCAGGTTCTGCGCGGGCGCGCCCGCGGCCGGGCCGCCGGCCGGCGTCTGCGGCGCGCGTGCGGTGCCGGCCGGCAGCGGCACGTTCGCGAGCGACTGCAGTGAATTCACCGTGTATTGCGGCGTTTGCACGAGCACCGGGTAGCTGACGCCGTTGCGCGGATCGAGCCAGAAGTTCGGCGTGGTCTGCGAACTGCCGGACAGCGCGATCAGCAGGTTCTGCGCGACGTCGCGCTGTTCGAGGCCGGCCTGGATCGCCTTCGTGCGGTCGACGTTCACGTTGATCGCCGGTTCGTCGCCGGGCTGCTGGATGCGTGCGTCGACGAGCCCGCGCACGCCGCGCAGCTTCGCGAGCAGCGCATTCGCGACCGCGCGGTTCTGGTCGAGCTTGTTGCCGACGATCTGGATGTCGATCGGCGCGGGCAGCCCGAAGTTCAGGATCTGGCTGACGATGTCGGCCGGCAGGAACGCGAACGTCACGCCGGGGAACGACTGCGCGAGCACGTTGCGCAGCTTCGCGACGTATGCGGCCGTCGACGCGTGATTCGGTTTCAGCGTGACGAGCACGTCGGCGTCCTCGGTGCCGATCGGGTCGGACGAGTCGTACGTGAGGTTGATCCCGCTCACCGGCACGCCGATGTTGTCGAGCACGCCGGCGAGTTCGTTGGCCGGGATCACGCCGCGGATCTTCGCTTCGACTTCGTCGGTCAGCCGCGCGGTTTCCTCGATCCGCGTGCCGGTCGGCGCGCGCAGGTGCAGGCGGATTTCGCCGGTGTCGACCGACGGAAAGAAGTCCTGCCCGGCGAACGCGTAGAGGCCCGTCGACGCGACGCACGCGAGCAGGAACGCGGCCGCGAAGCGGCGGCGCCGCGCGATCGCCGCCGAGAGCAATGCGCGATAGCGCAGCCGCACGGCCTCGAAGCGATGCTCGAACGCGGCCTGGAAACGCGCGACGCGCGCGAATACGCCGCGCGGCGGCCGGCCTTGCCCCTTCGCGCGCATCAGCGCCATTGCGAGCGTCGGCACCAGCGTGCGCGAGAAGAAGTACGACGCGATCATCGCGAAGATCACGGCCTCGGCCAGCGGCACGAACAGATAGCGCGCGACGCCCGTGAGCAGGAACATCGGCACGAACACGATGCAGATCGACAGCGTCGACACGAAGGTCGGCACCGCGATTTCGCCCGCGCCGGTCAGAATGGCTTCCTCTAGCGGCGCGCCGAGCTCCAGATGATGCGTGATGTTCTCGATCGCGACGGTCGCGTCGTCGACGAGGATCCCGACCGCGAGCGCGAGCCCGCCGAGCGTCATGATGTTGATGGTCTGGCCGAGCACGGACAGCGCGAGCAGCGACGTGAGCACCGCGAGCGGAATCGATACCGCGATGATCAGCGTCGCGCGCCAGCTGCCGAGAAACAGCAGGATCATCAGCGCGGTCAGGCACGCGGCGATCAGCGCCTCGCGCACGACGCCCTGGACCGCCGCCTTCACGAACACGGACTGATCGTCGAGCGGCGAAATGTGCAGCGCCTTCGGCAGGCCGGCCGCGATCTTCGGCAGCATCGCCTTCACCTGGTCGATGATCGTCAGCGTCGACGCGCTGCCGGTCTTCTCGACCGTCAGCAGCGCCGCGCGCTTGCCGTCCACGCGCACGATGTTGGTCTGCGGCGCGTAGCCGTCGCGAACGTGCGCGACGTCGCGCACGTACACGACATTGCCGCCGATCGTCTTCACCGGCAGGTCGTTCAGCGCGGCGACCGTCTGCGTGCTGCCGTTCATCTGCACGTTGTATTCGTGCGTGCCGATCTTCGCGGTGCCGCCCGGCAGGATCAGGTTCTGCGCGTTGATCGCGTTCACGACGTCGATCGGCGCGAGCCCCTTCGCCTGCAGCGCGCGCGTATCGAGATCGACGACGATCTGGCGGATCTTGCCGCCGAACGGCAGCGGCACGGCCGCGCCCTGGACGGTCGCGAGCTGCGTGCGGATGAAGCTGTTGCCGAGGTCGTACAGCTGCTGCTCGGCGAGCGTGCCGCTCGACAGCCCGAGCTGCAGGATCGGCACCGTCGACGCGTTGTACGTGATGATGTTCGGCGGCAGCGTGCCGGGCGGCAGGATGCGCAGGATCGACGCGGCGTTGCTCGCGGCTTCCGCGATCGCGCGATTGATGTCGGCGCCCGGATGGAAGAAGATCTTCACGACGGACACGCCGTTCAGCGACTGCGACTCGATGTGCTCGATGTCGTCGACGTCGGACGTGAGCGCGCGCTCGTAGTTCGACGTGATCCGCTTGGCCATGTCCTCCGCGGAGAAGCCGTTGTACGACCAGACGATGCTGACGACCGGAATGTCGATGCTCGGAAAAATGTCGGTCGGCGTGCGCAGCAGGGCAAGTGGCCCCGCGATGAAGATCAGCAGCGCGAGTACGACGAACGTGTAGGGCCTGCGTAACGCCAGCCGGACGATCCACATGATGGTGCTCCTCGAAGCAAGGCTCGGATGCGCATTCGATGCGACGAGCATGCAGTCTGCCGGCGCGGCGTTGACCCGACCCTGACCCGAAGATTACGAAGTCGTTATCTGTGCGGACGCGGCGGCGTCGGCCGCGCCGCTTCGTCCCTATAATGTCCGGCCGTGAACCTTCACGCGTTCCCGTATCCCGCCGCTTTCAGGAGCCTGACCGATGTCGTTGCGCACCGATGCAGATTTCTTCCTCCTTCTCGCCGATTCCTACCGCCGGCTGTTGCACCGCCCGCTCGTTCCCGACGGCATGAGCGCGTCCGACGGCGCCGCGTGGCTGTACGAGACGGCGCCGTTCGGCGTGCTGGCGCACGACACGTCGGCCGATCCGGTGTTCGTGTACGGCAATCGGCGCGCGCAGGCGATTTTCGAATACGACTGGGACGAACTGACGGCGTTGCCGTCGCGCCTGTCGGCGGAGCCGATGGAGCGGCGCGAGCGGCAGATATTCCTCGACAAGGTGATGCGGGACGGCTTCGTGTCCGGATACCGCGGCGTGCGGGTCACGAAATCCGGCAAGCGGTTCTGGATCGAGCGCGCGACCGTGTGGCAACTCACGGACGCAGATGGAATCGTGCGCGGCCAGGCCGCGATGATTCCGGAAGTGCGGCCGCTCGACGCGTCCGCATGAACGCGACGGTCGTCCGACGTGCGCGCCTGCGCGGTGCCCGGCGAGCCGGGCGCCCCTGCACGACGGGCGCCCGCGCCCGGATAACAAAACCGTAATCGAAGGCTCACCTTCAGGAAAGCGCGCGAATCGCAGAATGATCCCAACTCTTCATCACATCGATGGGGAGCGGATGTCCGGCCTGATCTGCGGACGCGAACACGCCATCTTTGAGAGGTGAACATCATGAACAACCTGATTCGTGCAGTCCTGCTTTCCTGTGCGCTGAGCGCACCGATCGTCGCATTTGCGCAAACCGCCGACCATGCGCTCACACGGGCCGACGTGCGCGCCGATCTCGTCCGTGTCGAAAAGGCCGGTTATCGGCCGGTCGGCAGCGATCCTTACTATCCCGAGGACATCCAGGCAGCGGAGGCGAAGGTCGCCGCCCAGCATCCGCAGTCGGTCGCTGCACGGCCGGATGCCGCCGCCGGGACGGGCATGCCGTCGCTCGCGTCGCTCGACACGCAGCAATTGTTCGAGCACCACTGAACGCGGTTTTTTCAGCCGCCGTCCGCCGCCGGCGTCGGTCATTCGACGCCGGCAACGCACCCGTCACGCAACGAATCGCTTTCGCTCGCGCGGTCGTGCCGGCGGCGCGTCCCCATCGAATCGTTCTCGGGAGTGTCATCATGAATCGCAAGCTTGTCGCCGCTGCGTTGCTCGCTCTTTGCCTCGGCACGGCCGCCGCCACGCCGGCCTTCGCGCGCGGCCAGCCGCAACTGCCGGATGACGACGGCGGGCGCGCGAGCGTGCTGCACGCGCTCGACCCGGAGTCCGATGCGCCGCGCCCGGCGCATGACACGCGGCCCGCGAACGCTCAGGCCGCGCCCATCAAACGTGCGCCGAGCGCGATTCCGCGCGCGGCGATCGATGCGCTGGCGGCGCGCTGACGGGCGTCCCAGCCGGCCAGCCCGGCGTCGAACCTGCTGCCTGGCGCGACGTCGCGCAACGCCTGCGCGAGACCGACCGCATCGTCGGCCGCTTTCGCGACGCCCGCCGCCGTGTGCGGGCGCACCATGCAGGCGGCGTCGCCGAGCAGCACCGCGCGCCCGAACGCCATCCGCTCGACCGCGAGATCGAGGATCGCCTGCGCGAATGGCGCGGGTGTCGCGTCGACGAGCGCGGCGAGCGTCGGCGCGAGCATCCGGTCGGCGGCGTCGACGAGTTCCGCGCGGTTGTCGTCGCGCATCGCGCCGGGCGGCAGCGACCCGTCGCGCTGCGTGCCGTCGCGTGCAAGGAACAGCGATGCCAGCCGGTCGGACGCGAGACGCCGGTACCACACCCAGTTCACGCGCCGCCCGCCCGGTTCGAGCGCGCCGTCGGCGCCGGGCACCAGATAGGTGAGGAACAGGTGCCGGTCGCCTTGCTGGAACGTGAAGCGTTCGCGCAGCAGAACCAGCACCTGCTCGGGCAGCGCGCGTTCGTCGACGAGCCCGCGCCACGCGACATAGCCCGCATACGTCGGCCGCACGTCCGGCAGCAACTGCGCGCGCACGGTGGAGCGACCGCCGTCCGCGCCGATCAGCAGATCGGCCGTCTCGGCATGGCCGCTCGCGAAGTGCGCGACGATCCGCGCGCCGTCCTGCTCGAACCGCTCGAACGCGTCGCCGGCGTGGAGGATGCCAGCCGGCAGCGCACGCTTGAGCGCCGTGTAGATCACGTTCCACGCGGTCTGCGTCTGCGGCATCGCGAAGCGTTGCACGATCCGGTCCTGTGCGTCGACGTAGATCCGGTCGATCGAATCGACGCCGGCCTCGCGCGGCAGCGGCACGCCGCCGAACGCGAACGCGCGCTCGATCGGCGGCTGCAGCACGATGCCGCCGCCGCGGCTGTCGAGTTCGTGCGGCGATTGCTCGAATACGCGGACGTCCCAGCCGGCCGCGCGCAACGCGGTCGCCGCGAACAGCCCGCCGACCGATCCGCCGGCGATGACGGCCTTGCGGCCCGATCCGTGTCCCATCCGATGGTCCTCCGATGATGCCGCGTGCAGCGGCGTTGCGTCAGCCGGCCCAGCCGCGCAGGAAATCGAGCAGCAGCATGTTCACGCGCTCGGGCTGCTCCTCGTGCGGCAGGTGCCCGCACAGCGCGATCGGCTCGGCCCGCAGGTTCGCCGCCATGCCTTCCCATACGGCCTTCATGTCGAACATCTTGCCGACCGCGTAGAAATCCTCGCCCCAGATCGCCATGGTCGGGCACCCGATCCTGACATCCGCATCGACGAGATCCTGCTGCACGTCTTCCGCGTTCGCGCGATAGTCGGCCAACGCGCCGCGCACGGCCCCCGGGCGCCGATACGCGCGTACGTACGTGTCGAATACATCGCCCGAGATCGCATGCGGGTTGTAGCACCAGTCGGCGAAGAAATAGCTGAGCCATTCGGCTTCCTTGCCCGCGATCAGCGCCTCCGGCAGGTCGGGCACCTGGTGGAACAGGAAGAACCAGTACGCGCGCGCCGTTTGCGCGGTCATGTTCTGCGCGACGATGCGCGTCGGCACGTTGTCCATCACGACGAGCCGCTCGACGCGCGCGGGGAAGTCCTTCGCGAAACGCGTCGCGACGCGTGCGCCGCGATCGTGGCCGACGAGCGCGATGCGGTCGATGCCGAGCGCATCGAGCAGCGCGGCGAGATCGCGCGCCATGTTGCGCTTGTCGTAGCCGGCCGCGGGCTTGTCGGTTTCGCCGTAGCCGCGCAGGTCGGGCGCGATCACGCGGTAGTGCCGCGCGAGCACCGGGATCTGGTGGCGCCACGCGAAGCTGGTTTCGGGAAAGCCATGCAGCAGCACGACGACGGGCCCGGCGCCGGCATCGATGACGTGCTGGCGGATGCCGTTCGCGGTAATGGTGTGATGGGTGAGTGCGAGCGTGTCGGTCGTCATGTGGGAGCCCCGGTTCGATGCGGACGGTGCGCGGTACGGCACGCGTCCAATGCTGTCCGAGCATAGGGCAAGCAGCGACCGTCGCGGCTGAATCGTTCTGAATCGGCCCGGGCGCGGTGCAACGCCACGCCGCGCCGCGGCATCACGAGCGGCGGGCGCGCTTCGCGGCTGCGTCGGACGCGACACGCTTCAGCGCGGCCGGCGTGCCGTTCAGGAACGCGTCGATCTGCCGTTCGATTTCCGCGTCGAGATCGTCGGGTACCGGCAGCCCGTATACCCACTTGCGCACGCCGAGATAGAAGATGCTCGCGTGCAGGCTCCACACCAGTTCGATTTCCGCATTGCGCTGCGCTTCCGACGCCGGCGTCGCGATGTCGTACGCATGCCGCAGCTCGCGCAGCACCGGCAGGAACACGCGTTCGCGCAGCCGCGACAGATAGCGCGTGTTGAAGCCCTCGCGGCTGAGCCCCGCGAAGATGAACGTGCGAATCCATTCGCGCCGCAGGATCGTCTGCGCATACGACCGGTAGAACGCGACGAGCCGCTGCTGCAGCGGAACCGAGCGGTCGGCGATCAGTTTTTCCCACTCGGGATCCCACGTGTAGACCTCGTCGTATACGCGATCGATCAGCGCTTCCTTGCTCGGGAAATACCGGTAGAGCAGCGGCTGGGTCACGCCGATCTGCCGCGCGAGCTCGCGCGTGCTGCCGGAAAAACCGTGGGTCGCGAAGTGTTCGACCGCCTTTTCGACGATCTGCCGCTCGCGCGCTTCCGGCGTGAGGCGGCGGCCCGATGTGGCGGCGGTGTCGTCGGCGGTCGCCCCGCGCGTGCGGGGCGCTGCCTTGCGCTTGGTGTCGGTCATGCGTCGGCTCCTGAATGCGGCCATTCTGCACTTATCGATCGAAAAATAGCAAGGCGCGCCACCGCGAAGCCGGCCACGCGGCGCGGGCGTCGCCGCCCCGCGCGTTCAGAACGATTCAGTTCGCCGCCATGACTTTCAGGCCCGCATTCCGTAGTCTTGCTCCCGAGCCGCCGCACGCGGCCGAATCCCTTCGGCCGGCCCGGCCGGCGGCGTAACCGGAACGGACCATGCCTTACCTGATCTCGCCGGGAGCCGGCATCGCAGTCGGCCTCCCGCACCCCCTCGTGCGCGTGCAATCGCCCGCGCCGCCGCCGATCGCCCTGGCGGGCCGGCTCGGCCTCGTCTTGCGCGAGCATGCGGTCGCGCTCGCGCGGGCGCAATGGCGCGCGCGCGCCGCGCAGGTCCGCGATGCGGGCACCGTCGACCCAACCGCGGAAGCCACGACATGCAGCCCGCGCAAGTAACGGCAGCGGGCGCGGCGGCCCCCGATCGCCTGCGCGGCGAGGATGTGTTTCTCGCCTCGATCGCCGGCTACGTCGACACGCTCGGCTTCGTCGCGCTGTTCGGGCTCTTCACCGCGCACGTTACCGGCAACTTCATCCTGATCGGCTCGGGCCTCGCCGGTGTCGGCCAGGGCCTGATGATCAAGTGGCTCGCGTTTCCGGCATTCATCGCGGGCATCGTGGCCGCCCGTCTGCTCGATCACCGGATGCGCGTGCGCGGGCATGGCCCGCGGGCGCGCTCGCTGTACGCGCTGCAGACGATCCTGCTGGCCGGCTTCATGCTCGCGGGCGTCGCGGCGTCGCCGATCGGCAGCGCCGATGCGCCCGCGACGATCGTCTGCGGGCTGCTGGGTGCGGCGGCAATGGGCGTGCAGAACGCGCACGGCCGGCTGACCGCGCGCACCGTCGTCGCGAATACCGTGATGACCGGCAACGTCACGCAGGCGGTCATCGATGCATTCGACTGGCTCGTGCCGATCGCCGCGCCGGCCGAACGGGAAGCCGCGCGCGCGCGGCTGCGACGCACGCTGCCGCCGGTCGCCGGGTTCGCGCTCGGTGCGGGCGCCGGCGCGAGCGCCTACCTGTACGCCGCGTTCTGGGCGCTGGCGCTGCCGCTCGCGATGCTCGTTTTCCTCACCTGGCGCGCCGGCCGGACCGGCGAGAAGTCCGCGGCGCGCTGAGCGCCGATACCGCGCGCGGCGTCGGCTGTGCGCGGCATCGGGGGCGGCGAAGCCGCTCCCGTTTCTTCATTCCGTCAACGCTGGCTTCGAGAATGGCTTGATTCAGGTCGGCAAGCGCCAGACGCCTCGACCGTTCACGGCTGATCTCCCGGAAACCGACACTCGGGGCGGCGGATGCGCAAATCACGCACAACGCGCGACTTCGCGCGCTGCGCCTTCCGTTCAAGCTGTTCGGCAGCATCAAGAAGATGGTGGCCTTCGTCGACGACGACGCGGCCCATGCGCGTGAGCTTCGCTCGACGTGTGCCTGTCACGTCGGTGTCGATTCGCGGCGCTTCACGGAAGCGTCGGAGGTGTGAGCGCCAGGTAACGGGCCGAACATGTGCTGGCTGCACTTCGCGTCGCGCCACGCGGTTCCCGGTCGGATGCCGTCGAGCATTCGTCGCACCACGGGAAGAATCTGTTCGCCGGCCAGAATGCCAAGCAGGCCGGCGAGGGCGACGGCGGGCGGCGCCGGCGATTGCACGCCGATCAGCGCGTAGACGACGCCGGCGAGGATGCCGGCGAAAAGCGAAGCAGTGTACGGTTTCATCGTTCTGGAATGAAATGACAGCCGTTAAAAATACGGACACCTACCGGTCTGGCGTCGATCCGAAAGTCTTGGGCCAGCCTATCAGGTCCGCGCGCTCGTCGTTAGCGCATTCAATGAAATTCAGAACTTTTCAGTCTGAATGTCGAGCGTGGCGAGAATCAGAACAATTAACTGGTGCGGCTGCACATTCGCGTATTGAATGACGCAGGCCGGCCGCCGACGCTTCCGACACCGCGCATTGGACGCCTCGCGGATTCGTCGGCCAGGCGAGTCTCATTTTTCTCCGCGTCAAAGGACATCATCACCATGAGCAACCCCAAGCTTGAAGTACTTACCCCGCACAACAGCCAGCTGATCTTCATCGACCAGCAGCCGCAGATGGCCTTCGGCGTGCAGTCGATCGATCGGCAGACGCTGAAGAACAACGTCGTCGGGCTCGCGAAGGCCGCGAAGGTCTTCAA
>NZ_LFZP01000047.1:0-63264 GCF_002925705.1 Burkholderia anthinoferrum
CGGATGGATCGCGGCAACTGGGATCGGCCGTTCCGCTGCCCGACGTGGCTGCTCGTCGCGGGCTCGATCTGCGGCTATGCGAACCTCGTCTATGTTGGCGCGGGCGCGAACCTGCAGGGCGAGGGCACGCTGCGCAACGGGCTGATCGCGATGCTGCTGATCGTGCCGGTGTTCCTGTATCGCCACTACTGGCAGGATCGCGGCCGATTCCCGGCGCAGATGCAGCGCGACATGGAGCTCGAAGTGCCGAAGCGCGCGCCGTGGCTGAGCCTGATGCCGTATGCGGCGCTGATCGGCGCGGCGCTCACGATCTGGTTGTCGTACTACTTTGCTTGGGTGAAGTGAGCGCCTGAGACTCGCTCGCCCGGAGCGCACGCACACGGTTTCGGCGCGGCGTCGCGATGTCGCGCGACCTGAATGAAGAACGCCCGGCTGGCCGCAAGGCCGGTCGGGCGTTTTTTTTCATGCCGCGTGCGCGTGGTCAGCCGGCCGGCTCTTCGTCGCTCGCGCGCATGTCGTCGTCGAGCGTGCGCATGAAACGCGTCGGCACCATCACGACCGGATGTGGCGCGCTGCTCTCGGCGTCATTGGTATCGAGCAGTGCGAATGCTTCGGCAATCAGCCGCTGCACGTCCTGCCGCAGCATCGTGACGTCGAACGGCAGGCGCGCGGCGAACGGATCCCAGTCGAAGCAGCCGACGGCCGTGCGCTGCCAGATATCCCACGGCAACTCCGACGCGAAACGGACGAGCCCTTCGAACGACGTGATCGAGTTCGTCAGCATGCCGGCAGGCAGCCGGCCGAGCGTCTCGTAGCGTCGCGCGAGCGCCTCGCGCGCGGCGGCGGGCGCGTAGCCGCAACGCTCGATCGCGTCGTGCGGCGGCGGCGGCAGGCCGCGCGCGGCGAACGCGTCGTGAAAGCCCGCGATGCGCATCTCCGTCGCGTATTCGCCGGCGATGCCGCCGAGCAGCATCAGTTCGTTTGCCGAATTGCCGCGCGCAATCATCTTGTCGATCAGCACGTCGGTCAGCGCCCGCGCGCCCGCGCGGTTGTCCGACACGACCGACGGCGCGCCTTCTCCCGGCAGGTCGACGTTGATCGACGGTATGCCGGCCGCGTCGCACAGCGCGTTGAGCGGAGCCGGATTGCGTACGCCAGCGATGAACAGCAACTCGACGCGCTGCGCGAGCAGCGTCTGTGTAACGTTCAGTTCGACGTCCCGGTCGCGCTGCGTGCCGACGACGATCGGGCACAGGCCGCGCCGGCGCGCCTCGTCCTCGAAGGTTTCCGCGAGCCCCGCGAAGAATCGGTTGCGGTAGTGCGGGATGACCATACCCGCCAGCCCCGAACGCGACAGGCGCAGGCCGCGCGCGCTCAGGTTGACGTTGTAGCCGAGCGTCTTGGCGCTGTCGAGAACGCGGGCGGCCGTCTCCTCGCTGATCCGGTAGCGCGCCCAGTTACCGTTCAGCACCATGCTGACCGTGGACGTGGATGCGCCGGTCGCCTTCGCGATGTCGTAGATCGTGGACTTGCGTCCGGTAGTCGTGCGGGCCATCTGCGTCGTTGCTCCCCTCGAGTGCGTTCTGGTCCTGATGATGCCGACGGTATGCGTTTCGGGACGCGATTCCCTATCAGGGTTTTCCCATGCTTCCCGTCGGAGCTAAATGGATTCAGCATACATGAAACAGTTTGCTGAATGGATTTAGCAACTGACCGCCATGTCGCGGCTCGAGAGCCCGGCGACGGTCGCCTTCGGATGGAGGAGACATGTCTGTGAACTTCTTGCGCACGGTATGCGCGGGCGTGGCTGCGTTCGCGCTCGCAACCGGTATCGCGTCGGCGTCGCCCGACAAGCCGGTGATCGGCGTCGTCGTGAAGATCGGCGGCATTCCATGGTTCAACGCGATGGATGCGGGCATCCGGAAGCGCGCCGAGCAACTCGGCGTGAAGGCGTTCATGGTCGGGCCGACCAGCGCGGATCCGGCGCTGCAGGTGCGCGCGATCGAGGACCTGATCGCGCAGAAGGTCGACGTGATCGGCGTGGTGCCGAACGATGCCGAGGTGCTCGATCCGGTGCTGCAACGCGCGCGGGCCGCTGGCATCAAGGTCATCACGCACGAATCGCCGAAGCAAAAGAATACGGACTGGAATTTCGAGCTGGCGTCCGCGAAGGGGTTCGGCGAAGCGTATGCGAAGAATCTCGCCGCCGCGGTAGGCGGCAAGGGCGAATACGCGGTATTCGTCGGCTCGTTGACGGTACCGCTGCACAACGCATGGGCCGATGCCGCGATCGCTTACCTGAAGGCCAACTATCCGGGCATGAAGCTCGTGGGCGACCGCTACGGCGTGGCCGAGGATGTGGACGCTTCGCGCAAGACCGCGCTCGACCTGATGCGCGCGCATCCGGACCTGAAGGCGATCCTCGCGTTCGGCAGTCAGGGGCCGATCGGCGCCGCGCGCGCGGTTGCCGAGCGGCAGGCGAAGGGCAAGGTGATCGTGCTCGGGCCGTTTTCCCCGGGGCAAGGCAGGCGCCTCGTGCACGACGGCGTGCTGAGCGGCGGCTACATGTGGAATCCGGCGCAGGCCGGCGAGGTGTTCGTCACGCTCGGCACGATGCTCGCGAAGGGGCAGCCGGTCAAGGACGGCACGACGATTCCGGGGCTCGGCGTCGTGCATCCGGACGGCCACAACCTGATCGTGAACCAGCTCGTCGAGCTGAACGCGAAGACCGTCGACGATCTCGCGAAGCAGGGGCTGTGAGCGACGCACCCCGGCGCGACGCGTCATGTGACGCGGTCGTTCCACTCGCCCGATGTTCGATTGCAGGCCGTAACGGAGCATAGCGATGATGTCTGCCCATTCCCGCGAAGCCGCGGCGTCCGGCCGGTCGGTCAGGCCATCGGCCGCGTGCGCGGCCGGCGCGCCGCTGCTCGAGCTCGACAACGTGTCGAAGACGTTCGGCGGCGTGCAGGCGCTGCAGCAGGTGCGTTTCGACGTGATGCCGGGCGAAGTGCTGTGCCTGGCCGGCGAGAACGGCTGTGGCAAGAGCACGCTGATCAAGATCGTGAGTGGTGTCCATCGTCCGGAACCCGGCGCGGTGATCCGCTTCGACGGCAAACCGGCGGTCGATCTCGATCCCATGCGGGCGCGCGCGCTCGGCATCCAGGTGATCTGGCAGGACCTCGCGCTGTTTCCCGAGATGACGGTCGCCGAGAACATCGCGTTCGAGCAGAACCTCGGCGCGCGTCCGCGGCTGGTTCACTACGGGCGGATGAAGACGGCCGCGCGGCAGATTCTCGCGCGGCTCGGCGTCGAGCTCAATCTCGACAGGCCGGTGCGCACGCTCACGATCGCGCAGCGGCAGGTCGTCGCGATCGCACGCGCGCTCGTGGCGCAGGCGCGCCTCGTGTTCATGGACGAACCTACCGCGTCGCTCAGTCACGCCGAGACGCAGGCGCTGCTTGCGATCGTGCGCCGCCTGTCGGCCGACGGCATCGCGGTGGTGTTCGTCAGTCATCGGCTCGCGGAAGTGCTCGACGTCTGCGCGCGCGTGACGGTGATACGCGACGGTCGTCATGTCGGCACGTTTCCGACGGCCGGGATGACGCAGACGCGGCTCACCGAACTGATGACGGGACGCACCTTCGACTACGCGGTGCGCACGACCGACCTGTCGACCGCACCGGCCATGCTGCGTGTCGACGGACTGTCGCGGCGCGGCGAATACGATGCGGTGTCGTTCGAGGTGAGGCGCGGCGAAATCCTCGGCCTGACGGGGCGGCTCGGCGCCGGGCGCACCGAGTTGGCGCTGTCGCTGTTCGGAATGACGCGACCGGATGCCGGCACGATCACGCTCGACGGTCGGCCGCTGTCGCTGCGCTCCAACCGCGACGCGATTCGCGCCGGCATCGCCTATGTGTCGGAGGACCGCCTGCAACTGGGGCTGGTGCAGCCGCAATCGATCGGCGACAACACCGCGATCGCGGTACTCGACAGCTTGCTTGGCGCGGCGGGTCTGATTTCGCCGCGGCGGCGCGACGCGCTGATTCGCGACTGGGTCGCGCGGCTCGCGGTGAAGATCGGCGGTCCCGACGACGCGGTATCGACGCTGTCGGGCGGCAACCAGCAGCGCATCGTGCTCGCGAAATGGCTCGCGACGAAGCCGAAGCTGCTGATCCTCGATTCGCCGACGGTCGGCGTCGACGTCGGCGCGCGCGCCGGCATCTTCGCGATCGTTCACCGGCTCGCGTCGGAAGGGATGGCGATCGTGCTGATTTCCGACGAGATTCCCGAGGTTTACTTCAACGCGGACCGTATCCTGCACATGCGCGACGGCCGGATCGTCGCCGAGTACGTGCCGGGCCGCGAGCCGATCGACCACATCGAGCGAGACGTTCATGCGTAACCTGCAACCCTTCGGCATCGGCGCGACCGAAGCGTGGCTGCTCGCCGTGATCGTCGCGATGGCGGTCGGCCTCGGCTTCGCGACGCCGACCTTCCTGACGCTGTCCAACCTGTTCGACCTGCTCAACCAGAGCGCGGTCAACATCATCTTCGCGGTCGGGCTGCTGATCGTGCTGATCGCGGGCGGCATCGACATCTCGTTCGCGGTCGGCGCGTCGGTGGTGCAATACCTCGCCGCGCTGTCGCTGATGCGGCTCGGCGGCGGCAACTGGGCGCTCGGCTTCGCGTTCGCTGCCGGCTTCGGCATCCTGCTCGGCGCGGTGAATGCGACGATCATTTACCGGTTCCGCGTCGTGTCGATCGTCGCGACGATCGCGACCTTCAATATCTTCTTCGGCGGGCTGATGTTCGTGACGGGCGGCGTGTCGATCTACGACCTGCCGGACTGGTGGATGAATCGCATCGCGATCGTGCAGGTCGAAACGACGGGAGGCGTCGCGTCGCTCGGGCTGCCGGTCGCGGTGATGGCCATCGCCGTCGTCGCGACGTGGTTCCTGTTGCGCCGCACGACGCTCGGTCGCCAGCTCTACGCAACGGGCGACAACCCGGAAGCCGCACGGCGCGTCGGCATCGATGTCGCGACGATGCATTACGTCGCATACGGCTGGCTCGGGATGATGGCGGGCGTCGCCGGGCTGATGCAGGCGCACTACGTGCAGGAGGTCGTGCCGAATGCGCTGCACGGCCGCGAACTGGACGTGCTCGCGGCCGTCGTGCTGGGCGGCGCGCGGCTCGGCGGCGGGCGTGGCTCCGTGCTCGGCGCAATCCTCGGCATCCTGCTCGTATCGATTACCGCGAACGGGCTCAACCTGCTCGGCGTGTCGCCGTATGCGTTCAAGATGATCGTCGGCGCCGTCATCCTGATTGCGATCACCGTGTCGAGCGACGGCGTCGCCCGGCTGGCCGGCTCGCGCTTCCTGTCGCCGCGTGCGAGGGCATGATCATGAAACATGGACAATCCCGGCGCCTGGCAGTGCTGTCCGTGCCGGCCGACGTGGCCGGCCTGCTCGGCTTCCTTGCCTGCGTCGTCGTGGCGATGAGCCTGGCATCGGATCGCTTCCTCACGGACGGAACCTTCGTGTCGATCGCGTTCCAGCTTCCCGAGCTCGGGCTGTTCACGCTCGCGATGCTGATGCCGCTGGTGTCCGGCGGCTTCAATCTCGCCGTTACGTTCACCGCGAACATCGCGGGGCTCGCGATGGCGTGGGTGATCCAGTCGCACGGCGGCCCGGAGGCCGGCATCGCAGCGGTCGCGCTCGGCATCGCGGCGGCGCTCGCGACGGGCGCCGCGGCTGGCTGGCTGATCGGCGCGGTGATCGCCTGGACGGGCGCGAGCCCGATCCTCGTGTCGCTGTCGGCGATGATCTTCCTGCGCGGCCTTGGCGAATTCCTGACGCGCGGCGGCGACATTTCCGGGTTCCCGCCGGTCGTGCGTGCGATGGGCAACGGGCTGTGGCTCGGCGTGCCGGTGCCGCTGTGGATCTTCGCGGGCTGCGCGCTGCTGTGGCACGTCGTGATGACGTATTCGCGGCTCGGCTTCGTCACGCGGATGATCGGCTCGAACGCGGAGGCGACGCGCTACTCGGGCATCTCGACCACGCGCGCGATCACGCGCATCTACATGCTGTCGGGGCTGATGTGCGGCGTGGCCGGCGTCGTGATGCTGTCGCGCTTCAACTCGGTGCGTGTCGGCCACGGCGAGGCGTTCCTGTTGATCTCGGTGCTTGCCTGCTTTCTCGGGCGTGTCGATCCGTTCGGCGGCTTCGGTCGCGTCGCGCCGGTCGTGATCGCGCTCGTGATCCTGCAGGTGATCGCATCGGGCCTCAACCTGCTCGGTGCGAGCCAGCATCTCGCGACCGCGCTGTGGGGCGCGTTCCTGCTCGCAGTGATGCTGGTGCGCTGGGCATGGGCCCGGCATGCGTCGCGGCCGCGCAGGCCCAGTTCAAGTGCGGCGCCTGCGCTCGGCGCCCTCGAACCCCCTCAACGGAAGGAGACGAAATGAACAAGCTTGGCGTACATGCGCTGGTGTGGGAAGCCGGCTGGAGCCGCGACGCGTGCGTGCGCGCGATCGCGAACACGGCCGAGACGGGCTTCGATTTCATTGAGGTGCCCGCGCTCGATCCCGATTCGATCGATGCCGAGTTCACGCGGCGCGAACTCGAACGATCCGGCCTCGGCATCACGTTCTCGCTCGGGCTAGACGCGGAATCCGACATTTCGAGCGGCGACGTGCAGAAGGCCGCGCGCGGCAAGCAAAAACTCGAGGCCGCGCTGCGTGTCGCGCGCGATTGCGGCGCGACGCACGTATGCGGGATCCTGTATTCGGCGTTCCAGAAGAATGTCACGCCGACGACGGCTGCCGGCGTCGCGATGTCCGCGGACATCCTCGCGCAGGTGGCCGACATGGCCGCGCAAAGCGGCATCACGCTCGGGCTCGAGGTCGTCAATCGCTACGAGTCGAACGTGCTCAACACCGCGTCGCAGGGTGTCGAGCTGTGCCGACGCATCGCGCGGCCGAACGTGAAGGTGCATCTCGATACGTATCACATGCATATCGAGGAGTCGGACGTGACGTCGGCGATCCGCGATACGGGCGAGCATCTCGGCTACGTGCATGTCGGCGATTCGCATCGCGGGTATCTCGGATCGGGCAACGTCGATTTCACCGCGGTGTTCCGCGCGCTGGTGTTCAGCGGCTACACGGGGCCGATCACGTTCGAGAGTTTTTCGTCGCGCGTCGTCGGCCAGCCGCTCGAAGGCATCCTCGCGATCTGGCGCAACCTGTGGGAAGACAGCCACGATCTCGCCGCGCACGCGCTGGCCTTCACGCGCGTGCAGCTCAAGTCCGCGCGCGAGGCACTGAAGCAGGCCGAGCGGAGCCGTCTGCCATGAGCGGCGCGTCGACGGGCGCGCGACACATCGACCGCGAGGCGTTGGCCGCACACCTGCTGCGCGCGAAGCTGGACGGCAACGATCTGATCAATGTCGACAGGGTGCTGGCGCACAGCCTTCCCGCCGATTTCCTGGCGGGCAACGCCTGATAGAGGCCGGCGCGGCGCCCGGTTTACGAAAACACCACCGTCCGGTCGCCGTTCAGAAACACCCGCCGCTCGATGAACGCCTTCACCGCACGCGCGAGCGTCAGCGATTCGACATCGCGTCCCACCGCAAGCAGTTGCTCCGGCCGCAGCGCATGATCGACACGCTCGACGACCTGCTCGATGATCGGGCCTTCGTCGAGATCGTCGGTCACGAAGTGCGCGGTCGCGCCGATCAGCTTCACGCCGCGCGCATGCGCCTGGTGATACGGCTTCGCGCCCTTGAAGCCGGGCAGGAACGAGTGATGGATGTTGATCGCGCGGTTCGCGAGTTTCGCGCTCGTTTCCTGCGACAGCACCTGCATGTAGCGCGCGAGGATCACGAGTTCGGCGCCGCTCGATTCGAAGAAGTCGAGCCATTGCGCTTCCTGCTGCGCCTTGGTCTCCGCCGTGATCGGGAAGTGCCGGAACGGCAACCCATGCTGCGCGGCAAGCGGCTCGAAGTCGGGGTGGTTCGACACGATGCCGACGATGTCCATTTTCAGCTCGCCCATGCGCCAGCGGAACAGCAGATCCGCGAGGCAGTGCTCGAGCTTCGACACCATGATCAGCACCTTCGGCCGCGCGTTGACATCGTGGATCGCCCACTGGATGCCGCCATCGTGGCCGGCGAGTCCGGCCGCGATCGGCGCGAATTCCTGGCGCAGCGCGTCGATCTGCAACGTCTCATCCGTCGGATGAAAGACGCAGCGCACGAAGAAGCGGTTGCTGAGATCGTCGTCGAACACGTTCAGCGCATCGACATAGCAGCGATGGCGATCGAGAAAGCCGACGACGGCGGCGACCTGACCGGCCGCGCTCGGGCACGACAGTGTCAGGACGAATTGATCGGGGCGGTGCTCGGCGGTCATGAGACTCCTCGGATGGCAGGGGGCGTACGGCCGCGCGGCGGCGCACGACAGCGCCGCGCCGCGCGGGTAGCGGGAGGCTCAAGTAAATCAGGACGATTTCGCGGCGGATAGAACCAACGCGCCGTGTGGCTGGTATCGGTGCGCCAGCGGGCGGGCGAGGGCCGCAGGGTGCGAGCCGTGTCAGGCCCCCGCGCACGCGTCGAGCAGCCAGCGCCGGAACACGTGGGTCGCGTCCGGCTCCGGCCGCTGCGGCGGCCGCACCAGGAAGTAGCCGCGCGACGTGACGACGGGCGCATCGACGAGCTTCACGAGCTGGCCGCTCGCGACGAGTTCGTCGACGAGCGGCGACCAGCCGAGCGCGACGCCTTCGCCGAGCAGCGCCGCGTGGATCACGAGCGCATAGCTGTTGAAGGTCACGCCGCGGGCGGCGGCCGGCGATTCGAGCCCGTGCGCGTCGAACCAGCCCGCCCACGACAGCCAGCGCTCGGGGTGCGTCGGCTGCACGTGCAGCAGCGGCAGCGCGAGCAGGTGGTCGGCCCGCGCGACGCCCCGGTGCGCGTCGCGAAACGCGGGCGAGCACACGGGCGTGACGGATTCCGGAAACAGCCGCGCGGCCGTGCATGACGGCCAGTGGCCGTCGCCGAACAGGATCGCGATGTCGCCGTGGTCGCGTTGCGCGTCGTAATCCTGTGACGTGACGACGCGCACGTCGACGTCCGGCATCACGCGCTTGAGCCCGGCCAGGCGCGGCATCAGCCAGTAGGTCGCGAAGCCGAAGTCGGTGACGATCGTGAGCGCGCCGTGCTCGCGGCGTGCGCGCAGCGTCGCGGTCGCGCCGCGCAGCGTGTCGAGGCTCAGCCGCACGGCTTCGTACAGGCACTCGCCGTCGGCCGTCAGCGTGACGCCGCGCGGGCTGCGTTCGAACAGCGGCACGCCGAGTTCGGCTTCGAGCTGGAACACCTGCTGGCTCACGGCCGGCTGCGTCGAGCCGAGCTCGCGCGCGGCGGCCGTGAAGCTCGCGAGCCGGGCGGCCGATTCGAACGCGCGCAGCGCCTGCATCGACGGTAACGGTTCGGGTTTCGACATAAGTCCCTCTAATGGCCCCATAAGGGCCGGACGCCTACCCGCACGAATTCGGGCGGGCGATAGTGCCGGCAGACGGTACGGCACGTGCGCTTCACGCGCCGGCGGCAACGGATTCCGCGATTCTAGCCAGCGCGGCCCCGGCGCGCGGCAGTTTCCGCGGGCCGCCTCCGTCATGCCGGACGTCCCGCTGCCCGAGCGGCGAGCCGTTCCATTCGAACACCGCTTTTCCCACGATCGCCGATGACGAACCCGACACCCAACATCCTGATCCTGATGGCCGACCAGCTCACGCCGTTCGCGCTGCCCGCGTACGGCAACCGCGTCGCCCGCACGCCGACGCTCGACCGGCTTGCGGCCGAAGGCGTGGTGTTCGACGCCGCGTACTGCGCGAGCCCGCTGTGCGCGCCGTCGCGCTTCTCGCTGCTGACCGGCAAGCTGCCGTCGGGCATCGGCGCCTACGATAACGCCGCCGAATTGCCCGCGCAAACGCTGACGTTCGCGCACTACCTGCGCGCGGGCGGCTACCGGACGATGCTGTCCGGCAAGATGCACTTCTGCGGGCCCGACCAGTTGCACGGCTTCGAGGAGCGCCTCACGACCGACATCTATCCTGCCGATTTCGGCTGGGTGCCCGACTGGGACAGCCCGACCGAGCGGCCGAGCTGGTATCACAACATGAGCTCGGTGCTCGACGCCGGCCCGTGCGTGCGCACGAACCAGCTCGACTTCGACGACGAAGTGACGTTCGCCGCGAAGCAGAAGCTATACGACGTCGCGCGCGAGCGTGCGGCCGGACACGATGCGCGGCCGTTCTGCATGGTCGTGTCGCTCACCCATCCGCACGACCCGTATGCGATCACGCGCGAATACTGGGATCGCTACGACGATGACGAGATCGACATGCCGGCCGTGCGGCTCGATGCGGCCGAAAGCGATCCGCATTCGCAGCGGCTGCGCTTCGTCTGCGAGAACGACCGCACGCCGCCGACGGACGCGCAGATCCGCGCCGCACGCCGCGCGTATTACGGCGCGACGTCCTATGTCGACACGCAGTTCGGCAGCGTGCTGGCCGCGCTCGAGCAATGCGGGTTCGCCGACGACACGATCGTGATCGTCACGTCCGACCACGGCGACATGCTCGGCGAGCGCGGGCTCTGGTACAAGATGACGTTCTTCGAGGGCGGCTGCCGCGTGCCGCTGATCGTGCATGCGCCGGGCCGCTTCGGCGCCGCGCGCGTGCGCGGGCCCGTGTCGCACGTCGATTTGCTGCCGACGCTCGTCGATCTGGCCGGCGCGGCGCCCGCCGGCGGCTGGCCGGACCCGGTCGACGGCGCGAGCCTCGTGCCGCATCTGCACGGCACGCCCGCGCACGACGTCGCGTTCGGCGAATACCTCGCGGAAGGGGCGCTCGCGCCGATCGTGATGATCCGCCGCGGCGACTGGAAATACGTGCATTGCCCGGCCGATCCGGACCAGCTCTACAACCTGTCGGACGACCCGCGCGAGCTCACGAATCTGGCCGGTCGGCCGGAAGCCGCCGACGTGCTCGCCGCGTTCCGTGCGGAGGCCGGGCAGCGCTGGAACCTGCCCGAGCTGGACCGGCAGGTGCGCGCGAGCCAGCGGCGCCGGCGCTTCCATTACGCGGCGACGACGCAGGGCCGCATCCACGCGTGGGACTGGCAGCCGTTTACCGACGCGAGCCAGCGCTACATGCGCAATCACATCGAACTCGACACGCTCGAGGCGATGGCGCGTTTTCCGCGCGTCGGGCGCTGAACGTCCGGCAGTGCGAACATTGACGAACGACGGAGGAAGCGGACGATGAAACGGCAATGCAATGCAGCAATCCGAAGGATCGGCGCGGCGCTCGCCGCCGCCGCGTGCGTGGCGGCGACGCAGCCTGCGACTGCCGCCGATCCGGGCACGTGCGGCGACGTGAAGATGGCGGCGCCCGGCTGGACCGACATCGATGCGACGAACGCGATGGCGGGCGTCGTGCTGAAGGCGCTCGGCTACCGGCAGGCGGTGGCGAACCTGTCGGTGCCGATTACGTACCAGGGTTTGAAGAAAGGCCAGGTCGACGTGTTCCTCGGCAACTGGATGCCCGCGCAGGCGCCGCTCGTGAAGCCGTTCGTCGACGAGAAATCGATCGACGTGCTGCATGCGAACCTGAGCGGCGCGAAATTCACGCTCGCGGTGCCCGACTATGTGGCCGCCGCCGGCGTGCGTACGTTCGCCGATCTCGCGCGCTACGCGGACCGCTTCGACGGCAAGATCTACGGGATCGAGCCCGGTGCGCCCGCGAACCAGAACATCAAGCGGATGCTGTCCGACCACGCGCTCGGGTCCGCGAACTGGTCGCTCGTCGAATCGAGCGAGACGGGCATGCTCACGCAGGTCGAGCGCGCGGTGCGCGACAAGCGCTGGATCGTGTTTCTCGCGTGGGAGCCGCATCTGATGAACACGAAGTTTCATCTGACGTATCTGTCGGGCGGCGACGCGTATTTCGGCCCGAACTACGGCGGTGCGACGGTCAACACGGTCGCGCGTGCCGGGTTCGCCGGCCAGTGCGCGAACCTCGCGCGGCTGTTCCGGCAGATGACGTTCTCCGTCGACGTCGAGAACCGGATGATCGCCGACATGCTCGACAACAAGACGCCGCCCGCGCTCGCGGCGCAGCATGCGCTGAAAGCCGAGCCCGCGCTGGTCGCCGGCTGGCTCGACGGCGTGACGACCGCGGCCGGCGCGCCGGGCCTGCCGGCGGTGCGCGCGGCCCTTGACGGCCGCTGATCGCCTCCCTCCGGGCGGCCGGTTTTCGCCGTGCCGCCTGTCTACGTGTTTTCCCGACCCGTCGCATCGTGACCATTTAGTGTCGCCTTCAGACGGGTGACCCGAAATATGGGTTTGTATTTTTCGCCAATGGCTGCGTTATTGCGGAAAACGAAATACCGAAGCCAGCGGGGCGGTCTGAATTCGAATCCACCGGCGCATCGCGGCACGCGCCGGGACGAGATTCTATCCATCGAATGGTTCAGGGAGGGTGGTCGACAATGAAGCACACGAAAGTTGCCGTAGCCGCCGCGCTTGCATGCGCGGCCTGTATTCCCGCCATCGGACACGCGCAAAGCAGCGTGACGCTGTACGGGATTCTCGACGCCGGTATCACGTACGTGAACAACACGGGCGGCTCGCACGTGGTCAAGTTCGACGACGGCGTCGCGTACGGAAACCGCTTCGGCCTCAAGGGCACCGAAGACCTGGGCGGCGGCCTGAAGGCGGTGTTCGTGCTCGAGAGCGGCTTCCGTCTCGGCAACGGGCAACTCGGCTTCGGCGGCGCGGAATTCGGCCGGCAGGCGTATGTGGGCCTGCAGAACGACTGGGGCACGTTGTCGTTCGGCAACCAGCTCGACATCACGAACGAACTCGTGTCGATCTACAACATCTCGGCCTGGGGCAGCGGTTACGCCATCCACCAGGGCGACTTCGACCGCTTCAACGGCGACCGCCTGCCGAATTCGGTGAAGTTCCTGTCGAACGACATGAGCGGCTTCAAGTTCGGCGCGATGTACTCGTTCGGCAACGTCGCGGGCAACTTCCACCGCAACAGCGCATGGAGCGCGGGCGCGAGCTTCACGAAGGGCGACTTCTCGATCGGCGCCGCGTACACGCGCCTGAACAACCCGAACGGCATCTACGCGTTCGACCCGTACGCGATGATCGGCACGCACACGTTCCTCGGCCAGCAGACCGTCACCGTCGATCCGGCGACCGGCGCACGTACCGACCTGTTCGCGAACACGCCGATGGGTGTCGACAGCCAGGGCACGTTCGGCATCGGCACGAGCTACACGATCGGCAAGCTGACGCTCGATGCCAACTACTCGTACACGACGATCAAGGGCTTCGGCCAGTCGTCGCACATGCAGGTGTACGAAGGCGGCGGCCTGTACCAGTTCACGCCGGCGCTGAGCTTCATCGCCGGCTACCAGCACACGCGCTTCGAAGGCCATCACTGGAACCAGGGCACGGCGGGCCTGCATTACCTGCTGTCGAAGCGCACGGACGTGTACATCTCCGGCGACTACCTGCGCGCGTCCCAGGGCGTCGATGCGGTGATCGGCTACAGCTTCACGCCGTCGACGACGCAGACGCAGGCCGACGTGCGGATCGGGATGCGGCATTCGTTCTGAGCGGGTAGGTGCAGTGTAGTGATGTGACGTCTTCAGCGAGGTCTCTCTTTGGCGCGAACCGTGGTTCGCGCTTTTTTTTGTGCGATGCCGCGGCTCGACGGGGCGCGTGGCCGGCGGCCGGCCGGTTTTCGGCGGTTGGCATATCAACGCGGTTTGGCCGCGCCTGCACCGTTGCCGCGCGCACGCATTCGCGTGTGTCGTCGTTTCCCGAACGGCTGCGGTGTGCACCGCCAACCGCCGAGATCCCGATGACCACCCCCGTGCCCGATTCCAGTCCTTTATCCCCGTTACCCGCCAACCTGTTCCGCCACGCACCGTTCCAGCGCTTCTGGGGCACGCGCGTGATGTCGTCGCTGGCCTTCCAGATCCTGTCGGTCGCGATCGGCTGGTACGTGTACGCGCTCACGCACAGCGCGTTCGCGCTCGGCCTCGTCGGCCTCGCGCAGTTCGTGCCGATGTTCGCGCTGACGCTCGTCGTCGGACAGGTGGCCGACCGCTACGACCGCCGGCGCATCGCGACGATCTGCCAGAGCGTCGAGGCACTGGCCGCCGGCGTGTTCCTGCTCGGCGCGCTGCAAGGGTGGCTGGCCGCGCCGGCCGTGTACGCGCTCGCGGCGGTCGTCGGCACGGCCCGCGCGTTCGAGTCGCCGTCGGTGTCGTCGCTGCTGCCGGCCGTCGTGCCGCGCACCGACCTGCCGCGCGCGACCGCGCTGTCGACGTCCGCGAACCAGGCCGCGCAGATCCTCGGGCCCGCGTGCGGCGGGTTGCTCTACGGTGTCGGCGCACCCGTCGCGTTCGGCACGAGCGTCGCGGCCTTCGCGATCGCGGCGGTGCTGAGCGGCACGATTCCGCTGCGCGGCGCGCCGCCCGCCCGCGAGCCGGTCACGCTGCGCTCGGTGTTTTCGGGCATCGCGTTCATCCGGCGCGAACCGGCGATTCTCGGCGCGCTGTCGCTCGACCTGTTCGCCGTGCTGTTCGGCGGCGCAACCGCGCTGCTGCCGATCTATGCGCGCGACATCCTGCAGGTCGGCCCGTGGGGGCTCGGCGCATTGCGCGCGGCGCCGGCGGTCGGCGCGCTCGCGGGCACGCTGTGGCTCACGCGCTTCCCGTTGAAGGGGCGGCCGGGCCGGGCGATGTTCGGCGGCGTGATCGCGTTCGGCATCGCGACGATCGTGTTCGGGCTGTCGAGGCATTTCGTGCTGTCGCTCGTCGCGCTGGCGGCACTTGGTGCATCGGATGTCGTGAGCGTCGTCGTGCGGCTGTCGCTCGTGCAACTGCGCACGCCCGACGACATGCTCGGTCGCGTGAGCGCGGTCAATTCGCTGTTCATCGGCACGTCGAACCAGCTCGGCGAATTCGAATCGGGCGTGACGGCGGCATGGTGGGGCGCGCCGGCCGCGATCGTCGTCGGCGGCGTGGCGACGATCGCCGTCGCGTTGGCGTGGATGCGGCTGTTTCCGCAGCTCACGAACATGAAGTCGCTCGAACGCGATGCGTGACGCGTGATGCGCGATCCCGTCACGCGTCCTGCGTCACGCGCACGGCCGTGCCGTAGCAGATGACTTCCGTGACGCCCGCGCCGATCTCGGTCGAGTCGTAGCGCATCGCGACGATCGCATTCGCACCGAGCTTGCGCGCATCGGCGAGCATCTTGTCGAACGCCTGTTCGCGCGCCTTCTCGCACAGCGACGTATAGAGCGTGATGTTGCCGCCGAAGATCGTCTGCAGCGACGCGCCGAACGAGCCGACGATCGAGCGCGAGCGCACGACGATACCCTGCGCGACGCCGAGCGAGCGGACGGTCGTATGGCCGGGCAGGTCGAACGCGGTCGTGACGCGATCGGGCGACAGGTCGTCGATGGAGCGGGTGGATTCGGTCATGGTGGGCGAGCGTGTAGCGAGTGGTCGAACGACGATTCTAGCCGGACGGAGCAAAGGCATGCGAACGGGCGCACCCGCGCGGGTGAACGCCCGTTTCGTTGCCGAACGAGAAAGCCGCTCGACGACGAATGCTCAGCGCTTGATCGTCGCGCCCGCCATGCCGCCGAGATCGACCGCATAGGCCAGCGCCAGCTTGCCGAATTTCAGCGCATGGTTCGCCTGTCGATCCGAGTTTTCCAGCGTGTCGTTCACCGTGTGAATGTACGGGCTGTCGTTCTGGTCGGCCTCGAACGGGAACGATGCCGGATACCCCTGCGCATTCCACGACGCGTGATCCGAGCACGCATAGCCGCATTGCGACGTGCCGATCGCGAGCTCGGGCAGGTAGGTCGCCGCCAGGTTCTTCACGTAGGTGTTCTGCGCCGCGTTCGTGTAGTCGGTGATCAGGTAGATATCCTTCGGATCGCCCTTGTAGTTCGTCATGTCGAGCTGCAGCACGCCGACCACGTTCGCATTCTGCGTGCGGAACTGCTTCGCGATCGCCTTCGAGCCGAGCAGGCCGGCTTCCTCGGCCGCGTACCCGACGAACTTGATCGTCCGTTTCGGCCGGTAGTTGTTCGCGAGCAGCACGCGTAGCGCCTCGGTCAGGCTGGCGATGCCCGACGCATCGTCGTCGGCGCCGGGCGAGCGCGTGTTCTCCGTCGTGCGGCCGACGGTCGAATCGAGATGGCCGCCGAGCACGACGGTGCCCGCGGCCGGATCGCTGCCGCGGATCGTCAGGATCACGGATTTCTGCGGAAAACCGGTATGCGCGAACTGTTCGACGGTGATGTCGGCGCGCGAGCCGGCCAGCTGCTTCCACTGCAGCGCGAGCCAGTCGGACGCCGCGACGCCGTGCGACGTCGTGTAGTAGCGGTTCGTGAAGCCGGACAGCGACGTGATCGTGCCGACGATGTTGCTCGCCTGCAGTTGCTGGATCCACGTGCCGATCTGCGGCACGTTCGACACAGTGTAAGCGGGGGCGGCGGCCTGTTTCGCGAGCGTCGCCGGCAGCGGCTGCAGCGCCTGCCGCGCGTCGTCGAACGAATCGTGGACGACGTAGCCGGGCCCGTGGCCGCGCGTGTGGTGGACGGCGTGGGTCAGCTCGCCGAGCCGGGCATCGTCGATCTCGACGACGTGAACGGTTTCGCGGCGCGCGGCGCCGTCGGCTGCCTTGCCGGCGTCGACGCTCGCGCTGTATTGCGCGGTTGCGGACGCATCGACGCGTTGAAGCTGGCGGAACGCGGTGTCGCCGAGCGTGATCCAGACGGGTGTCGCGTGCGCGACGGCGGTCAGCAGCATGCCGCCCAGCGCGGCGCTGAGGCGGGTCGGTGTCAGAGTAGGCATGTTCGATCTCGTGAGGATGGCGATGTCGATGAAGGGAGCGCGCCGCAGGTCGTGCGATGCGCTCCCGCCTGCTGCGGGATTACGACTTCTGCGGGACGGTCACGCCGTACGTGCAGCTCTTGTTGTACGCGTTCCCGATCGCGGTGAGCTGCGCGTTGCTGTAGCCGAGCGCGGATGCGGCGGTCAGCACGGCCTGCGCGGCGGCCTTCTGGTTGGTCGAGCTGTTGGTCATCGACAGCCCCTTCAGGAACGCCTTGTCCATCGCCTGCGCGCCGATCGCGTCGCGCGCGACGAGGTTGCACGACGCCCAGTACTGGCCGGCCGTGTGGATCTCCGCGCCGCGCGCCTGCGCATAGGTGCGCCCGACGTTCCAGTTGGTCACGCGGCCGGCCCAGAACTCGTTGTGGCCGTCCCAGTTGTAGACCCAGTGATACTGCGCGTCCGACGGGCTCCACTGGTTGAAGTCGCGGCTGTACGCGGCGGCGAGATAGTCGCCGGTGCCTTCGGACAAGCCTTCCTGTTGCGACAGGCCGCCGTTGGTGACCCAGTCGTGGATGCCGTGGCCGAGCTCGTGGATCACGACGTCCGCGTCTTCCGCGTCGTCGACGCCGCCCTGCCCGAAGGTCAGTCGGCCGCTGCTCGACGAGTACGACGAGTTGTCGTCGCCCGATTCGCCGTGCGGGTCGTACTGCACGCCGCCCGTGTATTGGTACGGCAGCGCCTTGATGCCGAGCGTCTGGTTCACGTAACGCAGGAACGTGTCGATGTGGTAGTACACGTTCACCGCCTCGAAATACAGGTTGCCGCGCGTGAATTCGAACGCGGGCGTGGACTGCGACGGGCAGGCCTTGTCGAGCGGCGCGTCGAAATCGACGCATGCCGCGTAGGGGCCCGTCAGCGTGTAGCGCGTGCCCGACTGCGCGACATCCTTCAGCGTCACGCGCACGCGCGCGGCCGTGAGCTGCGTCGAATCGGCGTCGTTGCCGTCCTTGTAGCCCGTGCTGCCGTAGCTGCTCTTCGTCGGCGACAGCGGATCGGGGCGGAACACGAAGCCGGTGCCGTCGGTCGCGTAGAACGCCTTGTCCTCGGCGCGCAGCACTTCGCCGCTGCCCGCGTCGATCAGCAGCTCCCAGTCGCCCTTCGGGCCGTCCTGCGGGCGGCCGCGCACCTTCCATGCCGTATGCGTGCCGGCCTTGTCGACGAACGCGACGAGCTGCGCATCCAGATGCGTGAAGCCACTCACGCCGAGATACGCGCGGGCGCGCTCGAGCGCCTGCTGCTGGTCGACGGCCTGCGACTTGCGCGTCGTCGCGACCACGCCGTTGATCGTGTTGCTCGCGACGTACAGGATGCGGCCGTCCTTCGCGACGGTCACCGCGATGTCGCTGCCGTACACGGGCAATCCGGCGGCCTGCTGCTGCAGGCGCACGACGGTGAAGTCGGCGTCGTCGCGTTCCGACGTGACGACGAGGCTCGCGAGCGCGGTGGCGTCGAGCCCGAGTTGCGCCGCCTGCGACGCGATGAAGTCGCGCGCGGTGGCGGCGGGCGTCGCGGCGGCCTTCCTGGCGCGATAGGCCGGGTTGTACAGCGTGACGGCGACGCCGTCCGCGCGGAATTGCCCGGTGGCCGTATCGGCCTTCGCGGGCGGCGGCGCGACGCCGCGCGTCAGGCTTTCGCGCAGGCTCGCGGCCTGCGGATTCGACACTTTCGTATCGGCCAGGGTGCCGCCGACGATGCCGAAACCGAGCGCGAGACCCAGGGCGAGCGGCAATGCTTTGCGTGATGTCTGCATACGTGATCCTCATCTCAACGGTTGGACACGCCCGCGCGCTCGTGGCGAGCAGGCACGACACGGCCCGCGCGCCGGTTCGATGGAACCGGTGCGGCGAAGCGGTGCTGGGAGTCTCGACTGACTAAGGAAACCTAACTGTCAGGTCGAAAATAAGCGGGCAGGCGAAGCGGAGGAGAAGCGAACGGCAGGCAGGTGCGGCGACGGCGAATCGAGCATCGTCATGTCATACCCCTCGGATCGATATCGGATATCGGTTGGCAGCCTGCACGACCCGACGCGCGTGGAGATGACGCAAGCGTGTCGTTAGGCTCCCTATCTAACTTTGTTTGGTATGTTACAGAATATTTTCAACGACATTCCAGATTATTTTCGACGACCGCTTCGGTTGGCCGTTCAATCGCCGGCATTGTTGAGCGAACGGCGGGAAACGCTGTCGGAACCCGCAATACCGCGCCGGATTGTAGTCAAAAGCCGCGACGATCAGCGCGTTGCCCGCCGGTCGCTGCGCGGGCTCATCCCGAATCGCGCGCGATAGGTGCGCGAGAAATGCGACGGCGATTCGAAGCCGCACGCGACGCAGACCGACGTGATGCTCATGTCGGTCTGTTGCAGCAGCTCGCGCGCGCGATCGAGGCGCAGGTTCAAGTAGAAGCGCGTCGGCGTGTCGTTCAGCGTCGCGCTGAACAGCCGTTCGAGCTGACGCCGCGTGATCGACACCTCCCGCGCGAGCGCGTCGGAGCCGAGCGGGTTCTCCATGTGTCGCTGCATCGTGCCGATCACCTGGATCAGCTTGCGGTTGTGCACGCCGTAGCGCGCGGCGATCTCGAGCCGCTGGCTGTCCGAGCGCTGCCGGATGCGGCTGACGACGAACTGCTCGGATATCGCCGCCGCGAGGTCGGCGCCGTGCCGGCGGCCGATCAGGTCGAGCATCATGTCGATCGACGCGGTGCCGCCCGCGCAAGTGATGCGCCGGTCGTCGATCTCGAACAGCTCCTGCGTCGCGTTCAGGCCCGGGTAGCGCTCGCGGAACGCGGCGAGCGCTTCCCAGTGCAGCGTGAGCGATTGCGACGCGTCGAACAGCCCGGCTTCCGCGAGCACGAAGCTGCCCGTATCGATGCCGCCGAGCGTGGCGCCATGCCGGTGCTGGCGGCGCAGCCAGTCGCCGAGCGTACGCGTGTAGCACACGAGCGGATCGAAGCCCGCGACGACGAACACCGTATCGACCCGCGGGACGTCCGCGCACGCGGCTTCGGCGGCGACCGGAATGCCGTTGCTCGCGGCGACCGGCGCGCCGTCCGCGCTGATCACGTGCCAGCGATAGAGCTCGGTGCGAAAGCGGTTCGCGACGCGCAGCGGCTCGACCGCGGACATGAAGCCGAGCGCGGAGAAGCCGGGCAGCAGCAGGAAGTGGAAATCCTCAGGCATCGGAGCGTGGGTGGAAGCGGGGTGGTCGTCGCGCACCGCGCGACGCGGCGAGCGGGCCGCGCCCGGCGCGCTCGCCGGACGTTCAAGCCCGATTATCGCGGGTTTTGCCGGCGCTCAGCGCGTTTTCGCACGATGTGCCGTCCGGCGCACGGTCGTCGACGGCAATTCGCCGAACTGGGCCTTGTACGCGTTCGCGAAATGCCCGAGATGCATGAAGCCCCAGCGCGCGGCCGCCTCGCTGATCGGCAGGTCGGATTGCCGCGTGTCGAGCAGCAGGCGCCGGACCTGCGCGAGGCGCAGCGAGCGCGTGTAGTTGAGCGGGCTCGTCTGGACGACCGACTGAAAGCTGTTCTGCATCGTGCGCCGGCTCACGCGCAATTGCGTGCAGAGGCTCAGGATGTCGACCGGCGCTTCCGGGTGCTCGATCACGTAGTCGTGCACGCGGCGCACGATGTCGGCGTGGCAGGCGTGCGTGAGCCGGTTCGACGGCTCGGGCATCCGGTACGTGAGGAGATCGACGAGCACGTTGCCGACGTCGGCGCGCATCGCGCACTGCGCGCGGGCCGAATCGAACGTGTCGGGCGCCGACAGCACACGTTCGAGCAGCGTCGCGAGCTGCACGCTCGCGCGTTCGCGTGCGGCGACCGGCACCTCGACGACGCCGCGCCGCAGCGCGCGTGCATCCAGCCGGACGTCGGCGGCATCTTCGATCTGCTGCATCAATTCGGGTTCGATGACCACGCCGATCAGCGACATGTCGTCGGGTGAATGAAGTTCGAACGGTATGCCGCCGCGCGCCATCACGATCGTGCCGCGTTCGAGGCGCGCGTCGCCGAACGCGAAGGTGCCCGAGCCGGTCAGAGGCATGCCGAACACCGTATGGCCGTGCGGCAAACATCCGCGCTGGATGATGCGCACGTTCGCCGCTTCCTGGAAGAGCTGGACGCCATCGAGCACCGCGTATTTGACCGCGCTGCGATACGCGCCGGAGCCGATCTGGTCGTAACGCTGATTCCAGCCGCGCAGCGCCTCCGCATGCCGGTCTGCGTCGTCGAACCTCTGATGAAACGCGAGCACGGCACCTCCGGCGATCGTTCGGACCGCGCAAGATTAAACCGACCGGGCGGTCGACGCAATACGGGCCAGCGCTATTCCGTGCGCGTGCTTCAGAGGGGCGCAACGCATGCCGCCGCGAGGCTTTCACGCACATTTCCGATATCCCGAATCGGCACGTACGCGTTGCCGGTCCGGGTGCTGGACGCATTTATTGTCGAACTACAGTCGCCTCACACAACGTGAATTCCCCACTGGAGGCGGCATGAGGACAAGGCGACGAACCGCGGCGCTCGCGGCGACGCTGGCGTTGGCGGCGGCATGGGCCGGCAGCGCGAACGCGACGGAAAAACCCGAAGAGCTGGTCGTGCGGAAGATGCCGCCGTGGCATCCGCACGAGGTCTATGTCGTCGACATCTCGATGCCGTCGATGACCGACGGGCGCATCCACGTGTACGACGCCGATGCGAAGAAGCTGCTCGGCCAGATCGACGGCGGCTTCGCCCCCGGCTTCGCGATCTCGCCGGACCGCAAGACGAGCTTCGTCGCGACGACTTACTTCTCGCGCGGCTCGCACGGCACGCGCACCGACGTCGTCGAGATGATCGACAACACGACGCTCGATCACGCGGGCGAGATCGTGATTCCGGCAAAGCACGCGCAACACGTGCCGTCGCCGTACAACACCGCGTTCAGCGCGGACGGCAAGCGGCTGTACGTCGCGAACATCACGCCGGCCGCGTCCGTGACGGTGATCGATGCCGTCTCGAAGCAGGTGCTGTCGGAGATCGACATGGCCGCGTGCGTGCTCGCCTATCCGTCGGGTAACGACCGCTTCACCGCGCTGTGCGAAAGCGGCAAGGCGCTGACCGTCACGCTCGACGCGGACGGCAAGGAGGCGAAGCGCACGATGTCGGACGCGTTTATCGACGTCGACAGGGATCCGGCGTTCGTGAACGCGTCGCGGTACGACGGCGGCTATCTGTTCACCACCTACGGCGGCAACGTGCGCAGCGCCGATTTCAGCGGCGACAAGCCGGCGTTCGGCAAGCCGTGGCCGCTGCTGACGGACGCCGAGCGCGCCGAGGGCTGGCGCCCGGGCGGCCTGCAGCAGACGGCCGTGCACGCGAAGCAGCACCGTTACTACGTGCTGATGCACAAGGGCGCCGACGGTTCGCACAAGGATCCCGGCACGCAGGTGTGGGTATACGACCTGAAGACGAAACAGCGCGTCGCGCGCTGGGATCTCGCGCAGATGAAGGTCGAGCCGATCGTGTCGATTCAGGTCAGCGAAGACGACAAGCCGCTCTTCTACGGGCTGACGGCGACCTCCGACCTCGTCGTGATGGACGCGCGCACCGGCGCGCTGCGGCACGTCGAGAAGCAGGTCGGCAATACGTCGTCGCTGCTCGTCAACCCGTGAGGCCGCGATGACACTCGATCCCGTACTCGCCACCAGCGCGCAGGCCGGCGCGGTCGCCGTCGTGCTGCTCGGCGCCTTCGCGAAGATGCGCTGGCCCGCCGCGTTCCGCCAGGCGCTTGCCGGCTACCGGCTGCTGCCCGATGCGCTGACCAGGCCCGTCGCATTCGCGATTCCGCTCGCGGAAGTGGTCGCCGCCGTGGCGCTGCTGTTTCCCGACACACGCGCGGCCGGCGCGAGCGGCCTGATCGCGCTGCTCGCGGCGTTTGCCGCCGGGCTCGCGATCAATCTGCTGCGCGGCCGCACCGACATCGACTGCGGCTGTTCCGGCTTCACGGCCGCGCGTGCGGACGCACCGCGCGGCATCGGCTGGCTGCATGTCGGCCGCGTGCTGCTGCTCGTCGCGCTGGCGGCGACCGCCTTCGTCGAGCCGGGCGTGCGCGCCATCGTGTGGCTCGACTACCTGACGCTGTTCTTCTCCGTGCTGCTGATCGTCTGCGCGCTGCTCACCGTCGACGTGCTGCTCGCCAACGTCCCGCGCCTTTCTCATCTGAGGAATTCATGATGCAAACCGCTCTCACCGTTTCCACCGCCCTGTTGTGGGTGGCCGTCCTCGCGCTCGGCGCGATCTGCCTCGCGCTGGTGCGCCAGATCGGCATCCTGTACGAACGCATCATGCCGGCCGGCGCGCTGATGATCGACAAGGGGCCGGCGGTCGGCGCGATCGCGCCGACGTTCGAACTGACCGACATCCGCGGGTCGCACGTGAAGGTCGGCGGCATCGATGCGGCGGGCAAGGCCACGCTGCTGTTCTTCCTGTCGCCGACGTGCCCGGTCTGCAAGAAGCTGCTGCCGCTGCTGCCGTCGCTGCAGGCCAGCAAGGCGACGCCGGTGAACATCGTGCTCGCAAGCGACGGCGATGCCGACGAACACACGCGCTTCGCGCGAAAGCACGACCTCGGGCGCTTCCCGTACGTGCTGTCGCGGGAGCTCGGCCTCGCTTATCAGATCGGCAAGCTGCCGTATGCGGTCCTGCTCGACGAAACGGGCACCGTGCGCGCGAAGGGGCTCGTCAACACGCGCGAGCATCTCGAGAGCCTGTTCGAGGCGAAGGAGCGCGGCGTCGCGTCGTTGCAGCAGTTCGTGCACGGCGATCGCGGCCACGATGCCCACGACGCGCACGCGCGGCACGCATGACCGGCCGAACCTTTTTCAACGTCATTGGAGAACGACGACATGGGCGTGTTTGATTCATGGTTCGAGCGGTCGGCGCGCGGCGTCGCGCAGCACAGCTCGCGGCGCGGCGCGATGGCGAAGCTCGGCAAGGTGCTGGTGGGGTCGGCGCTTTTGCCGCTGCTGCCCGTCGACCGTACCGCGTATGCGGCCGAGGCGGTGTCGGGGGCGTCAGGCGCATCCGGTGCCGCCGCGGCGGGCGCGAGCGACGACCCGACGAGCTGCGACTACTGGAAATACTGCGCGATCGACGGCTGGCTCTGCAGCTGCTGCGGCGGCACGTCGAGCAGTTGTCCGCCGGGCACGACGCCTTCCCCGATCACGTGGATCGGCACCTGCCGCAATCCGCACGACGGTTCGGACTACATCGTGTCGTACAACGACTGCTGCGGCAAGACCTCGTGCGGCAAATGCTTCTGCAACCGCAACGAGCGCGAGAAGCCGCTGTACAAGCTGTCGCTGAACAACGACATCAACTGGTGCATGGCGAACGGTAATTCGAATTACCACTGTTCGGTTTCGGTTCTGCTGGGAGCGGCAAAACAATGAAAATGACGCAGGCAGGAAAGATCGTCGTGGCGTGCATGACGGCCGCGGCGGCCTTCGCGTGGCCCGCCGCGGCGGGCGCACAGGCAACCGTCCATTACCCGGCCGGGAAAAGCCTGTTCGACGCACAGTGCGTGGTGTGTCACCAGGCGGGCGGGAAAGGGCAGGACGGCCTCGCGCCGCCGCTGACCGAGTATCCGGGCAAATACGCGGCGGCGGAAGCGGGGCGAGCGCAACTGATCGCGACGCTGCTGCACGGGATGTTTGGCGAGATCGACGTGCATGGCAAGCGCTACAACTTCAAGATGCCGTCGTTCGCGAGCGCGAGCGACGACGACATCGCGCACGTGCTCAACTACGTCGTGTTCGACCTCAACGCGCAGCACGGCGACGCGAAGCCGTTCACGGCCGCCGATATCCGCGCGGCGCGCGCGAAGCCGATGGACGGCGCGGCCGTGCATGCGCAGCGCGCGGCGGTGATCAAGGGGCTCGGCCTGTGAACGGCGTTCGCGCGTCCATGCAGGGCACGCGGTGCGCGCCGTCGTCGCGGTCCTGCGGCGTGGTGCATCGCCTGCCGTCCCGGCTGCTGCTGGCGGGCGCGGCGGCTTGCGCGTTCGCCACGCCCGCACGGGCCGACGGCGCGGCCGATGCCGCGCTCGCGCGGCAGCACTGGGTGCTGAACTGCATGGGTTGCCACACGGCGACGGGCGGCGGCATTCCCGGCAAGGTGCCGCCGCTCGCGAATTCGCTCGGCTATTTCACGCACCTGCCGGCCGGGCGCGAGTACGTGATGCGCGTGCCCGGCGCGTCGAACTCGGCGCTGTCGGATCGGGAGCTGGCCGACGTGCTCAACTGGGTGCTGACGACGATGAACCGCGAAGCGCTGCCGCGCGACTTCAAGCCGTATACGGCCGCCGAAGTCGCCGCGCACCGCCGTCCCGCATTGTCCGACGTCGCGACCGTGCGCGCCGGCCTCGTCCGCGCGTTGCAGGCGCGCGGGATCGACGGCGTCACGGATCGCTATTGACCGACTCATTCAACGAATCAAGGAAACGTGAACATGAAGACGAACGAAACCTTGGCGCTGCTCGACGCAACGCGCGCGTTTCTCGCGAAGCCGAAGAAGATGCTGATCGGTGCCGAATGGTGCGATGCCGCGTCGGGTCGCGAACTCGATGTGGTGAACCCGGCCGACGGCACCGTGATCGCACGGGTGCCCGAAGCCGACGAGCGCGACGTGCAGCAGGCGGTCGATGCCGCGCGCCGCGCCTTCGATGCGGGCCCGTGGCGCAGCGCGAAGACCACCGACCGCGAGCGCCTGATGCTCGTGCTCGCCGACCTGATCGAAACCCACGCGCGCGAGCTTGCCGAGATCGAATCGCTCGACAACGGCAAGCCGGTGATGGTCGCGCAGGGGCTCGACGTCGCGATGGCCGCGCAGTGCTTCCGCTACATGGCCGGCTGGGCGACGAAGATCGAAGGCAGCGTGATCGATGCCGGCATGCCGTACCTGCCGGACAGCGAGATCTTCGCCTATACGCGCAAGGAGCCCGTCGGCGTGGTCGGCGCGATCATTCCGTGGAATTTCCCGCTGCTGATGGCCGCATGGAAAATCGCGCCGGCGCTGGCGACCGGCTGCACCGTCGTGCTGAAGCCCGCCGAGGATACGCCGCTGAGCGCATTGCGGCTGGGCGAGCTGATCCAGGCGGCCGGAGTCCCGGACGGCGTCGTCAATATCGTCACCGGCTACGGTCACACGGCCGGCGCGGCGCTGTCGCGCGATCCGCGCATCGACAAGATCGCGTTCACCGGATCGACGCAGACGGGCAAGACGATCGGCCACGCGGCGCTCGACAACATGACGCGGATGTCGCTGGAACTCGGCGGCAAGTCGCCGGTGATCGTGCTGCCCGACGTCGATCTCGACAAGGCCGCGCGGGGCGTCGCGAACGCGATCTTCTTCAATCAGGGGCAGGTGTGCACGGCCGGGTCGCGCGCGTACATCCACTCGAAGGTGTTCGACGGCGTGATCGAGCGCGTCGCGAAGATCGCCGCGAGCCTGAAGATCGGCCCGGGGATGGACCCGGCCACGCAGGTCGGCCCGCTCGTGTCGGCGAAGCAGCGCGAGCGCGTATGCGGTTACATCGACTCGGGGTTCGGCGACGGTGCGCGCGCGGCGGCGGGCGGCCGCGCGATCGACGGCCCCGGCTTCTTCGTCGAACCGACGGTGCTGGTCGATACGACGCATGCGATGCGCGTGGTGCGCGAGGAGATTTTCGGGCCGGTGCTCGTCGCGATGCCGTTCGACGACGCCGACACGGCCGTACGGCTCGCGAACGACACCCCGTATGGCCTCGGCGCGAGCATCTGGTCGAACGATCTTGCGGCGATCCACAAGCTGATTCCGCGTATTGCGGCCGGCACCGTGTGGGTCAACTGCCACTCGCTGCTCGACAACGCGTTGCCGTTCGGCGGGATGAAGCAGTCGGGCTTCGGCCGCGAACTCGGCCGCGCGGTGATCGATCAGTACACGGAAAGCAAGTCGGTGATGATGAACTACGCGTGAGCGTCGCGGCGAATGCGTGCGTTTCCGGCGCATCGGAAACGCAAGCGCGGCCGTCACGCGCGGATCAGCCCCCCCGACGATGACGCACGCCGCGCCGGCGACGCGGATCGTGCTCGCCGAATGCCGCGCGATGCCAGGTATGCCGATCAGACGTTGTATCCCGCGTCGCGCATCAACTGGCGTGCCGCATCGCCGCGCGGGGCCTCCTCATCGAATCGCGCGCGAAGCTTCGCATCCGCGCCGTGCATCACGCCGCGGTACATGGGCGCGATGAGGGCGACAAGGGCGACGACGAAGAAAGCGGCAAGCATCATGGTGTTCCTTGGCGGAAAGATCGAAGACTGACGTCGCGACGGGCGGCCGTGTCCGTCTGCATTCGTTCCGGCGACGCGCGACGTCCGGGCCCGGTGCGGCACGGCAACGGGGCGAGCCGCGCGCGAACGCCCGGCGACTGCCAGCATAGGGCCGGCCCACGGCATCCGGCAACGCGTCGGAAATCCGTCAGCAACACCGTGACGGAATCGAAAGGTGTGCGCCGCATCCGGGCAATCCGGCGGATCTCCATAAAAACCCCAAACCCCCGTCCGTCAAGCCTCGGACGAAACCTAGTGGTTTCCACTCATAGTCGCAAACAGGCAAGAACAGGTCGCCGCCGGTCTTCTCGCGGCGAATATGGCTCGTTACTTTTACTCCCACGATGCAGGCCGGCGCACACTTCGCGCACCGGCTGCCGCGAGACCAACCGGGAGGAATCGAACCATGAAGTCGACGAAGATCGCCGCGCTTGCCGCGGCCGTGCTGGCGACGGGCGCGTTCACGCAGGCCGCGCTGGCCGAGACGGAGGCCGCGACCTGCCGCACCGTGCGTTTCGCGGATATCGGCTGGACCGACATCACGTCGACCACCGCGCTCGCGTCGACCGTGTTCGAGGCGCTCGGCTACAAGCCGACCACGACGATCGCATCGGTGCCGATCTCGTTCGCCGGCCTCAAGAGCAAGCAGCTCGACGTGTCGCTCGGCTATTGGTGGCCCGTGCAGCAGAAGCAGTTGCAACCGTTCCTCGACAGCAAATCGATCAACGTCGTCGAGCCGCCGAACCTGTCCGGCGCGAAGGCGACGCTCGCGGTGCCGAGCTACGTGTACCAGGCCGGCCTGAAGACCTTCGACGACATCGCGAAACACCGCGCGGAACTCGACGGCAAGATCTACGGGATCGAGCCGGGCAGCAGCGCGAACGCGACGATCCAGAAGATGATCGACACGAATCAGTACGGGCTCGGCGGCTTCAAGCTCGTCGAATCGAGCGAGGCCGGGATGCTCGTGACGGTCGAGCGCGCGATTCGCGAGAAGAAGTGGGTCGTGTTCCTCGGCTGGGAGCCGCACCCGATGAACATCCAGCTCAGCATGAATTACCTGTCGGGCGGCGACGCGGCGTTCGGGCCGAACTACGGCGAGGCGCGCGTGTACACGCTCACCGCGCCCGACTTCATCGCGCGCTGCCCGAACGCGGGCAAGCTCGTGACGAACCTGCGCTTCTCGACGCAGCTCGAGAACCAGCTGATGCAGTCGGTGATGAACAAGACCAAGCCGGCCGAGGCCGCGAAGGCGTACCTGAAGAAGAACCCGCAGGTGCTCGATCCGTGGCTCGCGGGCGTCAAGACGTTCGACGGCAAGGACGGCCTGCCAGCCGTGAAGGCGTATCTCGGCCTGTGATGGCCGGCGCCCGCGCGCTACCCGCAATGCGACACAACCCGAATCAAGCGAGGCATCCAGCATGAATCACGAAGTCATCATCACCTGCGCCGTCACCGGCGCGGGCGATACGGTCGGCAAGCATCCGGCCATTCCCGTCACGCCGAAGGAGATCGCGGCCGCCGCGATCGAAGCCGCGAAGGCCGGCGCGACGGTCGCCCACTGCCACGTGCGCGATCCGCTAACGGGGCGCGGCAGCCGCGACCCGAACCTGTATCGCGAGGTGGTCGACCGCATCCGCTCGGCCGACGTCGACGTGATCATCAACCTGACAGCTGGCATGGGCGGCGATCTCGAGATCGGCCCCGGCGAGGACCCGATGCGCTTCGGCAAGGGCACCGATCTCGTCGGCGGCCTCACGCGTCTCGCGCACGTCGAGGAACTGTTGCCCGAGATCTGCACGCTCGACTGCGGCACGCTGAATTTCGGCGACGGCGATTACATCTACGTGTCGACGCCCGCGCAGTTGCGCGCCGGCGCGAAGCGCATCCAGGAGCTCGGCGTGAAGCCTGAGCTGGAAATCTTCGATACGGGCCATCTGTGGTTCGCGAAGCAGTTGCTGAAGGAAGGGCTGCTCGACGATCCGCCGCTGTTCCAGTTGTGCCTCGGCATTCCGTGGGGCGCGCCGGCCGACACCGGCACGATGAAGGCGATGGTCGACAACCTGCCGCCGGGCGCGCACTGGGCCGGCTTCGGAATCGGCCGCATGCAGATGCCGATGGTCGCGCAGGCGATGCTGCTCGGCGGTCACGTACGCGTGGGACTCGAAGACAACATCTGGCTCGACCGCGGCGTGCATGCGACCAACGGCACGCTCGTCGAGCGCGCGCGCGAAATCATCGAACGGCTCGGCGGCCGCGTGCTGACGCCGGCCGAAGGCCGCCGCAAGCTCGGCTTGCCGGCGCGCGGCGAGCGTCCGCTCGAACGCCGCGCGATCGCCGAATTCGCGTGAGCGTTTTCACCCACTGACCGGCATGACACGGCGGCGTGCGTCCACGCGCGGCCGCCATCGATTTCCCCTGATTCGAAGGATGCGTTGACATGGCTGTGAAGACCGACATCAAGACGTTCGCCGCGATCGGCACCGGCGTCATCGGCAGCGGATGGATTTGCCGTGCGCTCGCGCACGGTCTCGACGTGGTCGTGTGGGACCCGGCGCCCGGCGCCGAAGCACGGCTGCGCGCGAACGTCGCGAACGCGTGGCCCGCGCTGGAGCGCGTCGGCCTCGCGCCGGGCGCCGATCCGGCGCGGCTGCGGTTCGTGTCGACGATCGAAGCGTGCGTCGCCGATGCGGATTTCATCCAGGAAAGCGCGCCCGAGCGCGAGGCGCTGAAGCTCGAACTGCACGAGCAGATCAGCCGCGCGGCGAAGCCGGACGCGATCATCGCGTCGTCGACGTCGGGGCTGCTGCCGACCGACTTCTATGCGCGTGCGACGCATCCGGAGCGCTGCGTGGTCGGCCACCCGTTCAATCCGGTCTACCTGCTGCCGCTCGTCGAGGTGCTCGGCGGCGCGCGCACGTCGCCGGAAGCGGTCGAAGCCGCGATGGAGATCTACCGCAAGCTCGGCATGCGGCCGCTGCACGTGCGCAAGGAAGTGCCGGGCTTCATCGCGGATCGTTTGCTCGAAGCGTTGTGGCGCGAGGCGCTGCATCTCGTCAACGAAGGCGTCGCGACGACCGGCGAGATCGACGACGCAATCCGTTTCGGCGCGGGTATCCGCTGGTCGTTCATGGGCACGTTCCTGACCTATACGCTCGCCGGCGGCGACGCGGGCATGCGACACTTCATGCAGCAGTTCGGCCCCGCGCTCGAACTGCCATGGACGAAGCTGGTCGCGCCGAAGCTCACCGACGCGCTGATCGACAGCGTCGTCGAAGGCACGACCGAACAGCAGGGCGCGCGCAGCATCAAGGAACTCGAACGCTATCGCGACGAGTGCATCACCGAGGTGCTGAAGGCGATCGCCGCGGTGAAGGCGCGGCACGGGATGCGATTCGAGGAATAAAGGACTGGCGATGACGGGCGATACCCCGCTGACGATTTACCGCGACGTGGTGCGGCCCGAATGGGTCGACTACAACGGCCACCTGCGCGATGCGTTCTACCTGCTGATCTTCAGCTTCGCGACCGATGCGTTGCTGGATCGCATCGGCCTCGACGACGCCGCGCGTCGCGCGCGGGGCCGCTCGGTCTACACGCTCGAAGCGCACGTGAACTACCTGCACGAGATCAAGGAAGGCACGCCGGTGCGTGTCGATGCGCGCGTGCTCGCGCACGACGCGAAGCGGCTGCACCTGTATCTCGAACTGTTCGCGCAAGGGCATGACGACGCGGTATCGGCGAGCGAGCAGATGCTGCTGCACGTCGATACGCGCGACGGCGCGAAATCGGCGCCGTTCGACGACGACGTGGCCGCGCGCGTGGCGGAACTGCATGCGTTGCAGCGCGATCGCGCGGCGCCTGCTTACGCCGGCCGCGTGATCGCGCTGCCGCCGCGCCGCTAGCGGCGCGCTTCACCGTTCGATCTTCGACCTTCCACTTCCACCGCGGAGCGCACACGATGCTCGAACCGGAAATCGCGGCGTTCGTCGCGGCCGTCGACGCGTGGTATCCGGCCGATGCGGCGGCGCGCCCGCCCGGCGAGCAGCGCCGCCTCTACGACCGCTTCGCGGCCGAATGGACGCCGGCCGCGCTGCCCGCCGGCATCGTGCAGCAGAACGCCGAGTGGCACGCGCCGGACGGCCGCACGATCGCGCTGCGGCGCTATACGTCCGTGCACGGCGCGCCGCGCGGCACGGTGTTGTTTTTTCATGGCGGCGGTTTCGTCGTCGGCTCGCTCGACAGCCATGCGTTGATCACCGCGCAACTGGCGGCCGATACCGGCCTCGACGTGATCGCGGTCGACTATCGGCTGGCGCCCGAACACCGTGCGCCGGCCGCGCTTGAAGATTGCCTGGCCGTCACGCGTGCCGCACGCGATGCGTGCTGGCCGTTCGGGCGCTGCGCGCATCCGCTGACGCTCGCGGGCGACAGCGCGGGCGGGATGCTCGCGGCGGCGGTCGCGACCGCGCTGCGCGATGCGGGCGAAAGCGGCGTGGACGGCATCGCGCTCGTCTATCCGATGCTCGGCTTCGAACCGCAATCGCCCGCGCGCGAAGCCGAAGCGCACGCGCCGATGCTGACGCTCGACGACGTGCACCGCTATCGTGAGCTGTACTGGAGCGGCAGCCTTCGCGACGTGCTGCGCGACGGCGATCCGCTGCTGCGTGCGTCGGTGCCGCTCGAAGCCACTCGCTTCGACGGGCTGCCGCCGGTGCTGGCGATCGGCGCGGAGCATGATCCGCTGCGCGACGATGCGCGCGTGTACGTCGAGCGGATTCGCGCGGCCGGCGGCGTCGCGCACTACTGGATGGGAGAGGGGCTGGTGCACGGCTGCTGGCGCGCGCTCGGGACGAGCCCGCAGGCCGCACGGATGCACCGGACGGTCGGCGGGTTCTTGCTCGCACCATACGCGTAGCGGGCGTTTTCCGGGAGGCAACGATGCAGGCAGCAGCGCAACACCGTATCGAGGACTGGCGGACGTTTTCGGCCGACGCGGCCATCGCGGCGGCGACGATCGGCGATGGCGCGGTGCACGTCGAGTGGAGCGACGCGCGACGATCGCCATTTCATTTCGACTGGCTGCGCGACAACTGCGCGTGTTCGGCGTGCGTGCATGCGATCACGCGCGAACAGGTGTTCGAGATCGCCGATGCGCGCGACGATCTGTCCGCGCTCACCGTGCACGTCGAAACCGACGGCGCGCTGCATGTGGAATGGAACGACGGGCACCGCAGCGCGTGGTCGCCGGGATGGTTGCGTGCGCATGCGTACGACGACGCGTCGCGCGCGGAGCGCCTAGCCGCGCACGGGCGGCACGTATGGACCGGCGACGATGCAACGGCGATCGGTGTGTTCGCGTGGCGCGACGTGATGGAGGACGACCGCGCGTTGTTCGCATGGCTCGGCGCATTGCAGCGCACGGGGCTCACGCTCGTCGAGGGCGTGCCGGCCGAGCGCGGCCGCGTGGACGAGATCGCGCGCCGCGTCGGCCTGATCCGCGAAAGCAATTTCGGCGTGCTGTTCGACGTCGAATCGAAGCCGCGCCCGGACAGCAATGCGTATACGTCGCTGAATCTGCCGCCGCACACCGACCTGCCCACGCGCGAATTGCAGCCGGGCGTGCAGTTCCTGCATTGCCTTGCGAACGATGCGACGGGCGGCGACAGCATCTTCCTCGACGGCTTCGCGCTCGCGGATGCGCTGCGGCGCGAACATCCGGACGATTTCGAGCGGCTCGCGTCGACGCCGTTCGAGTTCTGGAACAAGAGCGCGAACAGCGACTACCGCTGTTCGGCGCCGGTGATCGGGCGCGATGCGCGCGGCAACGTGACGGAAGTGCGTGTCGCGAACTTCCTGCGCGGGCCGCTCGATGCGCCGGCCGGCTCGGTGGCGGCCGTCTATCGTGCGTACCGGCGGTTCCTCGCGCTGGCGCGCGAACCGCGCTTTCGCGTGCAGCGCCGGCTGCGGGCGGGCGACATGTGGGCGTTCGACAACCGGCGCGTGCTGCATGCGCGCACGGCGTTCGAGCCGTCGACGGGCCGCCGGCACTTGCAGGGCTGCTACGTCGATCGCGACGAGTTGCTGTCGCGGTGGCGGGTGCTGTCGCGGTCGGTGCCGGCCGCGGTGCGCTGACCCGCGCACACGGCGCATTCACGCACGCCTTTTCGGGGAAAAAGCACCCGGACGCGAGGCGTCCGGGCGAAGCCACCCGCTGCCGGGCGGCGGAGGTATGCGTTTCACAAAGAACACGAGCCCCGCGAACGGGGCTCGTCAGGACTGCGTGACTTCATCGCGCGACGCGCGGCGCCCGCCGGGGCGCCTCGGCTTACTGGCCGAAGAAGATCGAGTCGCGTGCGTTCGACGAAGCGGCAGCCGGTGCGCCCGAGTGGACGAGCGGCGCCGGTTGCGCGCCGTAGCCGCTGGTGTCGGCGCCATGCACGCGCGCTTCGGCGCTCTGGATGTCGTTCGGGTAGTACGGGCTCGACACGCCCGGCTTGTAGCCGGCTTGTTCGAGCTGGACGAGTTCGTTGCGCACTTGAGCGCGCGTCACGGTGCTTTGGGCAAACGCGCCGAACGAAGCGGACAGGGCGGCAGCGGCAACGACTGCGGAAACGAGCGATTTCATGGTGACCTCCGGTGTTTTATTGAGTTCGCTCCCGACACCATGTCTTGAGCGATTGATCAAATCTTAGTCACCGGCGTGTTCAGGGTAAACGCTGATTTTGACGATAAATTGTTTCCTGGCTGGTAACAGTGCGGCGTCGAATCAGTCTTTCAACGGGCTTTCTTTTCGGTGGGCGTAATAAGTATGAAGAATGTTGCGGCGGGCGGTGCGCGGTTCAGCGTGCCTCGGCCGCCGTGTCGAACGGCCGGCGCTGCGAGCGTCCGGCGGGCGCGTCGGCGCTGAGAAAGCGCACACCCGTCGCGGCTTCCGATGCTTCCCACAGCAACGCCGCGGAGGCCGCATTGCGCGCCGCGCGCGGCACGCTCGCCGGCGCCGGCAGCCCGCGCGATTCGAACCAGCCGGACGGACCGATGTACGCGCCGCCGGCCAGAACGGGCGACGTCGCCGCATGAATCGCCGGCAGCGCGCCCTGGTCGGCCGGCTGGGCGAGATAACGGTTCGCGGCACGCATCAGCGCGGCGCGAGCGGGCGAGCGGTCCATTGACGGGCCGGCGAACTGCAGATTGGTTGCCGCGTAGCCGGGGTGCGCGGCCACGCTGATGCCGGCGAACGCCGCGCGTTCGAAGCGGCGCTGCAACTCGATCGCGAACACGAGGTTCGCGAGCTTGCTGTCGCAGTAAGCGAGATAACGGTTGTAGCGCTGCGCGGCGCGCAGGTCGTCCACGCGAATCCGGCCGCCGCGGTTGAAGCCGCTCGACATCGTGACGACGCGCGGCCGGCGCGCGGCGCCCAGCGCCGGCAGCAAATGACCGGTCAGCGCGAAATGGCCGAGGTGGTTGGTGCCGAACTGCATCTCGAAGCCGTCGCGCGTGTGCCGCAGCGGCAGGAACATCACGCCGGCGTTGTTGCACAGGATGTCGACGCGGCCGTGGCGTTCGCCGACGTCGGCCGCGAAGCGCGCGATCGACGCGAGATCGGCGAGGTCGAGCGGATCGACTTCGACGCGTGCATGAGGATGAAGCCGGCGGATCGCGTCGGCCGCCTGCGCGCCGCGTGCGGCGTCGCGGCAGCCCATCACGACCGTCGCGCCTTTCGCGGCCAGCGTCTCCGCGAGCTGCCAGCCGAGGCCGCTGTTGGCGCCCGTCACGACCGCGACCTTGCCGCCTTGCGCCGGCACGTGGCGCGCGCTCCATGCATGCATGTCTGCCTCCATCGGCGCGGCCGGCCGGCCGCGACACGTAATCGTTACATCGATTGATGTAACGATAGTGCGGACGGACGTCGCAGACAAGCAGGAGAATTAGACCGGCGCTTCTAGGGCTGGCATATGGCGTGGCATCGCCAGCCCGGCGCACGGCCGGCAGGCGTTACCTGCTGCCGGCCAGCGCGAGCACCTCGGCGGCGGAGATCATGGCGGCGGCGTTCGCGGGGGCCGGGCGCTCGGCCGGGCGGAACACTTCGTCGCCGCGGTGGATGACCTGGCGCGACAGCGCGCAGGTACCGGTGCGCTGCGCGAAGCGGCGGCGCCAGCGTTGTTCGCCGTAGTGACAGCGGCCGGGTTCGACCCAGCGCACGACGAGCAGCGTATCGGAACGTTCCAGAATTTCGACGTGGACGTCGGCGGGATCGAGCGCAGGCAGGGATTTGGAGGCCTTCATTTTGCCGTTTCCTAAAGCTCGTGCGGTTTCGGCCGTGGCAGTGGATGTCACTACCCGATGGCGAATCCGTAGCGGTTTCCATGAGTGGTGCGCTAAATGTAAGCGTCTGTGACCGGAAAAAACATCCTGTCCGGCTCGAATTACCTTTTGCCGATTTAGAAACAATCCGCGCTTATTTTCGTGAAAAACCATGAACAAAAAGCCCCGGACGGAAAGTCCGGGGCGGAAAATCGGGCCGCGCGCCGTGTCTGCTCGCCCAGTCACGGGATACATCGCCGGGGGACGGAGGTGCCCGCAGGGATCCGGCGCGGGCAGGGGGGCGATGTACCGGAAGCGCGGTCCGGCAGCACCATGATGACGTGCGCCACCCGTTGACACCCTGACGCGAACATGACTTTTTTGTCAGTTTACGTTGTCCGCCGCGCCGGGCGTTGCCCGGTGTGCGGCTGGAAGGCCCGCTGGTATTGGGTTTGAGCGGACCGCGGGGTGGTGCTTCAACGCCGCTCGCCCGCCGAATTCCTGCGCCCGACGGATTGAGCAGCCCTGGGTAAATACTGAATCCCAAGTTCGTGACAAACACGCCGTCCCTTCCTATGATTGGTTGGACCTTTAGTCCTTTGTGCCAATCGGCCGACTGGCGGCCGGCTTTTTCGGAGACATGCTCATGAGATTGCAGGGCAAACGCGCGCTGGTGACGGCGGCCGGGCAGGGCATTGGCCGCGCGACCGCGCTGCGGTTCGCGAGCGAGGGCGCCGACGTGCTGGCGACGGACGTCAACGAAGCCGCGCTGGTGCGGCTCGAGGCCGACGCCGAGCGTGCGGGCGGCCGGCTGGTCACGCGGCGGCTCGACGTCACCGACGCGGGCGACATCACCGCGCTCGCCGCGAGCGAACGCGTGTTCGACGTGCTGTTCAACTGCGCGGGCTACGTGCACCACGGCTCGATCCTCGAGTGCGACGAAGACGCGTGGGCGTTCTCGCTGAACCTGAACGTCACGTCGATGTACCGGCTGATCCGCGCGCTGTTGCCCGCGATGCTCGAAGCCGGCGGCGCGTCGATCGTCAACATGGCGTCGGCCGCGTCGAGCGTGAAGGGCGTGCCGAACCGCTTCGTGTACGGCACCACCAAGGCGGCCGTGATCGGGCTGACCAAGGCGGTGGCCGCCGATTTCGTCGAGCGCGGCATCCGCTGCAACGCGATCTGCCCGGGCACGATCGAATCTCCGTCGCTCGAGCAGCGCATCGCCGACCAGGCGCGCACGCGCCACGTGTCCGCCGACGAGGTACGCCAGGCATTCGTTGCGCGCCAGCCGATCGGCCGCATCGGCACCGCGGACGAAGTGGCCGCGCTCGCGCTGTATCTGGCGTCCGACGAAGCGTCGTTCACCACCGGCACGATTCACCTGATCGACGGCGGTTGGTCGAACTGACCGCGTCTGGCCGACCGCGTCTGGCCGACCGCGTCTAGCCGACCGCGTCTAGCCGACCACGCCTTCCCATTCACTTTCCGTTCAGACAACGACATGAAACTGCTGAGATTTGGCGACAAACACCATGAAAAGCCGGGCCTGCTGGATGCGCAGGGCCACATTCGCGACCTGTCCGGCGTGATCGACGATATCGCCGGCGACGCGCTGACCCCCGCGTCGCTCGCGCGGCTGCGCGATCTCGACCCGTCGACGCTGCCGCGCGTCGACGGCACGCCGCGGCTCGGCGCGTGCGTCGGCCGCGTCGGCAAGTTCATCTGCATCGGGCTCAACTACTCGGATCACGCGGCCGAATCGGGGATGGAGGTGCCGAAGGAGCCCGTCGTGTTCGGCAAGTGGACGAGCGCGATCTCGGGCCCGAACGACGACGTCGAGATCCCGCGCGGCTCGGAGAAAACCGACTGGGAAGTCGAGCTCGGCGTGGTGATCGGCCAGGGCGGCCGCTATATCGACGAAGCCGATGCGCTGTCGCACGTCGCCGGCTACTGCGTCGTCAACGACGTGTCGGAGCGCGAATACCAGCTCGAGCGCGGCGGCACGTGGGACAAGGGCAAGGGCAACGACACGTTCGGCCCCATCGGCCCGTGGCTCGTGACGGCCGACGAAGTGCCCGATCCGCACGCGTTGCGATTGTGGCTGGAGGTGGACGGCCACCGCTACCAGAACGGCACGACCGCGACGATGGTGTTCCGCGTGCCGTACCTGATCAGCTACCTGAGCCGCTTCATGAGCCTGCAGCCGGGCGACGTGATCTCGACCGGCACGCCGCCGGGCGTCGGCCTCGGGCAGAAGCCGCCCGTCTACCTGCGCGCCGGACAGGTGATCACGCTCGGCATCGACGGGCTCGGCGAGCAACGCCAGCGCACCGTGCAGGCCTGATTCCCTTCAACGGACGGTTCGTCATGCCTATCATTCGATCGATGCGCGTCCTCGACGTGCGCTTTCCGACCTCGCGCCAGCTCGACGGGTCCGACGCGATGAATCCGGACCCCGATTATTCGGCGGCCTACGTCGTGCTCGAAACCGACCGCGGCGGGCTCGAAGGTCACGGGCTCACGTTCACCATCGGCCGCGGCAACGAAATCTGCTGCGCGGCGATCGATGCGATGCGTCACCTCGTCGTCGGCCTCGACCTCGACTGGATTCGCGAGGACATGGGCCGCTTCTGGCGGCACGTCACGTCGGACAGCCAGTTGCGCTGGATCGGCCCCGACAAGGGCGCGATCCATCTGGCGACGGGCGCCGTCGTCAATGCGGTATGGGATTTGTGGGCGAAGGCCGCCGGCAAGCCGCTGTGGCGGCTCGTCGCCGACATGAGCCCGGAGGAGCTGGTGCGGGCGATCGACTTCCGCTACCTGACCGACTGCCTGCGCCCGGACGAAGCGCTCGACCTGCTGCGCCGGCAGGCGCCCGGCAAGGCCGCGCGGATCGCCGCGCTGGAGCGCGACGGCTACCCGTGCTACACGACGTCGGCCGGCTGGCTCGGCTACAGCGACGACAAGCTGCGCCGGCTGTGCCGCGAGGCGGTGGACGAGGGTTTCGACTACGTGAAGCTGAAAGTCGGCGCGAACCTCGAGGACGACATTCGCCGCGTGACGATCGCGCGCGAGGTGATCGGCCCCGAGCGCAAGCTGATGATCGACGCGAACCAGGTGTGGGAAGTGGACGCGGCGATCGACTGGGTGCGCGAGCTCGCGTTCGCGCGGCCGTGGTTCATCGAGGAGCCGACGAGCCCCGACGACGTCGAAGGGCATCGCAAGATCCGCGAGGCGATCGCGCCGGTGCAGGTCGCGACCGGCGAGATGTGCCAGAACCGCGTGCTGTTCAAGCAGTTCATCGCGCGCGGCGCGATCGACGTCGTGCAGATCGATGCGTGCCGGCTCGGCGGCGTGAACGAGATTCTCGCGGTGATGCTGATGGCCGCGAAATACGGGCTGCCGGTGTGCCCGCATGCGGGCGGCGTCGGGCTGTGCGAATACGTGCAGCATCTGTCGATGATCGATTACGTGTGCATCTCCGGCACGAAGGAAGGGCGCGTGACCGAGTACGTCGATCACCTGCACGAGCATTTCGTCGAGCCGTGCGTGGTGCGCAACGCGGCATACATGCCGCCGACCGCGCCCGGTTTCTCGATCGAGATGAAGCCCGAATCGCTGGAGCAGTACCGGTTCCGCGGCTGACGCGGGCGACGCACGACGGCGCGCGCTGTGCGCGTCGGGCGCACCCCGCGCGCCGTGCACGGCGACAACATGAACGACGGAGACGCGAAGTGGATTTGAATCTGCAAGACAAGGTCGTGATCGTGACCGGCGGCGCGTCGGGCATCGGCGCCGCGATCTCGATGCGGCTGGCAGGCGAAGGCGCGATACCGGTGGTGTTCGCGCGCCACGCACCGGACGACGGCTTCTGGCGCGAACTCACGCGGAAACAGCCGCGCGCCGCGTGCGTCACGGTCGAACTGCAGGACGACGCGCAGTGCCGCGACGGCGTCGCGCAAACCATCGCGCGCTTCGGCCGCATCGACGGGCTCGTCAACAACGCGGGCATCAACGACAGCATCGGGCTCGACGCCGGGCGCGACGCGTTCGTCGCATCGCTCGAACGCAACCTGATCCACTACTACGTGATGGCGCATTACTGCGTGCCGCATCTGAAGGCGGCGCGCGGCGCGATCGTCAACATCTCGTCGAAGACGGCCGTGACCGGGCAGGGCAACACGAGCGGCTATTGCGCGTCGAAGGGCGCGCAGCTCGCGCTGACGCGCGAATGGGCGGTCGCGTTGCGCGACGACGGCGTGCGCGTGAACGCGGTGATCCCGGCCGAAGTGATGACGCCGCTCTACCAGAACTGGATCGCCGGCTTCGACGACCCGCAAGCGAAGGTCGCGGAGATTGCCGGCAAGGTGCCGCTCGGCCGGCGTTTCACGACGGCCGACGAAATTGCCGACACGGCGGTGTTCCTGCTGTCGGAGCGCGCATCGCACACGACGGGCCAGTGGCTGTTCGTCGATGGCGGCTATACGCATCTCGATCGTGCGATCAGCTGAGGGCCGCGCGCGATGCAACCCGACCTGAACCCGAACACCGCCCCGCCGCTGATCGCGCTGACCGGCATCGGCAAGCGCTTTCCGGGCGTGCAGGCGCTCGACGATTGCCGTTTCGATTTGCGTGCCGGCGAAGTGCATGCGCTGATGGGCGAGAACGGCGCCGGCAAGTCGACGCTGATGAAGATTCTCGCGGGCGTGTACCAGAAGGACGAAGGCGAGATCCGGATGGACGGCCGCCCGGTGGAGATCGCCGATCCGCGCACCGCCCAGGCGCTCGGCATCGGCATCATCCATCAGGAGCTGAACCTGATGAATCACCTGAGCGTCGCGCAGAACATCTTCATCGGCCGCGAGCCGCGCGGCCGCTTCGGCGTGTTCGTCGACGAAGAGAAACTCAACCGCGACGCGGCCGCGATCTTCCGGCGGATGCGGCTCGATCTCGACCCGCGCACGCCGGTCGGCCGGCTGACGGTCGCGAAGCAGCAGATGGTCGAGATCGCGAAGGCGCTGTCGTTCGACTCGCGCGCGCTGATCATGGACGAGCCGACCGCCGCGCTGAACAACGCGGAGATCGCCGAACTGTTCCGCATCATCCGCGACCTGCGCGCGAACGGGGTCGGCATCGTGTACATCTCGCACAAGATGGACGAGCTGCGCCAGATCGCCGATCGCGTGACCGTGATGCGCGACGGCAAGTATGTCGCGACCGTGCCGATGGCGGGCACGTCGATGGAATCGATCATCTCGATGATGGTCGGCCGCCAGCTCGATACGGAAAGCCGCACGCCGCCCGATACGTCCGCGAACGAGATTGCGCTCGAGGTGCGCGGGCTGTCGCGCGGCCGCGCGATCCGCGACGTCGGCTTCACGCTGCGGCGCGGCGAGATCCTCGGCTTCGCCGGGCTGATGGGCGCGGGCCGCACCGAGGTCGCGCGCGCGGTGTTCGGCGCGGATCCGGTGGACGCGGGCGAGATCCGCGTGCACGGCCGGGCCGTGACGATCCGCACGCCCGCCGATGCGGTGAAATATGGCATCGGCTACCTGTCCGAGGATCGCAAGCACTTCGGGCTCGCGGTCGGGATGGACGTGCAGAACAACATCGCGCTGTCGAGCATGCGCCGCTTCGTGCGCCGCGGCCTGTTCCTCGATGCGCGCGCGATGCGCGACGCCGCGCAGTCGTACGTACGGCGGCTCGCAATCCGCACGCCGTCGGTCGCGCAGCCCGCGCGACTGCTGTCGGGCGGCAACCAGCAGAAGATCGTGATCGCGAAGTGGCTGCTGCGCGACTGCGACATCCTGTTCTTCGACGAGCCGACGCGCGGCATCGACGTCGGCGCGAAAAGCGAGATCTACAAGCTGCTCGACGCGCTGGCCGCCGACGGCAAGGCGATCGTGATGATCTCGTCGGAGTTGCCCGAGGTGCTGCGCATGAGCCACCGGATTCTCGTGATGTGCGAAGGCCGCGTGACCGGCGAATTGCGCGCGGCCGACGCCACGCAGGAAAAGATCATGCAGCTCGCGACGCAGCGCGAGTCGACCGTGTTGTCCTGAATCAGACGCTCAGACGCCTAACGATCATGTCCAACGATACGCATCCCGTTCCGCCCCTGGCCACCGGCGACACGCCGGCCGCCGCATCGAGCCTGAAGTCGCGCTTCTTCAACCCGGCCGCGCGGCAGAAGCTGCTCGCGTTCGCGAGCCTCGTGCTGCTGATCGTGTTCTTCAGCTTCGCGTCGTCGAACTTCCTCGAAGTCGACAACCTCGTGTCGATCCTGCAGGCCACCGCCGTGAACGGCGTGCTGGCCGTCGCGTGTACGTACGTGATCATCACGTCCGGCATCGACCTGTCGGTCGGCACGCTGATGACGTTCTGCGCGGTGATGGCCGGCGTCGTGTTGACGAAGTGGGGGATGCCGCTGCCGCTCGGGATCCTGGCCGCGCTGTGCTTCGGCGCGCTGTCGGGGTGCGTGTCGGGCTTCGTGATCGCGAAGATGAAGGTGCCGCCGTTCATCGCGACGCTCGGCATGATGATGCTGCTCAAGGGGCTGTCGCTCGTGATCTCGGGCACGCGGCCGATCTACTTCAACGATACGCCGGGCTTCACGTCGATCGCGCAGGATTCGCTGATCGGCAACCTGATCCCCGCGCTGCCGATCCCGAACGCGGTGCTGATCCTGTTCCTCGTCGCGATCGGCGCATCGATCGTGCTGAATCGGACGATCTTCGGCCGCTACACGTTCGCGCTCGGCAGCAACGAGGAAGCGCTGCGGTTGTCCGGCGTGAACGTCGACGCGTGGAAGATCGCCGTGTACACGTTCAGCGGCGCGGTGTGCGGGATCGCCGGCCTGCTGATCGCGTCGCGGCTCAATTCCGCGCAGCCGGCGCTCGGGCAGGGCTACGAGCTCGATGCGATCGCGGCCGTCGTGATCGGCGGCACGTCGCTGTCGGGCGGTGCGGGCAGCATCGTCGGCACCATCATCGGCGCGTTCATCATGAGCGTGCTGACCAACGGGTTGCGCATCATGTCGGTCGCGCAGGAATGGCAGACGGTCGTGACGGGCGTGATCATCATCCTCGCCGTCTATGTGGACATTCTGCGCCGGCGCCGCCGCTGATGCACGCGCGCAGGAAGAAACGAACACGGGCACCCAGGCGCTGCACCGCCGGCCGGGCCGGCATTTCAGTCGATACCAACCAAGGAGACGCGAAGTGATCAGGAGCAAGGTGTTGAACGCGATCGTCGGGCTGACGTTCGCCGTCGGCGTCACGGCCGGCGCGCAGGCGCAGGAGACGTACATCCCGCTGATCTCGAAAGGCTTCCAGCATCAGTTCTGGCAGGCCGTGAAATCGGGCGCGACGCAGGCCGCGAAGGACTACAAGGTGAAGGTGACGTTCGAAGGGCCGGAAACCGAGGCGATGGTCGACAAGCAGATCGACATGCTGTCGGCCGCGATTGCGAAGAAGCCGGCCGCGCTCGGCTTCGCGGCGCTCGACAGCAAGGCCGCGCTGCCGTTGCTGAAGAAGGCGCAGGCCGAGAAGATCCCGGTGATCGCGTTCGATTCGGGCGTGGACAGCGACATTCCGGTGACGACGGCCGCGACCAACAACAAGGCGGCCGCCGCGCTCGCCGCCGACAAGCTCGCCGCGCTGATCGGCGACGAAGGGCAGGTGGCCGTGGTCGCGCACGACCAGACGAGCCGCACCGGCATCGACCGCCGCGACGGCTTCCTCGAACGGATGAAATCCGCGCACCCGAAGGTGCAGGTCGTGACCGTGCAGTACGGCGAAGGCGATCAGCTGAAATCGACCGAAGTAACGAAGTCGATCCTGCAGGCGTATCCGAAGCTCAAGGGGCTGTTCGGCACCAACGAGGGCTCGGCGATCGGCGTGGTCAACGGCGTGCGCGAGATGAAGCGCAAGGTCGTGATCGTCGGCTACGACTCCGGCAAGCAGCAGAAGGATGCAATCCGCAGCGGGCTGATGGCCGGCGCGATCACGCAGAACCCGATCGGGATCGGCTACAAGACGGTCGAGGCGGCCGTGAAGGCGATCAAGGGCGAGAAGCTGCCGAAGGTCATCGATACCGGCTTCTACTGGTACGACAAGACCAATATCGACGATCCGAAGATCGCGGCGGTGTTGTACGACTGACCGTGGCGTGCCGGCGGCGATCGCGACGATGCGCGCCGCCGCCGCCGAGTCGATTGAACACGAGGGGATCATGGGCGCAGTGCGTATCGATTCGCATCAGCACTTCTGGCGTTATCGCGCGGCCGACTATCCGTGGATCGGCCCCGGCATGGGCGTGCTCGCGCGCGACTACCTGCCCGATATGCTCTGGCCGCAACTGCATGCGCAGGCGCTCGGCGCGTCGATCGCGGTGCAGGCGCGCGCCGGGCGCGACGAGACGGCGTTCCTGCTCGACCTCGCGCGCGACGACGCGCGCATCGCGGCGGTGGTCGGCTGGGAGGATCTCGGTGCGCCCGCGCTGGCCGACCGCGTCGCCGAGTGGCGCAGCCCGAAGCTGCGCGGCTTTCGTCATCAGGTGCAGGACGAAGCCGACGTCGGCGCGTTCGTCGCCGATCCCGGCTTCAACCGCGGTGTGGCGTGGCTGCAGGCGAACGGCTACGTGTACGACGTGCTCGTGTTCGAACGCCAGTTGCCGGCGGTCCGTGCGTTCTGCGCGCGGCACGATGTGCACTGGCTCGTGCTCGATCATTGCGGCAAGCCGGCGCTCGCCGAGTTCGGGCGCGACGACACGGCGTTCGCACGCTGGCGCGCGTCGCTGCGCGAGCTCGGCGCGCTGCCGCACGTCGCATGCAAGCTGTCGGGGCTCGTGACCGAGGCCGACTGGCGGCGCGGCCTGCGCGCGCAGGACATCCGGCATATCGAGCAGTGCCTCGACGCGGCGCTCGACGCATTCGGCCCGCAGCGGCTGATGTTCGGATCGGACTGGCCCGTGTGCCTGCTCGCGGCGTCGTATGACGAGGTGGCGTCGCTCGTCGAGCGCTGGGCCGAATCGCGGCTGTCGGCGGCCGAGCGCGGCGCGTTGTGGGGCGGCACGGCCGCGCGTTGCTACGCGGTGCCGGGCGATGTGAAGCGCGGCATATAGAATAGGCGCGAGCGGTCTGTGCGATGCGTCGGGCCGTCCGCAACGAAACCGATTACCAGCGTCAACGTATGTCCATCCAGCCGATTCAGAACCGCCGCCTCTACCAGCAGATCGCCGACAAGCTCAGCGCGATGATCGAGTCGGGCGATTTCCCGCCGGGCAGCTATCTGCCGCCCGAGCGCGAGCTCGCCGAACAGTTCGGCGTGTCGCGCACGTCGGTGCGCGAGGCGCTGATCGCGCTCGAGGTGAGCGGGCTCGTCAGCGTGCGCGTCGGCGACGGCGTGAAGGTGCGCCTTCCTGAAACGGCGGCCGCGCCCGAACCCGCGCCGGCACCGGTCGGGACGGTCGCGCCGTTCTCGATCGTCGAGATCGATCCGGAGCTCGGCATCGCACTCGATCTCGATACCGAAATCCCGCCGTTCGCGCTGCTGCAGGCGCGCCGGCTGATCGAGCCGGAAGCCGCTTCGCTGGCCGCGCGGCACGGCTCGGACGCGCAGATCGAAGGTATCCACGAAGCGTTCCTGCGCAACCAGGACGACAACCGCAGCGGCTCGCTCACGCACCCGGGCGACCGGCTGTTCCATATCCGCATCGCGGAAGCGAGCGACAACGCCGCGTATGCGCTGATGATCAAGCAACTGCTGGCGCACAAGTACGACCCGATGTTCCAGCGGCTGCAGTCGCTGTACATGCCGAACGACATGCCGCACCGCTCGGAGCTGGAACACCGCGCGATCCTCGACGCGATCCGCGCGCGCGACCCCGACGCCGCGCGTCGCGCGATGGCCGAGCATCTCGATGAAGTGATCCGCATCTTTGGCCGTGCGCTCGACTGAGCGCGAGCCGATTCGCCGCATGGTCGGCCGCGGCCGACGCGATGCGGATTTTCGCGTGCCGATGCGGCGTGCGCATCGCACGAGGGTATCGGCCGCCGGGACAGAACGAACGCTGCGATGCGAGCGATGCGCGCCGGTCGATCGGCATGCCGCTCGCGCGCCGAATGGAGTGTGACGAATGCGCGTGAACGATTGCCACAATTTCCACGACTTCCGCGAGCTGGCCAGGCGACGGTTGCCGGGGCCGATCTTCAATTACATCGACGGCGCGGCCGACGATGAAACCACGTATCGACGCAACACGAGCGCGTTCGAAAGCTGCGATCTCGTGCCGAACGTGTTGCGCGGCGTGCGCGACGTCGATCTGTCGGTGACGGTGATGGGGCAAAAGCTCGGCATGCCGGTGTACTGTTCGCCGACCGCGCTGCAACGCCTGTTTCACCATGACGGCGAGCGCGCGGTCGCCGCCGCCGCCGCGAAATTCGACACGATGTTCGGCGTGTCGTCGCTCGGCACCGTGAGCCTGGAAGAAGCCCGTGCGATCAGCCCGGGCCCGCAGGTCTACCAGTTCTATTTTCACAAGGACCGCGGCCTCAACCGCGAGATGATGAACCGTTCCAGGCAAGCCGGCGTGAACGTGATGATGCTGACGGTGGACAGCATCACCGGCGGCAACCGCGAGCGCGACAAGCGCACCGGCTTCTCGATTCCGTTCCGGCTGACGCTCGCGGGGCTCACCGAATTCGCGTTGAAGCCGGCCTGGGCGATCAACTACCTGACCCACGAGCGATTCCGTTTGCCGCAACTCGACCGGCATGTCGACATGGGCGGCGGCGCGATGTCGATCAGCCGCTACTTCACGGACATGCTCGATCCGTCGATGTCGTGGGACGACGTCGCCGCGATGGTGCGGGAATGGAACGGGCAGTTTTGCCTGAAAGGCGTGATGTCGGTCGACGACGCGCGCAGGGCGGTGGACATCGGCTGCACCGGCATCGTGTTGTCGAACCACGGCGGACGGCAACTGGATGGCTCGCGCGCCGCGTTCGACCAGCTTGCCGAGGTGGTCGATGCGGTGGGCGACCGGATCGACGTGATGATGGACGGCGGCGTGCAACGGGGTTCGCACGTGCTCAAGGCGCTGGCGCTCGGTGCGAAGGCCGTCGGGCTGGGGCGCTATTACCTGTTCCCGCTCGCCGCCGCCGGGCAGCCCGGCGTCGAGCGCGCGTTGCAACTGATGCGCACGGAGATCGAGCGGGACATGCGGCTGATGGGCTGCGCGTCCGTTTCTCAGCTCGGGCGGGGCCAGCTTCGTTTTCGCTGACGGCGGCGGGCACGACGCCGTCAGGCCTGCGCGCCGGCCGGCATCGCGCGCTCAGAAGCGATCCGCGCGATACGGCGCCGGATCGGTGAACGGCGCTTCCCCGGTCATCATCTCGGCGAGCAGGCGGCCGGTGACGGGGCCGAGCGTCAGCCCGTGATGGTTGTGCCCGAACGCGAACCACAGCCCGCGATGCGCGGGCGCGGGGCCGATCACCGGGCGCATGTCGGGCGTGCACGGCCGGAAGCCGAGCCACGGATGCGGGTCGAGCCGCTCGCCGAAACCGAACACCGGCCGCGCGACGCGTTCCGCGCGTTCGAGCTGCACGCCGGTGGGCGGCACGCGGCGCCGCGCGATCTCGACGCCGGTCGTCAGCCGCAACCCGCGCCGCATCGGCGCGATCACGTAGCCGTATTCGCGATCGACGATCGGCGCCGACGGCACGCCGCGCGCGGACGGCGCATAGTGCATGTGATAGCCGCGTTTCTCGCGCAGCGGGATCTTGTAGCCGAACTTGCCGAACACCGTGTCGGACCACGGGCCGAGCGCGACGACGACGGCCGGCGCGGCCGCGGGGCCGTCGTCGGTCCGGACCTGCCAGCCGGGCGACAGCGCGTCGAGGCTCGCGGCGTCGCCGGTCAGCAGCGTGCCGCCGCCCTGCACGAACAGTTGCGCATACGCTTTGACGAGCGCGGCCGGATCGACGACGCTTTTCGGGTCGAGCCAGTGCAGCGCGCCGCAGAAGCCCGGTGCGAGGCTCGGTTCGTGCGCGCGCAGCGCGGCCGCGTCGAGCGGCGCGATGCCGAGCCCGTGGCGGCGCGCGGTGAGGCCGGCGTCGGCCACGCCGCGCTCGAATGCGGCCGGCGTGCGGAACGCTTCCAGCCAGCCGCTGGCGCGGACCAGTTCACCGGCGCCGGCCCGCGCGATCAGCGCGTCGTGTTCGACGATGCAGCGCTCGATCAGCGGCAGCATGTCGCGCGAGGCCGCCGCGTGACGCAGCGGCGCCGATTCCCACCAGAACCGCGCGAGCCACGGTGCGAACGCGGGCAGCGACGCGCTGTGCCAGTAGAGGTCGGTCGAGCGGTTCAGCGCATAGCGCATCAGCGTGAACGGGCTGCGCGGGAACGGGTACGGTTCGACCGACGAGCGCTCGATCAGCCCGGCATTGCCGAAGCTCGTGCCTTCGCCGGGCGCGCCGCGATCGACGAGGGCGACCTTGCGGCCGCGATCCTGCAGGTGCAGCGCGGCGCAGACGCCGACGATGCCGGCGCCGAGAACGATGACGTCGAAATCCATCGGTATGAATGAACAACGGTCGAGACAGGTTGGAAACCGACGTTGCAGTCGGGGCGAATTCCGGAGGAGGGCTGCCGACGGACAGCTTGCCGTCAGGATACCCGCGATGTCATGCGATTCGCAAAAACCGATTCGGCTTGCCGGATGCGTACTTACGATTCGCGATATTCCGGATTCTAACCGGGCGCCAGGCGCGGGCGGGACTGACATTCGTCGATGGCGACGGCATGCGCGCGCCGGCGCCCGCGATTCTCGATGCGTTGCACACCACGTGTCGACACCCTGTCATAAGCCGCCGATCGTGTTGATCATTTGATCCGGGGTATCGGTAAATCGTACGATGCTGCATCGCGGAATTGCCAAATTTACCCGTTGCGTCATTCCGGAAGATCCAGGTCCCCCTGCACCGCCGGCTTACCGGCGTAATTCGAGGGACTGCTTAATTGAAAGGTATGGACTCGCCCGAGGCGGGCCGTTATGATGGCGCCGCTTGCCCTGAGAGACAGCCGACCGCGCCAAGAAAAAGACATAAACGTGGGAGAAGATGGCGATTTTCTCGAATGTCCGTCTGCTGGCGAATGCGATTGCGTTGATGGCCTGAAAGCCGCGAATCGCGTTTCGTCGGAGACGCATTCCGAAATTAATATTTCGGACACCGACATGTAGTAATGCCGCGTCGCATGCGCCGCGGCAATCGAAAAAGAAAGCGAGAGGGCCCATGAAAGAGTTGCCAGGAATCGCCGGATTGGTCGAGTCCGCGGGATCGTCCCCGCTTGCCGGCGCGCTGCAGTCGGGCGCGATGCAATTGGCCGCGGCGGCGAATCCCGCCGTCGGCAAGATCGCACCGACGGTCCAGAACAATCATGTGACGGTCGTGAACGGCCCGAACCAGACGAACATCGTCACGCAGGGCCAGCACGCGAGCATCGTGCGCAAGGCGATTTCGGTGCAGTCGCAGGACGAACACATCCAGCACACGGCGAAGACGGCGGTGTGAGTGGCAATGATCGAGCTTTCCGCAACGACTTACACGACCGAACTGAAGCGCTTCAAGCTGCGCGGCCAGGTCTGGCTTGCAGCGAACGAGATTCCCGCCGACGTGCAGGTGCCGACCGCGTGGCGCGTGCTGCTGGATACGCCCGACGCCGCGCTCGGCAACTGGCTCGCGAAGATGTGGGCGGGCGTCGCCGGCCGCCTGCCGGCGGTCGAGCAGTTCTTCGCGGAGAAGCTGCGGCGCCCCGCCGTGTTCCAGAAGGAGAGCGGCGATCTGTGCCTGCTGTATCCGTACACGGTCGAACAGGACGACCTGAACTTCTTCATCGGCCATCCGCCGCTCGGCGAGCTCGTATCGGACGACATGCCGCTGTGGCGCGCGTTACCCGACGATCTGCGCAGCTTCTACCAGTTCACGCACAACGGCTGGACGTTCTTCCCGGCCAACTCGATGGGCCCGTTGCCGATTGGCGACCAGACCGCGTTGACCGACAAGCTCGACCTGACGCCCGACGAGACGCGCCAGCTCGGCGTGAATCCCGATCTCGTGTGGACGGTGTTCCAGAATGGCGGCGGCGACTATCTGTGCCTCGACCTGCGCAACAGCGCCGGCGACGGGAGCGACGCAGGGCGGATCTGGTGGCACGAGAACCCGACCGAACTCGAACCGGTGGATTTCTGGGCCGTGATGAACGCGTGGTTCGAGATTTTCGTCGAGGAAGCCGACAAGCGATGACGACCTGGTGCGTCGTTTCGGGCCGGTGCGCATACAACCGTAGGTCCATGCCGCGTGCCGCACGCGCGACTTCTCCGGTTGCGAATGCAGTGTTCCGGCCGACCCGAAAGCCGTTGCGAGATGTCATTCGATTTGCCGGCGCTCACCTGACGCGTGGGAACGTATGAGGTTTTCCGCGCACGGGCGTCCAATCCACTGATCAATCTGCACGCGTCGACACCCGATCGGCTTCGGTCGACGCGATTGCCAGCCTCGTCGTGCCGCGGCACCGGATCCATACCATTCAGGGTGTTTTTCGCGGGTGTTTCCCACTGCTTGGTGATCCGAATTTTTACCTAAGATGAAGAAATCGTGCGCGTCGTTCGGTGCTTGCGCGCATGGAGGGAGGCAGGAGGCAGCGCCAGAGCGATGCCGGCGGATGTTGCGATCATGGAAGCGAAAGTGTGTGCGGCTGCTGCCTGTCTTGCGACGGCAGCGACGCCGACGGGCGCGGCGCAGGGCGCCGCACGGACGACGCGCCGGCCCGGCCGGATCACTTCGCTGCGCCACGCGTTGTTCGCAATCGTTTGCGTGTTGGGCGCCGCGCCTGCCGTGCTCGCCGGAGCGTTCGCCGATACGGACGGCCCGGCCGACAATGGGCTCATCGCCGCCGCCGCCGCGAGCCCGGCCGATCCCGCCATTTCGTCACATGACGCGGCCGTGCGCCACGTCGTACTCGGCATCATCAGCTTCACGCGCTGGCCGACGACGCCCGTGCGCCTGCATCTGTGCATCACCGGGCGCCCCGACTACGCGCGCGGCCTGACCGACACGCTGCAGGCCGGCTCGACGCTGCTCGACGTGCAACGCGTCCGCTTCGACGATCCGTCGCTCGGCATCGCATGCGACGTCGTCTATCTCGGCGCCTTGAACAACGACGAGCGCGCGCGGGTGAGAGCCGCATTGGCCGGCCATCCGGTGCTGACGATCGCGGAACGCGATCCGTCCTGCACCGCGGGCGGCATGTTCTGCCTCGACGTCGACGGCGATCGCGTGTCGTTCGACATCAACCTCGATGCCGTCGCGCGCAGCGGCGTGCGCGTGCATCCGAACGTCCTCAATCTCGCACGACGGCCGGTGACGCCATGACACGGCCCTCGCTTCCCGTTCCCGCTTCGCCCGTGCCGCGTCCGACGTTGCAAAGCGTGCTGCGTCGCGCACACTTGCGGCTCGCGTTCGTCGCCGTGACGATGGCCGCCGTGTCGTTGATCGTCGTCGCCGTGATCGCGTTGCGCGCGTATGCCGGCAACAACCTGAACCTGCTCGCGCGCTCGCTCGGTTACACGGTCGAGGCGGCGCTCGTGTTCGGCGATCGCGTCGCGGCGAACGAGGCGATCGGCATGATCGCCGGCGACGAGGACGTCGCGCAGGTGGTCGTCACCGACAGCAACGGGCAACTGTTCGCCACGTGGCAGCTGCCGGCCGGAAGCGGGATCGCGCGGCTCGAGCGCGCGGTCGCCGACGTGGCGCTGCCCGGGCCGGTGACCGTCCCGGTGATGCACGACGGCATCATCGTCGGCCACGTCGTCGTGCGCGGCCGCGGGCACCAGTTCTTCGGCTTCCTGCTCGGCGGCGTCGGCGGCATTCTCGGCTGCCTGGCCGTCAGCGTGTTCGGTGCGTACGTCAGTTCGAAGCGCCTGCTGCGCAACATCGTTTCGCCGCTGCGCGCGCTGGCGGGCGTCGCGCACGCGGTGCGGCGCGAGCGTGCGTTCGCGCGGCGCGTCGAGCCGGCGGCGATCGCCGAACTGAACCAGCTCGGCGACGACTTCAACGCATTGCTCGACGAATTCGAAGACTGGCAGAACACGCTGCGCGACGAGAACGCGTCGCTCGAACACAAGGCGACGCACGATGCGCTCACCGGGTTGCCCAACCGCGTGCAGTTCGAATCGCGTCTCGCGCTGGCGCTGTGCGACGCCACGTTGACGGGGCAGCGGGTCGCGGTTCTCTATCTCGACTGCGACCGCTTCAAGGAGATCAACGATGGTCTCGGTCACGATGCGGGCGACGCGGTGCTGATCGGCATCGCGTCGCGGCTGCGCACGCGGGTGCGCGAGGCCGATCTCGTCGCGCGCCTGGGCGGCGACGAATTTGCGGTGATGCTGGCGGCGGTGCCTGAAGCGGGCAGCGTGTGCCGGATCGCCGACGAGATTCTGTCCGGCATGGCGCCGTCGATCGAGCTGTCCGACGGCCGCGTGGTGGCCACCATGATGAGTGCCGGCGTTGCGCTGTTTCCCGATCACGCATCCGACGCGAGCGGCCTGCTGCGCGCGGCGGATATCGCGATGTACCGCGCCAAGCGCGCGCGGCCGGGATCGTGGCAACTGGCGGAGAGCGTGGCAGGGCCGGTGTGATGTCGATCGACTCGCGCCGCGGGCGAGGCCGCGGCGGCGGTTAAAAGAAGCGCTTGCAGAGCGGGCGCGATGGAAGGGGATGCGAAATGAACCACTCGTTTCCTGTGAGCACGGGGCGGATGTGCGTCGGGAGTGCGCTGCTGCTGTGCATGCTGCTGGGGGGCTGCAACACGCCGCCGCCGCTTCATCGGGGGCTGACGCAGACGCAGGTGACGGCGCTGAAGTCGGCCGGGTTCCAGGAGACCGGGCAGGGGTTCGAGTTCGGTTCGACCGGGCCGATTCTGTTCGATTTCGATCGATACAACCTCAAGCCGGATGTCAGACGGATCGTCGAACGGATCGGGCGAACGTTGCGGTCGGCGGGCATCAACGGCGTGCGGGTTTATGGGTATTCGGATAACGAGGGCACGGAGAAGTACGACATCGAATTGTCGAGGCGGCGGGCGGAGGCGGTGGCGATCGAACTGGTCGACGTCGGGCTCGACGCGAAGCAGATCGCGATTGCCGGCAAAGGGAAGCGCGATCCGGTGGGCGATAACAGGACGCCCGCAGGGCGCGCGCAGAATCGGCGGGCGGCGATTGTGGTCTCGCCGCGGTGAGGTGGCACGCCGCGCATGGGTGGTGTGTGTAGACGCGCCGACACGCACGCCGTGCCGTCCGCTGTAACGGTTCGCCACCATTGACGCGAAAGTGCCCGAGCGGCCGTTTGCAAGCGGCGAGCCTTGATGTTCGCGGCATTCAGGCGCGGCATCGGCAGTATTCGTCATCGCAGAAATGACGCCCGGTCGATGCGTCGCGAATGAAACAATAGGTGGTCCCAATAAAATCGTTCCGCCTTTTTGAACGCCGCATCGTCATACGCACATGCGGCGACGGACGGAACGAGGATGGCCATCGAACCCAAGGATCTGCTGCCGCACTTCGAGCGTGAACTGACGCTGCTGCGCCGTTCAGTGCAGACGTTTGCCCAGCGCTTCCCCAAAATTGCCGCCCGGCTGGCGATCAACGGCGAGCATTCGGACGATCCGCACGTCGAACGCCTGTTGCAGTCGTTCGCATTGATGGCGGCGAGCCACGACATGCGCATCGAAGATGACGTGCCGGCGTTTACGCACGGTTTTCTCGACACGCTGCACGGTGTTTTCCTGCGCCCGTTTCCTTCATGCGCGATTGCGCAATTTCTGGGCGACCGCAGCAGCGACCTGACTGCGCCGCGCGTCGTGTCGCGCGGCGACAAGCTGATCGCGCCCATCGGCAAGGAAGTATTCCGCGTCGCGGACGACGTCGCGGTCGTGCCGCTCACGGTGTCGTCGGTGCGTTACACGACATCGTCGATCGCGCCACGCGACGTCGCGTGGCCTGCGGAAGCTACCGGCTTGCTGACTTTCACGTTCGAGCTCACCACGCCGAACGCCACCTTCGCCATCGTGCCGGACACCGTGCGCGTGCATTTCACCGGCGCGCGCGAAATCGTCGCGGCGCTCACCGACGCCGCGTTGCTCCTTGCTGGCCGAAGCTTTGCCGAAGCAGGCGATTCGACGCGCTGGAAGCGTCTGCCGGAGGCAACGTTCACGGCCGCCGGCTTCGATCCTGCCGATGCGCTGCTCGACGTGCGGCCGGACGAGGCGCTTTGGCCGCTCCATTTGCTGATGGCGTATTGCGCGATGCCGGAGCGTTTCGACTTTGTCGACGTGGACATGCGGAAGATCAAGCGAATCGCCGGCGGCAGCCGTCGCGTCGCGCTTCACCTCGCGATCGCGGGCGTGCATCCGGATTCGCACCGCGCCCGGCGCCTGGCCGCCGCCACGGCCGACCACGTCCGGTTGTTTTGTACGCCGATCGTCAACCTGTTTCAGGACGAGGCCCAGCCGATCGAGACGCGCGCGGGTTGCGCGCACTATGCGGTGAGGGCGCTCGCGCAGGCGGGCGCGCCGCGCACCGCTATCTGGTCGATCGATGCCGTGCGTCATGTTTGCGACTCGGGAACGTCGACGCTGGCGCCGTTTCGGTCGCTAAGCCATGGCACGGACAGGCGTGCCGGGTTGTTCTGGACGGTGTTGCACGACGAGGCAAGGCGGGCACCGAAGGAACCCGCCGATCCGCGCGCCAAGGAGACGGACGCGCGCCCGGCGCCGTCCCCGGCCGACGCTGCCGAATCGCTCCGCGGTGTCGAACTGGAACTCGTTGACCAGGACGGGCGACCTGCCGACCCCGGCCATCGCAAGCTGGAGATCCGGCTGTCCTGCACGCAGGGCGATCTGTCCGCGATGCGCGAGCGCGAACTGGCGTTGCCCGCGGGCGATCCGGCGGGAACGGTCATGTTGCTGAACCGGCCGACCGCGAGCCGGCCGACCGCTTTCCGCCATGGGGAGCTGTGGGATCTGCTGTCGCTTCTCGTGCCGCAGGCGGTCCGGCTGGACAAGGGCGGCCTGACCCAGCTCAGGCGGCTTTGCGCGCGCTGGGCGGAGAACTCGATGGACGCCGGCCGGCGCTTCGATGCGATCGTGTCGTTGTCGACCGTGCGCGTGCGGGGCTGGCTGCCCGGCAAGCCGGCATCGGCGTTCGTGCACGGGCTGGAGGTGCGGCTGGTCGTGGACGAGCAGCGTTTCGCCGCGTTCAGCCTGAGCGGATTCGCGCACGTGATGGACCGGTTTTTCGCGCCCTACGTGCCGGTCACGAGCTTCGTGCAGGTCGTGCTGTTTTCGGCCGCTACCGGTGCGGTGCTTCGGCGTGGGGCGCCGCGTCCGGGCACCCAGCCACTGGTCTAGTTTCCCGATTTTCAGGGCCCGAACGAAAACGTTTGCGGACGTCTTTCAAGCCGCCGGGTTTTACCCTACATTATCGAGGCTTCGGGCCGGCGAGCCGGCTAACGGAACCTGAGATCACACGCAAGGAACAACAATGAGTTTCGCTCCGAACGGGGGTATTCCCAATGGATTGGGCGGTGGTGCGCTCGGCTCGTTGAGCGCGCTCGGGGGCCTCGCCGGCCCGGTCGCGTCGAGTGTGGCCGGCAGTCTCGGGCCGCTCGCAGGGCTGGCCGGGCACGTCGACACCGTCCAGCGCGCGCTGCAACTCGCACAGACCGGCTTCTCGCTGATGGAGAAGACGCCCGGCGCGATTGCCGAGGCGATCAACGGCGCCGCCAACCCCGCGCGCCTGACCCAGCTCAACCGCTACGTGACGCTCGATACGCCGCTCGGCCCGGATGTGCTGCTCGTCAGCGCGGCTGTCATCGACGAGCATGTGAACCGGTTGCCGGAGATCCACCTCGACCTGCTGTCGCATCGCCACGACCTGCGCCCGGACGATCTGATCGGCCAGCAGGTCAAGATCCGCTTCGACCAGCAGGCGCGCCTGTCGACCCTCGAACGCGTCGTGGCGTCGGGCACCGGCGACAACGACCGCTACTTCGACGGCTACGTCGCGTCGTTCGACCGCGCCGGCAACCCCGGGAACGTCACGCAATACCACCTGACGGCCGTGCCGTGGTTCTGGTTCCTCACGCGTTCCACCGACTGCCGGATCTTCCAGAACAAGACCGCGCAGGACATCCTCACCGAAATCTTCCAGGAACACGGTTTTTCCGATTTCGTGTTCGACATCCGGACGAGCCAGAAGCCGCTCGAATACGTCGTGATGTACCAGGAGAGCTACTACAACTTCTGCGCGCGGCTGATGGAGCAAGAGGGGCTCGTGTGGACGCACCGCTACGAGAAGGACAAGCATTTTCTCGTGATCGGCGACACGAACCTGCTGTTCCGCCCGATCGACGGGCTCGCCACCGTGCCGTTCGCGGCGACCGAGGCGAGCGAGGACAGCGGCATCGATCAATTGCACGAAGGCCGGCGTTTCGGCGTCGGCAAGATCACGTTCCGCGACTTCAATCACCAGAATCCGTCGTCGCCGCTGATGCTGGTGGAGGCGGGCCCGCAGAACCTCAAGCACGCACGGCTCGACGCGACCGAGCGGTTCGAGCACCAGTCGCTGTACGACCACGGCGACGACGGTAACCGCTACGCGCGTTTCGCGATGGAGGCCGAGGAGGCGCAGGCGCATCGCTATACGGGCAGCGGCTATGCGTGGCGCATGACCACGGCGGGCACCGTCGCCGTCGCGAACCACCCGGTGCTCGAAAACAACCAGGAGTACGTGATCCTGCACGTGCGTCACGAGGCCGTGAACGACTACACGCAGCACAGCGCGAAGCTACCGTACCGCAACAGCTTCTCGCTGCTGCCGAAGAAGATCCCGTACCGTGCGCCGCGCGCGACGCCGAAGCCGGTGATTCACGGCACGCATTCGGCGATCGTCGTCGGGCCGAAGGGCGAGGAAATCTATACGAACGGCAGCGCGGTGAAGGTGCATTTCCCGTGGGACCGGCGCGGCAAGAAGGACGGCTCCGATTCGATGTGGGTGCGCGTGTCGCAGCCGTGGGCGGGCGACGGCTGGGGCGCGGCCGCGATTCCGCGGATCAAGCAGGAAGTGCTGGTGGCGTTCAATCAGGGCGATCCGGATAACCCGGTGATCGTCGGCCGCGTGTTCAACGGCGAGCAGGGCAACCCGTATCACGGCGCGGCCGGCCAGACGATGGGGATCAAGAGCCAGACGCATAAGGGTGCGGGGTCGAACGAGTTGCTGATGAGCGACGTCAATGGTGCGCAGATGCTCTACATGCATGCGCAGAAAGACATGCATACCGTTGTCGAGGACGCGCAGTGGACTCAAGTTCTCAAAGGCGACCGGACCGTCGAGGTTGGCAAGGGCAACCATACGACGGCTGTCGCAGTCGGCAACCTGTCGGACGTCGTAGTGCAGGGCAATACGCTGCATCAGACTCCGCAGGGCGTGCACACACTGGAAGCGAAAGAACTCTGGATCAAGATCGGCGGCGATGGCGGCACGCGGATCCACATGACTGCCGATTCTATTGATATCTATAAAGGCGAGTCGGTGATCCACCTGGATGACAGCAACATCAATATCCAGGCTGCTCGAACCGACATCAATCCGAAGAACGGCTAACACCGATAAGGATAACAAAGCATGTACCAGATGCAGGAAGGCACGTTGGCGCTGCCCGTGGAGTGGCAGGACAAAACAATGAACGTATTTGTGTCGGCAGCGACTGGCACGGAGGGCGTGAGTTTCGTGATCACGCGCGAGCGACTTCCGTGGGGCATGAAGTTCGCCGAATATGTAACGAGCGAAATCCGGAAGGTGGCGAAGCAGGTTCCAGATTACGCCGAGGTTGCAAATGAAGATGCCACGGTATCCGGACGCGCTGCGCACGTGCATGAGTTTACCTGGGCGAACAACCAGGCACGCATTCACCAGCGGCTGACGATGGTGGAATACGGGCAGGTTGTGCTGATGCTTACCTTCACTGCGCCCGGTACGCTCAGCGACACACAGCGCGAACAAATCCGGGCGGTGATTCAGAGCCTTCAGTTGCGCGATCCGGTCTGAGGATGCAATGTCGGACACGCCGAATTACAACGAGCCGAGCGGAAGCGCACAGGAACGTCTCGATCAGATCGCCAAGCTGGAGGACGGCGAAGCCGCGAAAGCGGCCGAGCAGCCGTTTTACGAGCACCTCAATTATGGGATGCTTGGCGCCGACGCGGGCCTGACCGCCATCGAGGGGACGGCCGCCGGGCTGGGTGCGGCCGGTACAGCGCTGGCGGGTGGTGCGACCGGCGGGGCGGCACTGGGGGCGGGCGCGGTTGCGGCGGGTACCGTGATGCTCCCGCTGGCGATTGCAGTCGGTGGAGCTTGGGCGCTCGACAAGGTTGGCGTGACCGGATGGCTGTCAAAGGAGTTCACGCAGGTTGGCGACGCACTGGGCCTCACCATCGGCCGAGGCGATCCACACCCTGCATGCGTTGGCGATCGAATCGCACACTCGTCAGGTTTTATGGGGATTCTCGCCGGCATTGCCGTCGGGGTCGCGATTGGCGTGGCAGTGGCGGCGACCGTGGCAACAGGCGGGCTCGCCGGGGCGCTCATCGTCGGGGCGTGCATGGCGGGCGGCCTGACGTTGGGTGGTGCGCTTGCGTCGGCCAGCCAAAGTATGGGCACCAACTGTGGCGAGATCGTCACCGGTTCGAGCAACGTGTACTTTGAAGGTAAGAAAGTGGCGCGCGTCACGGACCTGGTGAAATGCGATCACCATTCCGGCGTGCCGCAGGCACTCGTCGACGGCAGCAAAACCGTGTTCGTCAACGGCCTGCCGCTGGTGCGGATCGGCCACGAGACTCACTGTAGCGGCAAAGTCAATTCGGGGCGCAACAGCATCTGGATCGACAAGACGACCGGAAATTATGGTCCGAAGAATCCGGAGCTGTCTGCGACTGAGGAATTTCTGGCGGGTTTGCTCGGGGGGCTAGTAGGCGGTGGGGCGGGAAAGTTTGCCGGCAAGGGGCTGCGCGAAAAATTCAGACCTGAGCCTACCCGATCTGCGGAACAAAGGGGTATCAAGGACGAGAATCGACCGAAGTGCAAGGATCCGGTCGATCCGGTATCCGGAGAAATGCTGGAAATCCGTACGGATCTTGCCATTCCCGGAATCTTGCCACTTGAGTTCAAACGACGCTATCGGACTCGATCGGATGATCATGGATTGCTCGGTCACCGCTGGTCGGACAACTGGTCGCAGCAATTGACGTTCGATGGTGGCCGCTTCGTGAGATTCCACGACGGCGCCGGCCTTGCGATCGGCTTCGACGCGCCGGATATGGCGCTCAACGGCATCAACTTGCGCGAGCCGCGTTATCGGCTGGTCGGAAGTCGGCTCGAACCGCGCATTTTCGATCGCGATACGCGGCAACTGCGTATTTTCGCTCCACTCGCCGAGGGGCGTTCGTCCCGCCTTGAACGGATTGAAGACCTCGACGGCAACAAGATCGTTCTTTCCTACGATATTGCTGACCGTTTGAGTGGCATCGCCCATAGCGATGGCTATCGGCTCGAGATCGCCTATCCCGGGCGCGACCGTCGGCTGCAACGGATCGTTCTCCATGATGCGAGCGGTGGTTCCAGAACGCTTGTGGACTACGGCTACCAGAACGGCATGCTTACCCACGTGGCGAGCTTCCAGTTTGGCCAGTTCTATTACGCGTACGCCGAACACGGCTGGATGACCCAATGGCGGGATACGGATCAGACCGATGTTCGATATCGGTACGACACCGCTGGTCGTGTAGTCGAGACTGGCACGCAGCAGGGTTATCACACAGGTCGGTTCATCTACGAAGCCGGTCGTACGCGCGTGATCGATGTCGATGGAGAGTGGACCTACGACTATAACGACGAAGGTCTCGTAACGGCCGAAACCGATCCGCTCGGCCATTGCACTTGCTCCGAATGGGAACTTGGTCGTTTGATGGCTCGGATCGATCCGCTTGGGCGACGGACGGACTATCGATACGACGAGCGCGGTCAACTGACTTCGGTCGTGGAAAGCTCGGGGAGGACGGTTGGCTTTGACTATGACGACGAGCAGCGCCTCACCGGGGTGCGCTTGCCGAACGGGGGCCGGCTCCGGCTCGAATATGATCATCTACACCGGTTGATCGCACGCACCGAGCCGGACGGCACCAAGACGACCTATCGCTACGGCCCCCGAGGCGAACTACTGCGGGTGGTTCAGGGCGATCGCGAGACGCGCTTGGACTACGATGATCGGTTGCGGCTGACTGACATTGTATTGCCAGGTGGAGCACACTTCGGGCGCAAGGCCGACATATTCGGACGCGTGTTGGAGGAAACGTCGCCCGACGGGCACGTGACTCACTTCGACTATGCTGACGGCCCGGTAAATCCGCGCGGCCTGTTAAGCATGGTTACGCGCCCAGACGGCTCGGTGTCGAGGGTGCGATACAACAGCGAGAGCCTGCCCGTCGAGTGGATCGATCCGCTCGGACGTACAGCTCGGCGAACCTATGGCCCGTTCGATCTGGTCACGGCTTCGATCGATGCTGCTGGACATGCAACTCGTTTCGAGTACGACCATGCGACCCGGCTGACGAAGGTCATCAACGCGCTGGGCGAGTCCTACACGTACCGCTACGACGTGGCCGGGCGTCTCGCGGCCGAGATCGACTGGGGAGGTCGCACGACCGAATACGAGCGCGATGCCGTCGGTCGTCTGCTGACGAAGACGCTGCCCGACGGTGGTCGGTGGCGCTATACGTATGACGCGTATGACCGGCTCATCGAGATCGATGCCGGCGACGTGAAGTTGGTCTACCGCTACGATGCGAGCGGACGACTGGCATCGGCGGAGGTCCAGGGCGAGTACTTGCATGTCACGCGCTTTGCTTACGACAGGAATGGTCGCTTGATCGGAGAAGATCAGCATGGCGAACTATTGCGTCACGTCTATGACGCTGACGGGCAGCGGCGCCATCGGGTGACGCCACGGCGGGAGACGGCCTATGCCTATGATGCACTGGGCGCGCTCACGCAGGTAGCAGGGCTGACGATCCAGCGCGATGGCCTAGGGCGCGAGATCGGGCGGCAGGCGGGAGATTTTGTCGCACAGCAACAGTACGATGCACTCGGCCGTATCCGCCGCCAGATTGCGGGGCCTGCCGCCGCTTTCGATGCCTTGCAAACCGATCCGGCCCGTGCGCTCGAGCAATTGACGCGGCAGGTCTATCACTACGACGCAGCCGGACAACTGGAGCGAGTCGACGCCGACATAGATACGCTCACGTATCGGCGCGATGCACGTGGCCAGATCGTCACCGCAGAAAGTCTGCTGCAGCCGACCGAGCACTTCCGCTACGACGCGGCGATGAACATTGCGGCGCACGGGCAGCAGGCGCCCGTAGATGCCCACCACTATGGCCGCGGCGGTCTGCCTGAACGGATTGGCTACGCCCGCTATCAGTACGACGCACGCGGCCGTACGATCGAGAAGACGGTTGAACAGCCCGGGTTCAGGCCGAAAACGTGGCGATACACGTGGGATGGCCTGAATCGGCTCGTAAGAGTTGTGACGCCCGAGCGCGGTGTTTGGGCATATCGATACGACGCTTTCAATCGCCGGATTGAGAAGCAGCAAGTCGGCGGCCGCGAGACGGTGAGGTTCATGTGGGACGGCTCGACGCTTGCCGAACGCTGGGTCGAGCAGCGGGATGGTACGACCGGTCAGGTGGTGACGTGGCATATCGAGCCAGGGACCTTCTCGCCACTGGCGCAGGAGACTGATGATGGTCTGTACCCTATCGTGACTGATCAGATTGGCCAGCCGAAGGCGGTGTTCGACGTACGTGGCAAGAGGATCTTCAAGGCCTCCCATACACTGTGGGGGAAAGTGTTGCCGGTACGAGGCGCAGCTAATGATGGCGATGTCGTGCCCATCGATGCGACGTTGCGGTTCCCGGGACAATGGTTTGACGAAGAATTGGGCCTGCACTACAACCTGCATCGCTATTACGACCCGGACTCAGCCCAGTATCTGAGCATTGATCCGCTCGGGCTTGCGGGTGGATTCCGGACTCAGGGCTACGTTCATGAACCCAGCGAGTGGGTTGATCCATTCGGGTTACAGCAATGCCCAGAACGGGAAGTCAATGGAACGAAGATATACGGCAAGGGGCAGAAGGACGGAACACCGGGACACGATCAGTTCTCGGAGGTGATTGCCAACAAGCTTGCGATGAGTGGGAAATTCAAGGAAATTTATCTGAATCGATCCTACAATTTTGCTACTGATAATGCCGTTTCAGCGCGACGCCCCGACATTATGGCGGTAGATGTTAATGGTAGGGTGCATGCGATCGAAATGGCTTCCCGGACCGACATGGGGACAAAATTGCGAACGCTAACAACGCGTAACTACGATGCAATGCAAAATCTTCCCCAAAATACGCGCGGAGATATTCTTGTGTTTGAGCATCCGTATGATGCGCGGATGATAAAGGCGGATTTGGATAATTTGATATCAGGGATTTGAAGGAATATGAGCACTGGAATCGTAGTTTATGGGACTAGTCCGACTCAGGTCGTCTCCACTCTAGAGGTGGCTGAAGATCTATTTCGTCAATTAGGTTCGGCGGCAACGAGGGCGGTGTTTTTGAAATTCGTCGTTCGCGGTGCGGAGAGAACTATTGACGATCAAGAAACGTCTCTTCCCGATCTGAGGTCAAAAATATCGACCGGGGAGGTTTCCGCATTTCAGGTATTCAGTGACGAAAAAACGGTTGACGTTCCGACTATCTCGTTTGGTTGTAATGTCCCGGAATTTGGGGGGTTGTCATTTATCGATGTGCAGATCGAGAGGGCGGTGTGCGAGATAAATAAAGAAATAGAGAAATTTCTTGAGAACGTTGTGGCGAGATTGAGTTGCAAATACGCCATCGCGTACGATGCGGAAAAATCGTCGATTGCTTATAAATACTCGACTGGGGTGAATTTGGTCAGGATTTTCCCGTTTGAGAATACGTCGCTTTTCACGCGAGAACTCCCCGGTCGGGTGCCTGGCTCGGCGAGTTATGAGCGGGAAAGACTCAGGATGATTTATCCGTTGAATGTGCTTAACGAGAATCACTTGAAAATTTGCGTAGACGGTATTTCATTGAGGGAGTGGATTGTATCTGACTCATCTCGAGGTTCTTTGAGAAGTATTCCAAACAATATGTGGCTCTGGACGGTCGATGATGCAGACTTGACCGAAGTAAACAACGCTTGTGGAGAAGCAGGAATATTGCTCGCTTGGCAAAAACCACCTGCGAGTAAGCCGGTGCGGAGATTGCCCTGAGGGCATTTTCGAAACGGTGCGAATCGTAACCACTCGTCTGGTTCACATTCGTGCCGCGGAATGCGGCGAATGACTAGTGTCCTGTTCCGTTGTTAACTGGTCTATCTTCACGTAGCATGTTGACGTCAACGGAACGGGAGACGTCAGCAT
>NZ_LFZP01000068.1:0-54139 GCF_002925705.1 Burkholderia anthinoferrum
GGCCTGCACAATCGCCGCGCGCTCGATACCGCGCTGGCCGACGAATGGGAGCGGCTGCAACGGGGCGGCGACGGCAGTCTCTCGCTGCTCTTCATCGACGCGGATCACTTCAAGCAGTACAACGACCGGCATGGGCACGCAGTGGGCGACACCGCGCTGCGCTTTCTCGCCGAATGCATCCGCGCGCATACGCGGCGGCGCGGCGACCTGGCCGCGCGCTACGGCGGCGAGGAATTCGTCGCGGTGTTGCCCGATACGGACGAAACCGGCGCCGCGCAGGTCGCGGAGGCGATTCGCCGCGAGGTGGAACGCAACCGGCTCGACGGGTTTGCGGAAGCGGTGCCGCCCTTTACCGTCAGCATCGGCTGTGCGACTGGGCGGCGCGCGCGGCACGCTTCCGTGCACGCGCTGTCGCATCAGGCGGACATGGCGCTCTATCGCGCGAAGCGCGAAGGCAGGAATCGTGTGTGCCGTGCGCAGGCGGAGCCGGTCGCGCAGCCGGCGTGAAAGCGCCGGTTCGATTCCGAAAGGGCGCCGGCATCCGGCTCACGACATCGCGACGCGCGTGCGCTGCCGCGACCGTTTCACTGCCCCGGTTCGATATACGCAGCCAGTTCTTCCGGCTTGCCTGAAGGAAACGCCTCCTTCAGGTGATCGAGAAACGCGGAAACGCGCGCGCTCAATAATCGCCTGGACGGATACAACGCCCACAGCGCGATATCGGGCCCCGGCACGTCGCCCCAACTGACGAGTGTGCCGGCCGCCAGGTCGCGGCTCACGAGCGACACCGGCAGGCACGCGGCGCCCAGGCCGAGGCGGACCGTATCGCGCACCATGCTCAGCGACGACAGCCGCGCCACGGGTTCGACCGCTATGCGCGCCGTACCGTCCGGGCCCGCGACCTCCCATGCCGCACGGCCGTCGCTTGTGCCGCGAACCACGGCCGGTGCGGGTGCGTCGCCGCTCGGTCGCGCCAGCTCGGGCCGCGCGACGACGACCAGCCGGTCGCGCAGGAACACGCGCCCGATCAGGCTTTCGTCAGCGGCCGGGTTCACGCGGATCACGAGGTCGTAGCCCTCCTCGATCATGTCGACGGGCCGGTCTTCGGTCGTCACCTCCAGCCGGACGTCAGGGTATTTCAGCGCGAACGTCGCCACGAGCCGCCCCATCGCGAACTGGGAAAAGACCATCGGTGCGCTGATGCGCAGCCGGCCACGCGGCCGTTCGCTTCCCGCTGCAATGGCCGACGCGCTGTCGGCGAGTTCCGCGAGCAGCGCGCCTGTCCGCTCGTAGAGCGCGCGCCCTTCCTGCGTGAGCTTCACGCCGCGCGAGCCGCGCTCGAACAGACGCAGCGACAGACTGTTCTCCAGTTCCGCGACGCGGCGCGACAGCGTCGCCTTCGGGCGATCGGCCACCCGCGCGGCCTCCCCGAAACTGCCATGGCGAGCGACGAGATTGAAATCGGCGAGTGCGAGCAGGTCCATGTGTTCCACCAGTGAGACGAGACGTCTATTTATCACATCTTCCGGATCGAATGTGGATCACCTAACTTACGTGGGCAGTCAACCCTATCGTTAGCTCAGGAGCGAACATCATGACCATTCTCGTTACGGGCGCCACCGGCCGCGTGGGCCGCCAGGTCGTCCATCAACTCGTCGATCGCGGCGCCGACGTGCGCGTGCTGGTGCGCGATCCGGCCAAGGCCGATTTTCCGGCGGCCGTGACCGTCATGCAGGGCGACATGCTCGACGTCGACGCGCTTCGTACGGCGTTCTCCGGCGTCCGCACGCTGTTCCTGCTCAACGGCGTGGCGGGCGACGAATTCACGCAGGCGCTGATCGCGCTGAACCTCGCCCGCGAAGCGGGTATCGAGCGCGTCGTCTATCTGTCGGTGCTCCACGCCGACCGCTTCGTGAACGTGCCGCACTTCGCGGTGAAGTCCGGCGCGGAGCGGATGATCGAGCGAATGGGCTTCAGCGCGACGATCCTGCGGCCTGCGTATTTCATGGACAACGAATCGATGGTCAAGGACGTGATCGTCGGCCACGGCGTCTACCCGATGCCGATCGGCGGCAAGGGCGTCGCGATGGTCGACGTGCGCGACATCGCGGAAGTCGCGGCGATCGAGCTGATCCGCCGCAACGACGCGCCGGGCAAGCTGCCGCTCGAGACCATCAACCTCGTCGGGCCCGACACGCTGACGGGCGAACAACTGGCATCGATCTGGTCGGACACGCTGGGCCGCGCCGTTGCCTATGGCGGCGACGATCCGACACCGTTCGAACGCAATCTGGCGCAGTTCATGCCGAAATGGATGGCGTACGAAATGCGGCTGATGGCCGAACGCTACGTCAGCGACGGCATGGTGCCGGAGGCCGGCGACGTCGAGCGGTTGGCCGCGATCCTCGGCCGCCCGCTGCGGACATATCGCGCCTTCGCGGCCGCGCTGCTGCGTTGAACGCGATGCCGCGCCTTCATGCTCCGTGCGGGAGTGCAGGCGGTCGCCAGGCGGTTGAACCGGCATCGCGCGCGACCGGTTCGCCGCGATCGCTGTGCCGCCGCCGGCGACGGCGATCGCGCAGCGGCAGCGCGGAACACGTACCGGATGGCCCGGCATTCGGATGTCGGGCAGCGAAGCGGCGGCGTCGATACAATCGGTTGTTCCCGCCTGCCGCCACGATCGCCTATCCGGCCGATGGCCTACAACATGGCCTGACTGACGAGCCCGTACAGTCCGTAGATCGGGTCGGCCGCGCCCTCGTGCGCCGCGGCCGGCGCGTTGCGAACCATCTTCGAACAGGTATCCACGTGTTTCAGTCCCTGTTCGCTCAACCAGTCCGGCAAACTGCTCCCGTCAGGCACATCGATACGAACGAATTCACCGTCTCGTTTCGTCAGCCAATAGCCGATCAGCGCCTTCGCACGCGCATCGTCGCTCGAACGCGGCGCGACCACCGGACCGATCACGTCACCGCGACCGAAGCGCCGCAGCACCGAAAACCCGACGACCTCGCCGTCACGTTCGAGCACGACGCTTTCTCCCCGCTTCTGCAATGCGGACAACAGCGCCTCGCGCTCGAGGCCGGACGCACGCGTGGCGAGTTCGACCAGGCGCGGCCAGTCGGCCGGCGATCCGGCACGCAGCCGCTCGCCGTCGGGCACGACAACGGCGGCAGGCCGATCGACGTTCCCCTGATATTGGCCCAGCGACCCGCACACGGTGAACCCCAGTTTCTCGTAGAGCGGCCGACCGGCCGGCGTCGCGTGCAGAAACGTGATGCGCGGCCCCAGTTCGTCGAGCAGCGTTTCCATCAGTTTGCGGCCGATGCCTCGCCCCTGATGCGCGTCGGAAACGATCACATGCCCGATTGCCGCGCGATCCGCACCGTACTTCCAGCACATCGCCGTGCCGATGACTTCGCCGTTTTCCTCGGCCGCGAACGCGACCGACGTTTCCGCGGAAAACTGCCAGTCTTCCGCGCGGAACGGCCAGCGAAGCGCCATGGAAAGAGCATGGGCGGCGGGGACGTCCGCCGCGGTGAATCTGCGGTAGCGAAGTGCCGACGTCGCGCCGTGCTCCTTCACTTCATGTTCCTGGTTCATTCAGCAATCCTTTCAAATAGTGTCGCTGTGCGACACGGCACATCATATAAATGCACGGCGATGACATCGAAGCGGCGACAAATTGCACGGCGCTCCCCGGCTGGCATGAGTGCACGACGATCAGGAAGCACGCCGTTCCCGGACCTGACGCCCGATCGCCCCAAAGTCAGCCGGTGTCAACGCCGCCCCGACGCATCACGGCGATCGCGTGAAATAACGCTGCGCCAACGCGACCCAGTACCGGACGCCGGCCGGAATGATGTCGTCGTTGAAGTCGTATTTCGGATGATGCAGCGCCGGTGCGCTCGTGCCGTCCTGCGCATTGCCGATCAGCACGTACGCACCCGGCCGCTCCTCCAGCATGAAGCCGAAGTCTTCGGACGTCATGTTCGGCGGTACGTTGGCAGACAGGCGTTCCTCGCCGAACGTGTCGCGAATCACCGCTTCGCACAGCGCCGTCTCGGCCGGCGTGTTGACCGTCGCCGGGTAGTACTGAAAAAACTCCACGTCGACCTGCGCGCCGTAGGCGCCCGCGAGCCCTTCGCAAGCGAGCCGGACGTCGTGCTGCAGCTTCTGCTGCAATGCCGACGACAGCGTGCGGATCGTGCCGCGCAGCTCGGCGGTGTCGGGAATCACGTTGTCCGTCGTGCCCGCATGGAACATGCAGACGGAAATGACCGCCGGGTCGACGGGATCCTTGTGCCGCGCGGCGATGGTCTGACACTGCAGCACCATCGAGCATGCGAGCGGCACCGGATCGATGCCCAGATGCGGCTGCGCCGCGTGCGCGCCCTTGCCCGTCACCGTGATCCTGAAGCGCGAGCCCGCGGCCATGATCGGGCCCGTGCGCAACCCGAAATGCCCGGCCGGCAACCCCGGCCAGTTGTGCATGCCGAATACCGCTTCCGTCGGGTATTGCTCGAACAGGCCGTCGTCGATCATCCTGCGCGCGCCCGCGCCGCCCTCTTCGCCCGGCTGAAACACGAAATGGACGGTGCCCGGCAACTGCGGCAGCGTCTTCAGCACCCGTGCGGCGCCGAGCAACATCACGGTATGGCCGTCATGGCCGCACGCATGCATGATCCCGTGTGTGCATGACGCATGCGCGAAGTCGTTCGCTTCGTGGATCGGCAATGCGTCCAGATCGGCACGCAGCACGATGCCGCGGCGCGGGTCCGCACCGGGCAGGCTCGCGACCACGCCCGTGCCGCCCAGCCCGCGCGACACCGCATAGCCGAGTGCCTCGAGCTCGCGGGCGACGACGTCGGCCGTCCGGTGTTCTTCGAATCGCAACTCGGGATGCGCATGCAGGTCGCGACGCAGCTTCGCCCAGTGCGCGTGATGCGTTTGCAGCGATGTGTCGGATATGACGGGGTTGTCCAATTTCGGCACCTTCGAATGTAGCGGGCTTCCCACTGTACTGCCGGCGCGAATCGCGCGCAGCGGCTGCGTCAATCGTAAAAGCCGACGATCGACTTGACTTCCATATACTCCTCCATCCCTTCGATCCCGTACTCGCGGCCGTTGCCCGACTGCTTGTATCCGCCGAACGGCGCTTGAGGATCCCATGCCGGATAGTTCAGGTGCACCTGCCCCGCGCGGATGCGTCCGGCCACCGCGCGCACCCGCTCCATGTCGGTGCCCTGCACGTGCGCGCCCAGCCCGTACACGGTGTCGTTCGCGATGGCGATCGCTTCGTCGACGGTGTCGTAAGGCAGGATCGCGAGGACCGGCCCGAAGATCTCCTGCTGCGCGATCGCCATGTCGGTGCGCACGTCGGAGAAAATCGTCGGCCGCGCATAGAAGCCCTTGTCGAAACCCGCGGGCCGGCCGGGGCCGCCGGCGATGAGCTTCGCGCGTTCGTCGATGCCCACGTCGATCATCTGCGCGACCCGTCCGAATTGCGCGCGATTGGCGAGCGGCCCGTGCGTCGTCGCCTCGTCGAACGGATCGCCGACGACGAGCGTTTGCGCGGTCGCGACGGCCAGCGCCTCGACCTCGCCGAGCGCGGCGCGCGGCACGATCATGCGGGTCGGCGCACTGCACGACTGGCCCATGTTCCGGAACGCGGCGGCGACGCCCGGCGGCACCGCACGCTGCAAATCGGCATCCGGCAACACGAGGTTCGGCGACTTGCCGCCCAGCTCCTGCGCGACGCGCTTGACGGTCGGCGCGGCCGCCTGCGCGACGAGCACGCCGGCGCGCGTCGATCCGGTGATCGACACCATGTCGACTTCCGGATGCGACGAAAGCGCGGCGCCCACCGTTTCGCCGCTGCCGCTCACGAGGTTGAATACGCCGGCGGGCACGCCCGCGTCGGCAATCACTTCCGCGAACAGCAGCGCGCTGAGCGGCGACAGCTCGCTCGGTTTCAGCACCACCGTGCAGCCTGCGGCGAGCGCCGGCCCGACCTTCGCGGTGATCTGGTAGATCGGCCAGTTCCACGGCGTGATCAGCGCGCACACGCCGATCGGCTCGCGCGCGACCGCGGTCGTCCCGCGCCGCTCGACGAACGGGTAGCGCGCGAGGTTGTCGCGTGCGACGCGGATATGTTCGGCAGCGAGCGGCACATGCGCGCCGCGTGCGTAGCCGATCGGCGCGCCCATCTCCAGCGCGAGCGCCGTGGCGAACAGCTCGGCGCGCGCCAGCATCAACGCATGGATACGATCGAGCAGCGCCGCGCGTTCCTGCGGTGACGTCGCGGACCAGCGTTCGAACGCGCGGCGCGCGGCCTGCACCGCGCGGTCGGCGTCGCGCGCGCTGCCGAGCGGAATCTCGCACAGCGTGTCTTCAGTCGACGGGCTGACGACCGCGAACCGGTCGCTGCCGTCGGGCTGCACCCAATCGCCGTCGATGAAAAAGCGATCGAGCCTGCCGGCTTGCATCAGGTGAACAACTGGGGAATTCATTGCAGAGTGTCCTTGAGTCGATACCACGCGCCGACGAACGGCAAGAACCACGGTTTGCCGAAGTGGCCCGGAATCGCGGGCCAGTCGAAACCTTTCCACGGGTTCAGCTCCGCGCGTCCGTCCATGATCTCCGCCATCAGCGTGCCCATCAGCGTGGCCATGTGCGTGCCGTGGCCGCTATAGCCCATCGAGTAGTAAACGCCGTCGCGCTCGCCCGCGCGCGGCAGCCGGTTGGCCGTCATGTCGACCATTCCGCCCCAGCAGTAGTCGATGCGCACGTCGGCCAATTCGGGAAACACGGCGGCCATCTGCTGCCGCAGGATCGCCCCGCTCTTTGCGTCGGAATGCGGGTTCGACGCGGCAAACCGCGCGCGCCCGCCGAACAGGATCCGGTTGTCGGGCGTGACGCGAAAGAAATTGACGAAGTTCTTCGTGTCGGTCACCATCCGGCGCGTCGGCAGCAACCGGTCGAGCAGGTCGTTCGGCAACGGCTCGGTGACGATGATGAACGCACCGACCGGCACGATCCTGCGGCGAATCCAGCCGAACGGCCCGACCTGCGAAATGCCGCTCGCGAGCAGCACCTGGCGCGCGCGGATCTCGCCGAGCGGCGTGTGCACCGCGTAGGCGCCGCCTGCTTGCCGCTTCAGGCCGAGCACCGGCGCGTGCTCGAGAATATGCGCGCCGCGGGTTTGCGCGGCGCTCGCCAGCCCCCGCACGTAACGGCCGACATGCATCCCGGCACTCTTGCCGAAAAGCAGCCCGCCGTGATAACGGTTCGAACCGATCTCGTCGCAAAGTTCAGCCTTCGTGACCATGCGCGTGTCGGGGTCCACGCTCGCCGCGAGCAGCGCCTGGCTGCGCACGAGCTTGTCGTAGTGCTCGGGCTTCGCCGCGAGCTTCAGCTTGCCGCGGCGCGCGAAATCGCAATCGATCGACTCCTCCCTGACCAGCCGCTCGACCGTGTCGACGCCCGCGTCGAACGCGAGATAGAGCCGGTTGGCCAGCTCCGTGCCGATGCGCTGCGACAGCGATGCGTAATCCTGCGCGAAGCCGTTGTTGCACATGCCGCCGTTGCGTCCCGATGCCGCCTGCCCGACGGTGCCCGCCTCGCAGACGATCACGCGCGCGCCTTTTTTGGCCAGCGCCAGCGCGGCGGCCGAACCGGTGATGCCGCCGCCCACCACCACCACGTCGCAACTTCCGCCGGGCAACGCCGGCGTGTGGCTCACGAATGGCTCCGACGTATCGAGCCAGTAGGAACTGAAACGCATCTGGAACTCCCAAGCTGTCGCATCGCATCACACGCGCGCTGACGAGCCGGCGAACGTTCGCCGCCCCGCCCCGGTCGCGCGTGCGATCCGGACCGGCGCGACGGCCTTGTACTAGAAATCCGCGACCTTGCCCCACGCGGACTCGCTGAACCGCCCGGGCCGGTACGGCGTCGGGTCCACGAACGGCTGCGCGCCGGATGCGAGATCGGCGATCAGATGCCCGGCGCCCGGCCCGATCCCGAAGCCGTGCCCCGAAAAGCCCGCCGCGAGGATCAGCCCCGGCACGCCCGGCACTTCGCCGATACCGGGCACGCCGTCCGGCGTGCTGTCGACGAAGCCGGCCCATGCATGCGTGATCGTCGCTTCGCGCAGTTCCGGCAGCAGTTCGGCCGCGCGGCGGTAGGTTTCGGCGACCGTCGGCATGTCGGGCTTCGGATCGAGAATGCGCACCGCTTCCATCGGCGTCGGCGCATCGAGGCGCCAGCGCTTCAACGTTTCATGGCCACCGCGCACGCCTTCGAGACCGCCCGGCAGCAGGTTGCGCCAGCGCTTCGCGAACATCGGCACGAATTGCGGCGCGAAACGCAGGAACTGCGGCGTCGGGTCCACGCGCGCGCGGCCGCTGATCGCCAGCGCGTAGCGTCCGTCGCTGCGGCGCGTCACCGACACGCCGGACGTGTACATCGCATCCGGCAGCGGCGTTTCGACGGGCGACACGCTCAGGATCGACTGACGGATCGACGCCTGCGGAAACCGGATGCCGAGCTGGCGGCAGAACGACGACGCCCATGCGCCGCCGGCCATCACGGCCGTCCTCGTCCTGATGACGCCGGCCTCGGTGACGACGCCGGCCACGCGGCCGCCCTCGAGCTCGATGCCGCGCGCCGCGCAGTACTGATGGACGCTGCCGCCCAGCTTGATCAGCGCGGCGGCCACGGCCGGCGCGGCCTTGCCCGGGTCGGCCGTGCCGTCGGTCGGCGAGAACACGCCGCCCTTCCACTGCCGCCCGGTCGCCCGTCCGCGCTCGGCGGCCTGCTTGCTGTCGAGCATGTACGTGGTCACACCCGCGGTCTTCGCGAATTCGCCCCAACTGGCCCAGCGGGACAGTTCGGCCTCGTCGTTGCTGAGATACAGCAGCCCGCAGCGATGAAAGCCCGTGTCCTCTCCCGATTCGGCGGCGAACCGTTCCCACAGATCGATGCTCTTGCTCGCCATCGGCAACTCGCGCGCATCGCGGTTCTGCTGCCGGCACCAGCCCCAGTTGCGGCTCGATTGTTCGGCGCCGATGCGCCCTTTCTCGACGAGCGCGACCGACAGCCCGCGCCGGGCCAGATAGTAGGCGGTGAAGACGCCGATGATGCCGCCGCCGATCACGACGACGTCGGCCGCGGCCGGCGGCGTGGACAAGGTTTCGATATGGCGCAGCGGAGGGGACATGCTCAGTCTCGTTCGGTGGAGGGTTTGACGTTCTGCATCACGTAGAACTTCGCCACGCGTTCGCTGCTTTCCCACCCGATCGACGCGCCGCGCGGCACGAACAGCGCATCGCCGGCGCCGAGCGACAGTACGCTGTCGTCGGGCGCCGCGAACCGTACGCCGCCGTCCAGCAGGAACATGAACTCGTTGGCACGATGCGGCCGGACGATCCGGTGATACGGTGTCGAATCCCACGTGCCCGCGCAGTATTCGGCGCCGTCGTCGGTGAACACGTTGTCGCTGCGGCATTGCGGCGCGGGGCTCAGCAGCACCTCGGCCGGCAGCGTGGCGGACGGCTTGAAGTCCGCGTCGGCGCGCAACTCGAAGAGGCCGCGTTTCGTCGGTGTCTCGCACGCTGCCGCGCAGAACGTCAGCAGCACCGGCGATTGCGCGGCGATGCGCAGCGCCGTGCCGCCGCCGATGACGGCGCCTTGCCCCGGGCCGAGCACCAGCGGCGCGGCCCCGGCCGCTTCGAGCGTCAGCTCGCCCTGGACGACGACGACGGTTTCGATGTGCGGAAAGCTCGACACGTCCAGCTCGCCGACGAAGCCGATGCGTCCCGCGGCCATCGCGTCGGGGCCTTCCCACGCGATCTCGCGATGCGACGCGAACGGATCGCTCGCGCCGAACGCCTGCCGGCGAAACGCGGTGGAAGAAGGTGCGCCGTCGGCACGGTGCAACACGAAAGCTGCGGTCATTTCTGCTCCTGTGCAATGCGTGGCGGTCTGGTTCAACGCCGTCACGCGATATCGGAAATCGTCGTTCGCCGGCTCGTCTGCCGGAAAATCCTCAGCGGGGCATGTCGTCCATGCCCGTGCTTACGCCGCGTGACACGACGCATCGCGGTGTTCGGCGCGCAAGCGCGCCGATGGCGTTCGCATCGGCGCGCCGCCCATTCGGGCGACCACGTAATCGCGCGGCGTGATCCCGAGCACGCGCCGGAAATGCCGGCACAGATGGCTCTGGTCGAAGAAGCCGACGTCGGTCGCGACGACCGACGGCGCGAGACCGGCGCGCAACAGGTCCTGCGCCCGGCGTACCCGCACGAGACACAGATACCGGTGCGGCGACAGCCCGGTTTCGCTGCGAAAGCGCGCGGTGAAACGCGATACGCTCAACCCGGCCACGGCCGCGAGCGTGTCCAGGTTCAGCGGCTGCGCGAACGACGCGTCGATCGTGCGCAGCACGTCGTCGATCGCCGGCGAGACCGGCCGGGCGACACGAGGCGAGCCAATGAATTGCACTGTCATATCGGATTCTCCGGGGCGCTCGCTTCAATGCAGGAAATCCTGCATCCGGTAATACGCGCCGACGAGCGGCAGGAACCACGCGTGCCCGAAATGGCCGGGTATCGCCGGCCAGTCGAGTTCGCGCCACGGGTTCGACGCGGCCGCGCCATACAGCACGTCGGCCATCACGCGGCCCATGTGCACCGACATCTGCACGCCGTGGCCGCTGTAGCCCATCGAGTAATAGAGCCCGTCATGCTGGCCCGCGCGCGGCAGCCGGTCGGCGGTGATGTCGACGAGCCCGCCCCAGCAGTAGTCGAGCCGCACGCCGGCCAGTTCGGGGAAATAGCCGGCCATGCCGGCGCGCAGGACGTCGCCGCTCTTCGCATCGGAGCGCGGGCTCGACATCGCGAAACGCGCGCGGCCGCCGAACAGCAGCCGGTTGTCGGGCGTCACACGGAAGTAGTTGCCGATCTGGCGCGACGTCACGTAGGCGCGGCGATGCGGGAACAGTCGATTGAGCTGCGCGTCGGGCAGCGGTTCGGTCACGACGATGAAGCTGCCGACCGGCGCGATGCGCCGCCGGAACCACGCGAACGGCCCATGTTGCGACGCGCCGGTCGCGACCAGCACGCGGTCGGCGACGATCGTGCCGCGCGTGCACGTGATCGTGTGGCGCTCGCCGTCGAGCCGCTCGATCTGCGTGACGGCCGCGTGCTCGTACACGCGTGCGCCCGCCCGCACGGCCGCCTGCGCGAGGCCGACGCCGAACTTGCCCATATGCATTTGCGCGCCGTTGCGCTGCAGGAGCCCGCCGTAGAAACCTTCGGACGCGATTTCATCGCGGATCCGCGACGGCTCGATCAGTTCGATGTCCGGATCGACGTCGCGCCGCAACGCATCGAACGTCTTCGCGAGCCCAGCAAAGTGCTGCGGTTTCGCGGCGAGCTTCAGCTTGCCGGCGCGCCGGAAATCGCAGTCGATCGCATGGTCGGTCACGATCGTCTCGACGCTCTTCACCGCGCTTTCGTACGCGAGATAAAACTGCTTTGCCTGCGCGGCGCCGATGCGCGCGGCCAGCGACGCGTAATCCTGCGCGACGCCCGTATTGCACTGGCCGCCGTTGCGGCCGGATGCTTCGCCGGCGACCTGCGCGGCTTCGAGCACGACCACCGAGACACCGCGCTGCGCGAGCGCGAGCGCTGCCGACAGGCCGGTGAAACCGCCGCCGATCACGACGACGTCGGCCCGCCCCTCGACAGGGCCAACGCTTGCGTCGCGAAACGCGGGGCGGGTATCCAGCCAGTACGATTCCAGTTTCATCGGATCCTTCACGAGCATTCCGGCAACAACGATCGGCGACCGTTCAATGAGAATCATTTAATCACCGTCAAAAACCGCAGTTGCCGCGTATTCGCGCACGGCACGCGTATAAATTGCCGTTTTGCACGACCGCCGCGGCAGACTATGCGGCGGGCCGTTCACCGCACCGCGCGATGAACGGTTCGCGCGCCACGCACTACAACTGCACCGGCGTGACACCTGCGGGAATCGGCTCTGCCTGGAAGCGCGCGAGATCTTCCTCGCTGCGATGGCACAGCACCTGCGCGCCGTTGCCGAGCGTGCGCAGCGACGGCGCCGTCCGGTTGCACACGCCGTCCACGCGCATCGCGCAGCGCGACAGGAACGGACACAGCTCGGCCTCGTTCTCGCGCTCGCCGATCGACACCAGCGGCCGGTGGCAACGCTCGGCCGCATCGTCGAGCCAGCCCGCGCGCAGCTCCGGCGCGGACGACACCAGCAAGTGCGAATACGGGTGATAAGGCGGCGCGCACAGCGCGTCGCGGCTGCCCGTCTCCACGCGGTGGCCCGCATACAGCACGACGATGTCGTCGCTGATCGCGCGCACCTTCGCGATGTCGTGCGTGATGAACACGTACGACACGCCGAGCTTCGCCTGCAGGTCGCGCAACAAATCGATGATCGCGGCGCCGACGACGGTGTCGAGCGCCGACGTGACCTCGTCGCACAGGATCAGGTCGGGCTCGGCCGCGAGCGCGCGCGCGAGGTTCACCCGCTGCTTCTGTCCGCCCGACAGTTCGCCGGTACGCCGCGACGCGACCGCCGGCGGCAGCCGCACGAGTTCGAGCAGCTCCGCGACGCGCTGGCGTGCACGCGCGCCCTTGATCCCGTGATAGAACGCGAGCGGCCGCGCGAGCGTGCGCTCGACGGTATGCACCGGGTTGAGCGCGGTATCGGCGTTCTGGAACACGATCTGCACGCGGCGATGCTGCTCCTTCGTCCGTTTGCCGATATCGCGCGCAAGCGGCTCGCCGTCGAGCAGGATCTCGCCGCCGGTCGCCGGCACGAGGCCCGCGATCACCTTCGCGAGCGTCGTCTTGCCGGAGCCCGATTCGCCGATCACGCCGACCGTCTGCCCGCGCCCGATGCGCAGGTCGACTTCATGCAGGATCACCTTCGCGGGCCAGCCGTTCGCGGCGCGGCCGCCGTAGCCGGCGATCGCGCCGCGCACGTCGAGCAGCGGCGCCGGCTCGGCCGGCGCTTGCGCCTGCGCCTGCGCATCGCGTCCGGCATCGTTCGGCGTGACCGCCGCGATCAGGCTCTGCGTGTACGGGTGCGCCGGCGCATGCAGGATCTGTTCGGTCGCGCCCGCCTCGCGGATCACGCCATCGCTCAGCACGACGATCCGGTCGGCCATCTGCGCGACCACGGCCAGGTCGTGCGACACGTACACCGCACTCATCCCGTAGCGCCGGATCACGTTCTTGAACGCCTGCAGCACGTCGATCTGCGTGGTCACGTCGAGCGCGGTGGTCGGCTCGTCGAGGATCACCAGCTCCGGATCCGTGATCAGCGCCATCGCGGCCATCAGCCGCTGCAACTGCCCGCCCGATACCTGGTGCGGATAGCGCTTGCCGATCGTCTCCGGCTCCGGCAGCGCGAGCGCGCGAAACAACTCGATCGCCTTCGCCTGCGCGTCGCGCTTCGTCATCGTCCCGTGGATCAGCGCGCTCTCGATCACCTGATCGAGAATCGTGCGCGACGGGTTGAACGCGGCGGCCGCGCTCTGCGCGATATACGCGACCTTGCGGCCGCGCAGCGCGGTCAGCGCCGGTCCGGAAAGCGTGCACACGTCGGTGCCGTCGAGCTTGACCGAGCCGCCGGCGATCCGGCATCCGGCGCGCGCGTGGCCCATCAGCGACAGCGCGATCGTCGTCTTGCCGGAGCCCGATTCGCCGATCAGCGCGAGCACCTCGCCGCGCCCGATGTCGAAGTCGACGCCGTGGACGATCGTCGTTTCCTCGCCGCCCGGCCGGCCGCCGACCACGCGCAGCCCGCGCACCTCGACGAGCGGGTTCGATTCGTGTCGCATCAGTGTCCTCCGGCGGCGCCGGCCGCGCCCTTGCGGCGGCCGCGATGCGGCAGGCCGTCGATCAACAGGTTGACGCCCACCGTCAGGATCGCGATCGCGACCGCGGGCATGATCGCGACGGCCGAGCCGTCGCCGAGGCTCGCGATGTTCTCGCGCACGAGCGAGCCCAGGTCCGCATACGGCGGCTGCACGCCGAGCCCGAGAAAGCTCAGGCCGCTCAGCAGCAGCACGACGAACGTGAAGCGCAGGCCGGTGTCCGCGAGCATCGGGTGGATCATGTTCGGCAGCATTTCCACGCACGCGATGTACAGCGCGCTTTCGCCGCGCGCCCTGGCCACCTGCACGAATTCGAGCGTGCTGATGTTGACGGCGAGCGCGCGCGCGATCCGGTACGAGCCCGGCATGTAGCTGACCGCGGCGGTAAGGATCAGCAGCGGCAGCGACGAGCCGAACGCGGCGACGAACATCAGCGCGAACATCTTCGACGGAATCGACGTGAGCGCGTCGAGCAGCCGGCTCATCGTCTCGTCGACCGCGCGGCCCGACACGGTCGCGAGCAGCCCGAGCGTCGTGCCGGTCACCGCGGCGAGCAGCACCGCGGCCAGCGCGAGCAGCACGGTCAGCCGCGTGCCGTACAGGATCCGGCTCAGCATGTCGCGGCCGAGGAAGTCGGAGCCGAACGGCAGCTTCGCGCTGAACGGCGCGAACACGTCGGGCGTGACGATCGCGCCGACGTCATGCGGCGCAATCAGCGGCGCGAACAGCGCGACGAACAGCATCAGGCCGGCCATCGACAGGCCGACGCGGCCGCCGGTCGTCAGGGCGATGCGCGCGGCGCGGCGCTTGCGCGGCTGGTCGGGGGCAGGCGCGGCAGGCGGCAGGCCGCCCCGCCCCAGGGGCGGATCGCCGGATGGCGGCAGCGCGCTGCTGCGTTGAACGGGTTCGATCGGTTGCATGGGCGGCATCTCGGAAGGAAGACGAAACACTCAGGTGCGCAGTCGCGGGTTCGACACGATCGAGCACAGGTCGGCGAACAGCACGAGCGTCAGGTAAGCGACGCAGAAGATCAGCGTGCACGCCTGGACCAACGGGAAATCGCGGTTGCTGACGGCGTCGACCATCAGGCTCGCGAGGCCCGGATAGTTGAAGATCGTCTCGACGACGATCACGCCGCCGAGCAGATACGACAGGCTCAGCGCGATCGCATTGGCGATCGGGCCGATCGCGTTCGGCAGCGCATGGCGCAGCACGACGCGCGCGGGGCTCGCGCCTTTCAACACGGCCATCTCGACATACGACGCGCTCAGTTGCTCGATCACCGCAGCGCGCGTCATCCGGGCCATCTGCGCGATCACGACCGCGCACAGCGTGAGCACCGGCATCGCATACGCACGCAGGAAATCGTGCAGGCTTTCGATCGGGCCGCTGTACGACAGCGCGGACAGCCAGTGCAGCTTCACCGCGAACACGAGCACGGCGACCGTCGCGATCAGGAATTCCGGCGTCGCGACGAGCGACAGCGTGCCGAGGCTGATCACGCGGTCGACCACCGACTCGCGCTTGACGGCCGCGAGGATGCCGAGCAGCAGAGCGATCGGCACCGACACGGCGGTCGTGATCGCCGCAAGCGTGAGCGACTTCGGCAGGCGCCCGCCGATCAGCTCCGACACCGGCATGTCGCCGGACAGCGACCGGCCGAAATCGCCGTGCGCGAGCCCCGCGAGCCAGTGCGCGTAACGTACGTGCGCCGGCATGTCGAGACCGAACTGCTGGCGCAGCGCGGCGACCGTCTCCGGCGTCGCCGACTGGCCGAGCGCGGCCTGCGCGGCGTCGCCTGGCAGCAGGTTCGTGATCGTGAAGATGATCGCGGACACGATCAGCAGCGTCAGCGCGGTGACCGCGATGCGCCGGCCGATCAGCCCGATGAGGATTCGGTTCATGGTGCAGCACTCCCGAAAAAACCGCGCGTGGCCGGTGCGGTGGCCCGCACCGGCCGCGCGACGGCGGCCAGCCACAACGTCATGCGTTCCACCACACGTTCTCGGCGAACGTGAAGCCCATCATCGGCCCGGTAGGGATCGAACCGAGGCCCGCGAGCCGCTTGTCGTAGCCGTCGAGGAAGCTGATGAACGCCGGAATGCCGACCCGGCCCTGCTGCGACACGATCACCTGCATGTCGCCGTACATCTGCTTGCGCTTCGCGTCGTCGGTTTCCGAGCGCGCGGCGAGCAGCAGCTGGTCGAACTTCGCGTTCTTCCAGCCCGACTCGTTCCACGGCGCATCCGACTTGAAGAATTGCGTGAACAGCACGTCGGCGCTCGAGCGCGGATTGATGTTGCCGAAGGTGAGCGGGTGCTTCATCCAGTGGTTCGACCAGTAGCCGTCGGGCGACGCGCGGTTGACCTGCAGGTTCAGCCCGATCTTCTGGCCGACCTGCTGCAGCAGCACGGCCATTTCGATCGACCCGTTCGCGTCGGACGTCGCATAGATCGGCGGCAGCGTCGCGCCGAGCGCGCCCGCCTTCCGGAGCAGGAATTTCGCCTTGTCCGGATCGTGCGGCCGCTGCGGCAGCGACGCGTTGAAGTAGCGGTGCCCCGGCGGAATCGGCTGATCGTTGCCGATCACCGAGTAGCCGCGAAACACCGCCGAGCGGATCTGCTCGCGATCGAACAGGTACTTCATCCCTTCGACGAAATCGGGGTTCGCGACGATCGGGTTGTCGCTGCGCATGATCAGGTCGGTGTAGAGGCCCGACTTGGTTTCCTTCAGCGCGTAGCCCGGCGTCGACGCGACCCGCTGCGTCGAGCGCGGATCGATCGCGTTGATCAGGTGCACGTCGCCCGACAGCAGCGCGTTCAGGCGCGCGGCGCTGTCGCTGATGCCGATCATCTCGATCTCGTCGAGATACGGCTTGCCCGGCTTGAAGTAGCTGTCGTTGCGCACGCCGACGGTCGACACGCCCGGCTTGAACGACTTCAGCTTGTACGGGCCGCAGCCGATACCGGTCGAGAAATCGGTCGTGCCGTCCTTGACGATCACGAGCTGCGGCGTCGCGAGGATCACCGGCAGATCGGCGTTCGCGCTCGCGAGCGTCAACGTGACTTCGTCGGGGCCGGTCGCCTTCGCATCCGCGAACTGTTCGGCAAGCGTCTTGACCTTCGACGCGGTGGCCGGGTTCTTGTGGCGCATCAGCGAAAACACCACGTCGGCCGGGCCGACCGGCTTGCCGTCGTGGAACGTGACGCCCTTGCGCAGCTTGATGATCCAGGTCTTCGCGTCGGTCGTCTGCAGCGATTCGGCGAGATTCATTTGCGGCGTCAGGCTCTGGTCGAGCTGCGTGAGGCCGCTGTAGAACATGAAGAAGCGGGTGTAGTCCGCGCCCGTCGAGCCCTTGGCCGGGTCGAGCGTATCGGCCGTCGAGCCGGATTCGTTCGCGACCCGGATCTTGCCGCCGCGCTTCGGCGCGGGCGCGGCGAACGCCGGCTGCGCATCCACCAGCAGCCCGCCGCCGACGGCCATCATGCCGCTCGCCGCCATGACCTTCATCATGTCGCGGCGCGTGAAGCCGCCCTTGCCGTCATTGTCGATATCGTCGCTCATCCGAACTGCTCCTGACTGTGGGAAGTGGGTCCAAGGGTCCAGCGTGGTTGTTCAATCCCGCTACGTCCGCTTGCTGGTGGCGGGCGCGACGTCGTACACATGCAATTCATTTAAGCATCGCCAAAATGCGGTTTGTCGCGATTCGGGCCGCCCGCACGATACGAATCGACCGTTTTGGGCCACCCGCGCAGCATGAATTGCTGCGTGCGCGCACGTGTCGCCGTTGGCCCGGCGGCGTGTCGCGGCGGTTGCCGAACCCGTGTCGATGCAGGAAATCGTAAGGCCGCGGCCGCCGCAGATTGCGCCGACAAAATTGCCCATTCGGCATCCGGCGCGCGTTTGGCTCACCCAAACCGCACGTTTGTGTCGAACGGGCGTGCGCGTGCCGGGCGCGGTCGAAATGCGCGGCACGTTGCGGCAGATCGCCGCATGCACGGGCGTCGGCGGTGGCGGTCGCGACGGTGCGTCGCGCAGGAAAGTTCAGAAGAATGCCGCGCGATCGGAACGGCGTGGCATAAAGACCGGAAAGTGACCGGGAGACGGCCGGAGCGCCCGGAAACCGGGCTGATGGAGCGCAAGATAAATCCAAGGGGATCGGTGCAAGAAATACGGGATTCCGTGAGCCGTTGGCTGGGTTCTGAGCTACACGGTCGGCCGGAATGGCCGCGAGGCCGTGCGGAGCGAACTGAAACTGATCGTGTACAGCCGGGCCGAGAGGTAGCGCCGGCCAGGCTGTTCCAGGCAATGCGGTACAGTAGCGCCTCCCTAGGAGTACGCGCTGAGAGAGCTTGCCGCCCGCAAGCTGTTTCCCCAGACGCTGCCTTTTCGCTTGCCGATGATCACGGGTGTCGGGTTGTCGGGTATACGGATCTCGTTCACCCACCGCCTCGGTGCTTGGGTCGGCAGAACGATTCCCATCGTAGGCGAGGTGTTCCTGGCACGCGATGCCTACCTGATCATGCGCAACACCGTGACGACCTACAACCGACTTGTGAAGCCCGAAGACAGGGTACTCTGAGCCATGAACGACGATACCTGGGAACGTTTTGAAGCCTTTGCTCGCAAGGAGCTTGGCCGGCCGCTGTTCGGCAAGCTGAATCTCCAGCCGGAAACGCGGCTCGAGGAGGATCTCGGCGTGACTGGCCTTGACGGCGTCGAGTTTATCGACAACTGGGCCAAAACATTCAACGTCGACGCCGATGGATTCCCGTACCGGCGCTATTTCGGCCCCGAAGGTCAGGAACTGCTGTCGTCCCTCATCGGGCTGTTCGTAAAGCGGCTCCGGCCGCCGAAGCGTCACCCGTTGACCCTGGGCATGCTGGTCGAGGCAACGCGACGCGGGAAGTGGGACACGGACGCGATCGAGGCTGCTGCAGCGAAGTGATCGCATTTTGCGGCGTCGCGGCCGTCACCGGCACGCTAACGCGCCGCGCGGGCTCACGCCGACGTGGCGAACAATGTACCGTCCTCAGGCGGCCGGCACACGATCGTCAGGCCGCCAGCCGGAATACCGATACGGCGGCCCGCAGCCGCGCGGCCTGCTCGTCCAGCGACGATGCGGCGGCCGCCGCCTGCTCGACGAGCGCGGCGTTCTGCTGGGTGACTTCGTCCATTTGCGCGACCGCCAACCCGATCTGTTCGATGCCGGTGCTTTGCTCGGCCGATGCCGCCGAAATCTCGCCCATGATGTCGGCCACCCGGTCGATCGACCGGACGATCTCCGTCATGCGCTCACCGGCCGTCTCGACGAGCCGGCTGCCGCTGCCGGCCCGCTCGACCGACGCGTCGATCAGTCCCTTGATGTCCTTCGCGGCCGCGGCGCTGCGTTGCGCGAGCGAGCGGACTTCCGACGCGACGACGGCGAACCCGCGCCCCTCCTCGCCGGCTCGCGCGGCTTCCACCGCGGCGTTGAGCGCGAGAATGTTGGTCTGGAATGCGATGCTTTCGATGACGACGGTAATGTCGGCGATCCGCACCGATCCGTCCGAAATCTGCCGCATCGTTTCGACGACCGCCTGCACGGCGGCGCCGCCGAGCTCGGTCGCATCCTTCGCCTGGGCCACGAGCGCATTCGCCTGGCGTGCGTTGTCGGCGTTCTGTTTGACCGTGGACGTGATCTGCTCCATGCTCGCGGCCGTTTCCTGCAGCGACGCGGCCTGCTGCTCCGTGCGCTGCGACAGATCGAGGTTGCCTTGCGCGATCTCGCCGGTGCCGGTGGCGATCGAGTGGGTCGTGGTCTGGATTTCGGCGATGGTCTCGGTCAGCCGCGCCTTCATGTCACCGAGCGCGACGAGCAGGCTGCCTGGCGCGGCGTGCGCCGTATCGAACTGCACGTCCAGTTCGCCGGCGGCGATGCGGGCGGCGATCTGCGTCGCATGCGCGGGCTCGCCGCCGAGCGTCCGCCGGACACTGCGCAGCACGCCCCATGCGATGGCCGCGAGCGCCGCGGCGATGACGAGCGCGACGGCGCCCAGCACCGTCGCGAGCCGGGTAAACGCCGCATTGATGTCGTCGTAGAAAAATCCCGTGCCGATCCACCAGTTCCAGTCGGGAATCGCGACCACGCCCTGGAGTTTCGGCTCCAGGTCCGCATCGGGGCTGCGCTTGACCAGCACGTCGACGAGCGCGAAATGCGCCTGCGCCATCCCTGCGCGGTACGCCTCGCTGTCGGTCAGGCCGCTAGTCGTGCGGTTGCCTTTCGCGCGCGTGCCGATGAATTTCGCGTTCGGGTGCACGAGATTGACGCCGTCGGACGTCGTGACCCAGAAGTAGCTCTTCGAATTCGCGTTGAGCGCCGACAATGCAGCCTTGGCCTGCTGCTGCGCCTGCTCCTGCGTGAGCGTGCCGTTCGTCTGCATCGCGCGATACGAATCGACCAGATGCTCGGCCTTGGTCAGCAGAATGACGACCTCTTCGCGGCGGCTGTCGATCAGCGCGTCGCGCAGCGTATGCAGCGACAACGCGGCGAGCAGAACGACGCCGAGCAGCGCCGCGACGACGAGCATCAGCAGTTTCGTGGACAACTTCATGCGGGGGCCTCGCAATATTAACCGTTCGGTACATATATCGGCCCGGGCGGGCCGGCCTTGAACGATTCAATATCGGTAATTACCCTCGCTTCGTGCGCTGAACGAACGCGCGACGAGACGCGACGGGCCTCGGCGGCATCGCGGCCGCGTGCCGTCGCGCGTTCGATGGATCTGCCGGCGCCGGCGGCTTACAGCCCGAGCTGCGTCGCGAGATGGCCGATGTCCGACACTTCGTAATAGTTGTAGAACGGCGTGCCCGGCTCGTGGCCGCGGTTCACGAACGCCTTGTGTTTGATCCCGAGATCCTCGGCCGTCATCAGGTCGTAGCGCAGGCTCGACGACACGTGCAGCACGTCCTCCGGCTTGCAGCCGAGCTTGTCGAACATGTATTCGAAGCCCTGCATCCGCGGCTTGTACGATTGCGCCTGCTGCGCGGTGAACACGGCATGGAACGGTGCGCCGAGCTTGTCGACGTTGCTCATGATCTGCTCGTCCATCGCGTTCGACAGGATCACGAGCTTGTACTTCGACGCCAGCCGCGACAGCCCGGCCGGCACGTCCGGGTGCGGGCCCCACGTCGGCACCGCCAGATAGAAGCGCTCGGCCTCGGCTTCGTCGAACGTCACGCCGATCCGCGCGCAGGTGCGGCGGACCGCGTTGACGACGACGTCGCGGTACGGCTTCCACGCGCCGAGCACCTCGTCGAGCCGATAGGCGGCGAACGCGCGCACGAATGCCTCCATCGCGGCCGGCGTCAGCCGGTCCGCATAGATTTCGCGCGCCGTCTCGGCCATCCGGAAATGGGTCAGCGTGCCGTAGCAGTCGAAGGTGATGTACTTCGGTTCAAACTGGATCATGGTGACGTCCTGTCGGTGTGAAGCCCCGGCAGGGCCGGGGGCGGGCTGGGTTGTACGAAATTGAATCAGGGCAAAAAGTCGTTCGCGCGTCGTTCGGCGCCGCTCAAAACGCAGAATCGCCGCGTGTTGCGCGGCACATGCAGCACGATCTGCGGTGCGATCCGGCGGGCGCCGCGGAGCCGGCCGATGGGCGCCGCGCCACCGCGGCCGGCTCGCCTGCCGGTGAGACCCTTCGGCAGGCGGCACTGCCGCCGTGTATTCATCGTAGCGGCATTCCCACAGCACGAATGGTCGGATCGACCGGCCGCGCCGGCACGATCCGCGCGTTCGTGCGCGCCGATCGCGCGGGTTTGCGTCGATCGTGCGGCAGCGCCCGCCGGCGCCGGAAAACAGGCGAATCGTCCTATCCGCGCCGCCACCGCGCTGGCAGAGTGAACGAGTCATTTCCACCCATCCGGAGTCCGGCGTGTCCGACCTCAATCCTTCCCGCACGCTTACCTATCGCCCGTTCGCCGAAACGGACCTGCCCGCCGCGCATCGTCTGTCGGAGGCCGTCAAGTGGCCGCACCGGCTCGACGACTGGCGCTTCGTGTTCCAGCTCGGCGGCGGCTTCGTCGCCGAAGACGAAACCGGCGTCGTCGGCACCGCGCTCGGCTGGCGCTTCGGCGAATCGCACGCGTCGCTCGGCATGGTCATCGTGTCCCCCGAGCGCCAGGGCCACGGCATCGGGCGCGAGTTGATGACCCGCGTGGTCGACAGCCTCGGCACGCGAACCATCTTTCTGCATGCGACGCCGGCGGGCGAGCCGCTGTACGCGAAATTCGGATTCGACGTGATCGATACGATCGATCAGCACCAGGGCGCCGCGTTCCAGCCTCCGCTGATCTCGCTGCCGCCCGGCGAGCGCCTGCGCCCGCTCGGCACCAACGACGGGCCGCGCCTCGCCGCGCTCGCGTCGCGCGCCGCCGGCTACGAACGCGGCGCGGTGATCGATGCGCTGCTCGACGTCGCGAACGGGATCGCGCTCGACCGCGACGGCGAGCTGCTCGGCTTCGCGCTGTTCCGCCGGTTCGGCCGCGGCCACGTGATCGGCCCGGTGGTCGCACCCGATGCACTGCGCGCGCAAGCGCTGATCAGCCACTGGCTCGCGCTGAACGAGGGCATGTTCGTGCGGCTCGACGTGCCGGGCGACAGCGGGCTGTCCGACTGGCTGCAGGGGCTCGGGCTGCCGCGCGTCGACACCGTCGTCGCGATGGCGCGCGGCGCAACGCCCGCGCGTGACCCGGCGCTGCGCACGTACGCGATCGTGAACCAGGCGCTCGGTTGACAGGACGCACGATGAGCTTTCTCTACAAGGCCGACCCGGTGCGCGGCGCGCAGTGGGCGGCGCGCTTCGCGCAACAGGCGCCTGATCTGCCGTTCCGGATCTGGCCGGACCTCGGCGACGCCGAAGCCGTCCGCTATCTCGCCGCATGGCAGCCGCCGGACGATCCGGTCGCGTTGCTGCCGAACCTCGAAGTCGTGTTCTCGGTCGGCGCCGGCATCGACCAGTTCGACCTGTCGCGCGTGCCTTCGCACATCCCCGTCGTGCGGATGATCGAGCCGGGCATCGTCGAAGGGATGGTCGAATACGTGACGCAGGCCGTGCTGACGATCCATCGCGACCTGTTCGACTATGCGGCGCAGCAGCGCGACCAGGTGTGGCGCGAGCATCCCGTGCGCGCGGCCGCGTCGCGGCGCGTCGGCGTGCTCGGGCTCGGCACGCTCGGCCAGGCCGTGCTCGACACGCTGCGGCGCTTCGGTTTCCCGTGCGCCGGCTGGAGCCGCACCCCGCGCACGCTCGACGGCGTCGACTGCTACGCGGGCGACGCGGCGCTCGACGCGTTCCTCGCCCGCACCGACATCCTGATCTGCCTGCTGCCGCTGACCGACAGCACGCGCGGCCTGCTCGGCGCGCGCGTATTCGATGCGCTGCCGGCCGGCGCGTCGCTCGTGCAGGTCGGGCGCGGCCCGCAACTGGATTCGGCGGCGCTGCTCGCGGCGCTCGCGAGCGGCCGCCTCGACAGCGCGATCCTCGACGTGACGGATCCCGAACCGCTGCCGGCCGGCCATCCGTTCTGGACGCACCCGCGCATTCGCATCACGCCGCACATCGCCAGCGCGACGCGGCCCGACACCGCGGTCGACGCGGTGCTCGCGAACCTCGCCCGCCATCGCGCGGGCCAGCCGATGATCGGCGTCGTCGATCGCACGCGCGGCTATTGACCCGACGCGCGCCCGGCCCGCCGGGCGCGCAGCAGAAAATGCCGAAGCGCCCCGTGCAAACGCCGCGTGCGTACGTTTCGGGCCGCAAATTGAAGACGCATGCGGATTTCTCGCCCGTTAGCATGAACTCACCGCTGACACCCGACGAGAGTCCTGCCCTCCATGAACCAAGCCGCGCTGATCGAAGCCGATCGTCAACACCTGATCCACCCCGTCGTCAATTACCGTGCGCACGAGGCGCGCGGCGTCACCGTGCTGGAATCCGCGGACGGCGTGTTCCTGCGCGACGCCGCGGGCCACACGCTGCTCGACGCGTTCTCGGGCCTGTGGTGCGTGAACGTCGGCTACGGCCGCGACAGCATCGTGAAAGCCGCCGCCGACCAGTTGGCGAAGCTGCCCTACGCGACCGGTTATTTCCATTTTGGCTCGCAGCCGGCGATCGAGCTCGCCGAGCGGCTCGCCGCGCTGGCGCCGCCGTCGCTGAACCGCGTGTACTTCACGCTCGGCGGCTCGGACGCGGTCGATTCCGCGATCCGTTTCATCACGCACTATTTCAACGCGACCGGCCGCCCGTCGAAGAAGCAGATGATCGCGCTGGAACGCGGCTATCACGGCTCGTCGTCGATCGGCGCCGGGCTCACCGCGCTGCCCGCGTTCCACCGTCATTTCGACCTGCCGCGCGCGGACCAGCACCATATTCAGTCGCCCTACCCGTACCGCCATCCGCTCGGCGACGATCCGCAGGCGCTGATCGCCGCGTCGGTCGCCGCGCTCGAGGCGAAGGTCGCCGAACTCGGCGCGGACAACGTCGCCGCGTTCTTCTGCGAGCCGGTGCAAGGCTCGGGCGGCGTGATCGTGCCGCCAGTCGGCTGGCTGAAGGCGATGCGCGACGCGTGCCGGCGCCTCGGCATCCTGTTCGTGGCCGACGAGGTAATCACCGGCTTCGGCCGCACGGGCCCGCTGTTCGCATGCGAGGCCGAACAGGTCGATCCGGACCTGATGACCGTCGCGAAGGGACTGACCGCCGGCTATGCGCCGATGGGCGCGGTGCTGATGTCCGACGAAATCTACGAAGGGATCGCGGGCAATCGCGCCGATTCGCCGGTGGTCGGGCACGGCCATACGTATTCCGCGCATCCGGTGAGCGCGGCGATCGGCCTCGAGGTGCTGAAGCTCTATCACGAAGGCGGGCTGCTCGCGAACGGCCAGGCGATGGCGCCGCGCTTCGCGGCCGGGCTCGATGCGCTGCGCGCGCATCCGCTCGTGGGCGACGCACGCTCGCTCGGCCTGCTCGGCGCGCTCGAACTGGTGGCCGACAAGGCGCACAAGACGCGCTTCGACCCGGCGCTGAACGTGCCGGACAAGATCGCGGCCGCCGCGTACGCGAACGGCGTGGTGTTCCGCGCGTTCGGCGACGGCGTGCTCGGCTTCGCGCCGGCGCTGAGTTTCACCGCGGGCGAATTCGACCTGCTGTTCGAACGCGTGCGCAAGACGCTCGACGACGTGCTGGCCGACGCCGGCGTGCAGCGCGCGCTCGACGCCGCGCATGCGCAGCCGGCCTGACGGGCCAAGGGAAAGCCGGGCTTGTGGCGGCAATCGTTCGACTCTAAAGTAACCGGACATTCCATTTTTCCGACTCACGTGAACATGACGGACAGCAAGCTGGATCGCATCGACCTGCGCATCCTCTCCCAGTTGCAGAAGCGCGGCCGCATGACCAACGTCGAACTGGCCGATGCAGTCGGGCTGTCGCCCAGTCCATGCCTGATCCGCGTGAAGCGGCTCGAGAAGGCCGGCTACATCGGCGGCTACGGCGCGCACATCCAGCTCGAGAAACTCGGCGACGTGCAGGTCGTGTTTACCGAAGTCACGCTGGCCGACCACCGCCGCGAGGACTTCGACCGGTTCGTCGCGGCGATCCGCAACGTCGACGAGATCGTCGAATGCCACCTCGCGAGCGGCGGCTACGACTACCTGCTGAAGTTCATCACGCGCAGCGTGAGCCATTACCAGACGATCGTCGAAGGCCTGCTCGAGCAGAACATCGGCATCGAGAAGTATTTCAGTTACGTGATCATCAAATCGCCGTTCGTCAAACGGCACTACCCGCTCGAATCGCTGTTCGGCGAACGTCACTGACGCACGGCCGCGTCACCCCGGAACGCGACAGCCCGCTGTTCGCGCAGGGGGCATCGCGCCCCGCCGTGCCGCCTTCGTCACCGAACCGCCTCATCCAAGGACCTGCCATGCCGCTTACGCTGACCCGCACCGAACTCCTGCGCTCCGCCAACCTGATCGACGGCACGTGGCGCGACGCGCACGACGGCCGCCGCTTCGACGTCACCGATCCGGCGACGCTCGAGACCGTTGCCCACGCACCCGACAGCGGCGCCGCCGACGCACGCGCGGCGACCGATGCAGCGGCACGCGCGCTGCCCGCATGGCGCGCGACGCCCGCGCGCGAACGCGCCGCGATCCTGCGCGCCTGGCATGCGGCGATCGTCGCGCACACCGACGATCTCGCGAAGCTGATGTCGCGCGAACAAGGCAAGCCGCTTGCCGAAGCGCGCGGCGAAGTCGCGTACGGCGCGTCGTACGTGCTGTGGTTCGCCGAGGAAGCGACCCGCACGTATGGCGACCTGATCCCGCAGCAGCAGCGCGGCAAGCGGTTGAGCGCGGTGAAGGAGCCGATCGGCGTCGTCGCCGCGATCACGCCGTGGAATTTCCCGCTCGCGATGATCGCGCGCAAGATCGCACCCGCGCTCGCGGCCGGCTGCACGGTGGTCGCGAAGCCGGCGGAGGACACGCCGCTGACCGCGCTCGCGCTCGCGTTTCTCGCGCAGGAAGCCGGCGTGCCGGCCGGCGTGCTGAACCTGATCACCGCGTCGCGCGAACGCGGCATCGACGCCGCGGCGGACTGGCTCGCCGACGGCCGCGTGCGCAAGATCACGTTCACCGGCTCGACGCCCGTCGGCAAGCTGCTCGCGCGCGAATCGGCGGCGACGTTGAAGAAGCTGTCGCTGGAGCTTGGCGGCAATGCGCCGTTCATCGTGTTCGACGACGCCGAGCTCGATGCCGCGGTGGACGGGCTGATGGCCGCCAAATTCCGCAACGGCGGGCAGACCTGCGTGTCGCCGAACCGCGTGTACGTGCAGGCCGGCGTCTACGATGCGTTCGCGCGGAAGCTCGCCGCGCGCGTGGCCGCGCTGAAGGTCGCGCCGGCGACCGATCCGGCCGCGCAGATCGGCCCGATGATCAACGCGCGCGCGGTCGACAAGATCGCGCGCCACGTCGGCGATGCCGTCGAACGCGGCGCGCGTGTGCTGACGGGCGGCAAGCGCCTGACCGAGCTCGGCGCGAACTTCTATGCGCCGACGGTGCTCGCCGACGCCACCGCCGACATGCAGCTCACCTGCGAGGAAACCTTCGGCCCGATCGCCGCGCTGTTCCGCTTCGATACCGAGGACGAAGCGGTCGATGCCGCGAACGACACGCCGTTCGGGCTCGCCGCGTATTTCTACACGCAGGACGTGCGGCGCATCGCGCGCGTGTCGGCACGGCTCGAAACGGGCATCGTCGGCATCAACGAAGGCGCGCTCGCGAGCGAGGCCGCGCCGTTCGGCGGCGTGAAGGAATCGGGCTATGGCCGCGAAGGCTCGCGCTATGGCCTCGACGATTATCTGTCGATCAAGTATCTGTGCCAGGGCGGGCTCGACTGAACCGGGGTCGCCGCGCGTTCCGCTCCCGTTGGCGTGTCCTTGCGGGTGTGGGTGCAACGAGGCGGCCGGTGCGAGCGCCATGCCGAATCATGCGTGCGCGACGCGTCACCCCGTCGTCCCCGGCGGAGTCGTACCCGCCGCCCCGGGTAAAAACGCATTGCCAACCGGAATTTGTGTGCGCATTGTCGGCGGACGCCTCGTCCACCGCCGCACTCGCCATGCATTCCGCTCCGCTGTCGTCCGCCGCAAGCCTTGCCGACACCGCGCCTGACGCGCTGCCGTTGATCCGGCGCTTCGCCAGCGAGGATGTCGATACCCACGCGGAATGCACGCACGGCTGGTCGATCCGGCTCGATCAGTTGTCGCCCGGGCCGTTCCGCGGCACGCTGCACGAAATCCGCTTCGACGGCATGCAATTGCTGCGCGAACGCGTGAACCGCGCGCTGCTCAAGCGCGGCAACCAATGCGCCGGCAGGACGTCGTTCAGCATCCCGCTGGAAACCGCTGGCGCCGGCTTCTGCGGCGGCGCGCCGCTGCGCGACAAGGCCCTGCTCGTCTCCGGCGGCACCGCGCTGCCGGAACTGCGCACGCCCGACCATCAGGACGTCGTGCTGTTGACGGTGCCCAACGACACGCTGCACCGACTGGCGTGGCTCGGCGATCGGGACGAAGACGGCGACCGCGTATCGTCGGGCGACACCCGCATCCTGCGGGTGCCCGCCGCGCGCCATCACGTGTTGACCTCGTTGCTGATGGCCGGCTTCGACGCGGCCGATACGCCGGAGCGCCCGCTCACGCGGCCGCACACAGGCAAGTCGCTGCGCGACGCCATTCTGGTCGAACTCGTGCACGCGATGGAGGCGGCCGGTCGCCCCGTCCGGCTCGAGCCGTCCGCGCGGCACCGCGTCGTCGATCGCGTACGCGAGCTCGTCGCGGCGCGGCCCGATGTTCCGTTGACCGTGCTGGACGTATGCCGCGAAGTCGGCGCGAGCCGGCGCAAATTGCAGTATTGCTTCGAGGAAATCCTCGGCACGCACCCCGCGTGGTACCTGCGCGTGCTGCGGCTGAACGCGGTGCGCCGCGAACTGCGCGAACATTCCCCGGCGAGCGCGTCGGTCAGCGATGTCGCGTGCCGCTGGGGCTTCTGGCACCTGAGCCGGTTCGCGTCGCACTACCGGGAACTGTTCGGCGAACTGCCGTCCGACACGCTCAAACGCCCACCGCGATAATTACCAAAAGCGGATAACGCCCCGGATTTTGACGTTCCTAGACTCCGTACACATTTCAACTGTACGGGGAACGGCACGATGGAAATCCTCAGACGTCCGCACGGCGTGCGGCGCTGCCGCACGCGCACCACTGCCGTCGCGATCGGCACGTTGGCGGCCACGCTCGCCTGCCAGCACGCCCACGCGCTCGAAAACGACGGCCCGATCACGCCGTTCGGCGTATTCGATTTCGGCGCGGGCATCACGCCGCCGCCCACGCCGAACGGCACGCTCGCCACCCGCTTCGCGTACTACTCGACCCGCACGATCCGCAACGGCGGCAACGCCGACTTCTCGCTGACGGTCGCGTCCTGGAGCCTGGCGTACATCCGGATGACGAACGCGAAACTGTTCGGCGCGAACGTCGGCTTCGGTGCGGTCGTGCCGTTCCTGAACCTGAACGGGCACGTGAACGTACCGACGCCGGCCGGCACGCTCGCGATGTCGGCCGATCCGACCAACATCGGCGACGCGGACTTCCAGCCGCTGATCCTCGCATGGACCTCGCCGAACCTGTTCGTCAACGTCGCCCTGCAAGTGCAGGCGCCGACGGGCGCGTATCGCGCCACCCGCCTCTTCAATCCCGGCGTCAACCACTGGACCTTCTCGCCCATCATCGGCGCGACGTACATCACCGATAGCGGATTCGAAATCTCGACCAGCATCGAGATCGATCAGAACACGACGAACCGCGCAACCAACTATCGCAGCGGCACCGGGTTCCGCCAGGAATTCGCGCTCGGCCAGCACATCGGCCCGTTCACGGCGGGGTTGGGCGGCTACATCGAGCGGCAGTTGAGCAACGACCACGGCCCGAACGTCGACGGCAACCGTGCGCGCGTGAATGCGCTGGGCCCGGCGATCAGCTACGTCGAGCCGGGCAAGCCCGCGGTCTGGCTGCATGCGTACAAGGAATTCGGCGCGCAGAACCGCGCGCAGGGTTACCAGGTCGCGCTGCGTGCCGCGCTGTCGTTCTGATGTTCCGATTCGGGAGCCGTCGATGAATCCGCTTTCCTCAACGCAATCCGCGCCCGCCTATACGCATACCGCCCGACAGGCCGGTACCCGCCAGGGCGCCGTACTGCTGCTCGGCAGCAGTCTCACCGTGATGGGCGCGGTCATGATCGCACCGATCCTGCCGAAACTCGCGGCGGAATTCGTGCCGGCCGACCCGCGGCTGGCCGCGCTCGTCCCGCTCGTCGCGACCGGCCCCGCGCTCGCGATCGCGCTGTGCGCGCCGCTCGCCGGCTGGCTGGCCGATCGCGTCGGACGCAAGACGTTGCTGTTGCTCGCGACGCTCGTGTATGGGCTCGTCGGCGCGGCGCCGGCATGGCTCGACAGCCTCGCCGCGATCCTTGTGTGCCGGCTCGCGCTCGGCGCGGCGGAAGCGTGCGTGATGACCTGCTGCACGACGCTGATCGGCGATTACTGGCATGGCGAACAACGGGTGCGCTACGTGAACCGGCAGGTCGTCACGATCGGGATCGTGGGAACGGTGTTCTTCGTGCTCGGCGGCGCGGCCGGCGAGCACGCATGGCGCTATCCGTTCTATCTGTACCTGTTGCCGATCCTGCTCGTGCCGGCGATTGCGACCGTGCTGTGGGAACCGCTGCGCGACGGCCTGCCCGCCGAACCGGCCGACAGCGACACGCCGCCGGCCGGCAACCGGCTCGCGCCGACGCTCGCGGTCGGCTACGGACTGATCTGCATCGGCATGGTCAGTTCGTTCGTGGTGCCGGTGCAGATGCCGCAGTTGATGGTCGACATCGGTCAGCGCTCGTCGACGATGATCGGTGCGGTCGCGGGCGTCGGCCTGCTGTCGACGCTGGCCGGTTCGATCGCGTGGCCCTGGTTGCGCGATGCGCTCGGCCGCCGCTTCGTCAACGTCGTGCTCCTGGCGCTGCTCGCGGCGGGCCTGTTCTTGCTGGCCCGCGCGCATACGGTGCCGGCCATCGTCGTGGCGGTCGTGATTCACGGCTTCGGCGGCGGCATGCTGGTGCCCAATGCGATTCTGCCGCTGATGCGCACGCTGTCGCTCGCGATGCGCGGCCGCGGCCTCGGCGGTTTCACGGCCGCGCTCTATCTGGGCCAGTTCGTCAGCCCGCTCGTCGTGCTGGGCTGTGCGCAGGCATTCGGCGGGTTGCGCGCGGCGGTGTGCGCGATTGCGTCGGGCACGGCCGTCGCCGCATTGTCGTGGTTGTTGCCGGCGCTTCGCCGTCGCGACGACGCATGACCCATTCACGTTTTCCCGTTCCCGAACCCTAGACCCATGAAAGATTTTCAGACGCTCATCGCCACGCACGACGGCATCGCCCTCGCGGCGCTCGTCCGTGCAAAAGAAGTACGGCCGACCGAATTGCTGGACGCCGTGCTTGCCAGTCTCGATACGCTCGACCCCGCGCTGAATGCCGTGGCGGAACGACTCGACGACCCGGCGAGACAGGCCGCGTCGTCCGTCACCGGGCACGAAAGCGTGCTCGCCGGCGTCCCGACGCTGATCAAGGACCTGTTCATGCCCGTGCGCGGCGCGCGGATGTCGAACGGATCGTTTTTGTTCGGCGACTACCGGCCGGACTTCGACGGCGAACTCGTGGCCCGTCTGCGGCGGGCCGGCATACCGATCGCGGGAACCTCGTTGTCGCCGGAACTGGGCACGTCGTATTGCACGTCGTCGGCGCGTTTCGGCGTCACGCGCAATCCGTGGCATCCGCACGTGAGCGCCGGCGGTTCGAGCGGCGCCGCGGCGGCGCTCGTCGCCGCCCGCGTGCTGCCGTTCGCGCACGGCAACGACGGCGGCGGCTCGCTGCGGGTGCCCGCGTCCTGCTGCGGCGTATTCGGGCTGAAGCCGACGCGCGGCCGAACGCCGAATGGCCCGATGATCGGCGAGGGATGGGCCGGCATGGGCATCAATCACGCGATCACGCGCTCGGTCCGCGACAGCGCCGCGCTACTGGACCTGACCGCCGGCGCCGATATCGGCGCGCCCTATGCGTCGCCGCACCAGGCCGACACGTTTCTCGCGGCCACGCAGCGCGATCCGCGGCCGCTGAGAATCGCCGTGATCGAGCAGGCGCCGCCGTGGCCGCTTCATCCGGCATGCCGGGCCGCACTGGACCATACCGTCGCGTTGCTGCGCTCGCTCGGACATGACGTCGAACCGCTCGACAGTCCCGTCGAGTCGGCCGCATTCTATGGCCACGTGTTCACGATCATCGGCGCGCAAACGCGCGCGCTGCTCGACACGATCGGCGCTCAGCGAAACGCGCCGGTACGCGGCGACGAAATCGAGGCGCGCACCCGCATCATCCTGCGCGAAAAGGGCAACGTGAGCGGCGCCGAATACGCAAGCGCGGTCGACTGGATCCATGCGTTGGGCAGGACGTTCGGCCGGTTGATGGAACGCTACGACGTGTTGCTGACGCCGACGCTCGCGATGCCGCCGCTCGCGCCAGCCGCCCTCGCGACGGTGGACGACGCGCAATCGCTGAGCGACGTCATCAATCGGTCGCATCGGTTTTCGCCGTTCACCGCGTGGTTCAACGCGACCGGCCAGCCCGCGATGTCGGTGCCGCTTTATTGGGACGAACAAGGTTTGCCGATCGGCAGCCAGTTCGCGGGGGCATTCGGCGCGGAGTCGCTGCTGTTCTCGCTCGCCGCTCAGCTCGAACGCGCCGCGCCGTGGGCCGATCGAGCCCCGCCGGTGTGCGTCGGGCTGTCGGGCGCGTGACCGGCTCGGTGGCGAGCGACAGGTGCGCGGCAGCCGGGTTTGAGCCTCGCGTGCGACGATCATCGGTGGTCGAAGCAGCCGGTGTGCCAGCCGCGGCCGAGCGTAGCGTCGCGCGAACGCGCTACCGCCCCACCGGCGGCGGCGGCCGTGCCGGAATCCGTGCCAGGGCGGGCTCGACTGATCCGGATGAATCCGGGCCGCCCGCGAGGGCGGCCATCGCCGTGCCCGGCGACATACACACGTTGACATCGGAATCGATCGGTCCATATAATGAATCAAACTTCAGACACCGCATCGTTTGCGAAACCGATCAATGGCAAATCCCGCTGGCGTGGGCCGTCCCCGCGAATTCGAACTTGGCGATGCCGCGCGCGACGCGATGGACGTTTTCTGGGATCGCGGCTATGAAGGCGCGTCCCTGCCCGACCTGATCGCCGGCACCGGCCTGTCGCGCGGCAGCCTGTACAAGGCGTTCGGCGACAAGAAGGCGCTGCTGCTGGCGGCGCTCGATCTGTATATGGCCGACGGGCTCAAGGCGACCGCGGACATCCTGTCGCAACCGGGCCCCGTGAAGAATGCGATTCGCGACTCGCTGCTGCGCTATGCGCGGCTCTCCGTCGGCGAGGCAGGCCGGCGGGGATGTCTCGCCGTCGCGATGACCACCGAACTGGCCGCGCGCGACGCCGATGTCGCGGAACGCACGGGGCGCCTGTTCCGGCGCCTGCAGCAACTCTATGCGGGCGCGATCGTCCGCGGCCAGGCGAGCGGCGAGATCCCCGAGCAGGACGAACAGGTGCTGGCACGTTTGCTCGTCTGCCAGATCGAGGGCATGCGCGTGCTGGGGAAAACCGGCGTGGCCGAAAGCGACATGCTCGCGCTGGTCGACCGCACGATGCGCATCCTCGACTGATATTTTTTTACCCAATTTGGAACCGAATGGTTCCGTATGGAGAGCCGTCCATGTCACGGAATGACCCCGTATCACCCGACCCGCGTCGCTGGGCCATGTTTTCGGTTCTGCTCGTCGGCGCGTTCCTGCCGCCGCTGGATTTCTTCATCGTCAACGTCGCACTGCCGTCGATTCGCGCGGAACTGGGCGCCTCGTCGTCGGCCGAGCAACTCGTCATTTCGTCGTATGCGGGCCTGTACGCGGTGACGCTGATCACCGGCGGGCGATTGGGCGACCTGTTCGGCCGCGGCCGCGTGTTTTTTCTCGGGTTGATCGGCTTTGCGATCGCCTCGACGCTGTGCGGTCTCGCGAATTCGCCGTGGACGCTCATCGTCGGTCGCGCGTTGCAGGGCGTGACGGCCGCGATCATGGCGCCGCAGGCGCTCGCTTCGATCCAGGCGATCTTCCCCGAATCGGAAAAGCCGCTCGCGCTCAGCTTGTACGGCGCGGTGTTCGGCCTCGCCGCCGTGGTCGGGCAGGCGCTCGGCGGGATTCTGATCTCGCTGAATCTGTTGAATCTGGGTTGGCGCACGATCTTCCTCGTCAACCTGCCGCTCGCGATTCTGGTCGTCCTGTTCGGGATTCCGCTGTTGAAGGAAACGCGTGCGCAGCATGCGCGCAAGCTCGACCTCGGCGGCACCGCGCTGTCGATGCTGACGCTGGGCGCGCTGATCGTGCCGCTGATCGAGGGGCGCGAAGCAGGCTGGCCCGTATGGGCATGGGCGTCGCTGCTCGCGGTGCCTGCCCTCGCGTGGTGCTTCTGGCGCTACGAGCGCCGGCTGGGCAGCCGCGGCGGCGCACCGCTGCTCGACCCGGCCGCGCTGCGCGCACCGGGGTTGGGCCGCGCGTTGCTGATCGCGCTGGTGCTGTATTCGATCGGCGCGTTCTTCCTGCTGTTCTCGGTGTATCTGCAGAATGCGTTGCACGTCGACGCGCTGAGCGCGGGCCTCGTGTTCTTGCCGTTCGGCGTGGGGTTCCTGCTCGGCCCGTTGTCGACGCCTTTCTGTGCACGTGTCATCGGCGCTTACGTCAATCCGTTCGGCATCAGCCTGGAGATCGTCGGGCTCGTCGGCCTCGCAGGGTTGATCGACGCCACGCCGGTCGGAATGCCGCTCGCTGCCGCACCGCTCGCCGCCGCTCTCTTCGTCATCGGTTTCGGACAAGGCCTCGCACTGCCGACGCTGATGCGCATGGTGACCGGGCGCGTCGCACCGGCGCTGTCCGGCATGATCGCCGGCATCGCCAGTTCGACGCTGCAGGTCAGCACGTCGCTCAGCGTGGCGATCATCGGCGGCATTTTTTATGCGACGCTCGGCACGCACCAGGATCCGGCGTCCATCGCGCACGCGTTCATCGTCGCACTCCTGTCGATCTCGTTTTTCCTTGCCGTCGGCGCCGCGCTTGGCATCTCGCTCGCACGCGCGCCCGCCGCGCACACGTCGATGCGGGCTGCTGCCCGGCCGGTATTCAGCGCCGAACGCGAACGGCCGTAGTCGCCCGTCGTCGCCCGTATCGGCACTCATCGCTGTGGCAGTCCGACCTGGAGGTTCCGCATGTATTTCGTCGTGTCCTATCGCCGAGCCGCGGGCACGCGGTTCGATGCCCGTTACTACGTCGAGCAACACATTCCGCTCGTGGAAAAATCCTGGAAACCATACGGGCTCGAATACGTCGACGCTTTCTTTCCGGCACGTGAGGATAGCGAACTGATCGTCGTGGCGATCTGCCGCTTCACGGATCGAGCCGCGCTGGACGCCGCGTTCGCATCCGCGCGGACGGCAGACGTCATGGCCGACATCGATGCGTTCACCGACATTGAACCCGATCGGCACATCGCGGACGTGTTCTCGCCGGTGCCGTAACGGCGATCGCGCGCTTCCGTGCATCGGTTCTGCCGGCACCATCGGTCACTTGTCCGATAGCGCCGCGAACGACCGGGTGTCAGGATAGGCAACCGTCACGCGAATACACTGACCGGGAGGATGACTGCAATGTCGGTACGTCAGATCTTCATCGTCGAATTGGCGAGCGGCCTGCCCCGTGCATTCGGCGTGCTCGCCGTCGTGACTGGCCTGTTTCGGATCGGCATCGCGGTGCGTCGCGGAAAGCACGCGGGAGCGCCGTCGCGAACGATCTCATGCGGGGCGCGGACCGCGCTGGCCGGCGCGCTGCTTTCGTGCGAAGCCGTCGGTGCCGTCTACTTCGCGATCGCGGCGTTGGGGTACGGTTGGGCCGACACCGACGCAACGGCCACGACTCGGCGGAAACGGGTGAACGACTGGCCGACTTGAACGGCGCAACCGCCGTTTTCGACACGCGGGATAAACCATCGGACGAACGGGCTTCAAAGGCCGCACCGGCCGGGCCGTCTGTCCGCGCAAACACACGCAAGCGTCCGCATCGCGGATCGCGTCAGAGCAGCCCCAGCGTCGATGCCTTGAGGGTCGCCGCGGCGCGTGTCGAACATTCGAGCTTGCGAAACGCCTTCTCGACATGGGTGCGCACCGTGCTCGGACTCATCGCGAGCGCCTGCGCGACCTGCTTGTTGCTCGCGCCGCGGGAGATCGCCCGCAGGACGTCGATTTCCCGCGCGGACAGGCGCGGGCCGGCGGACGACGGGCGCGTGGTGGTACGCCGGAGCGCGGGCGCGCCGCCCGTCACGAGCGCGGCCACCACTTCACCGCATAGCCGGCCGCGCGCCGCTTCTTCCTGCAACTGGCCGGCGGCGGCCGCGTCGCTCAGCGCCGCGCGCCACGGACGCGCCGAGCGCAACGCGACCCACGCGAGCGACGCCGCCAGCACGCGCGCTTCCAGCGTCAGCGTCGCATCGCGCGCGCCGCGAAAATAGCCCGAACCGTCCTGCCGCTCGTAGGCATACGACGCAAGCACCGCGGCTTCGCCGAGCGCGCCGGTCTGCCTGCCGGCGCGCTCGGTCCAGTACGGCACGAGTCGCACCTTTTCCCACGCGCTCGCGGGCAGCCGCGCGGGCAGATTCCACACGTCGTTCGGCACCGCGGCCCTGCCGATGCCATGAATCAGCCCGGCGCGGTACACGCGTTCGCGCGCGGCCTCGTCCGGCGAAAGCCGGCCGTAACACGCGGCCGCCGTCGCGGCGACCGAACGCGAAAAGCCCGTCATCCACGGCAGTTTCAGATCGATGACGTCCGCAATCAATTCGGCGGACGTCGCGCCCTGCATGTCCGGCGTGGCCAATGCGGCGTCCAGGTCGGCGGGCGCCATGTGTTCGAGCGCCGCCAGCCAGCGCGATGCGTCGCGCGCAGCCGTCTCGACGAGCACGGCCGGATAGCGTGACCCCGCGCGTTGGCCGATCAATTCGAGGGCCCGTTCGATGCCGTACGTGCGGCTGAACACGTCGAGGTCGCCCGCCAGCGCGACGATTGACACGGCGGGCGGCACCTGTTCGCGCGCGAGCCGCGCGGGCAGCCCGTTGCCGTCCCAGGTTTCGAAAATGTGCCGCAGCGCGGTTTCCGTCGCGCTGGACAGACCGAGTATTCGCGCGACCTCGCCCGAGACTTCGCAATGAATCTGCGCGAGCGGGATCAGCGCGACACCCGCGCCGCCGATCGCTTCGGCCATGCCGGGCCGGCTTTCGAGCATCGCGGCGCGGATTGCGACGTCGTCGCCGAATACCTGCGCGAAGCCCGCCGCGTTCGCCGTGCAGCCCGACCAGCGCAACAGCGCCACCTCGCGAGCCGTGTCGCACACCGATGCGTCGAATCGTGCTGCGTGCGCGAGCTGGGCGGCCAGCCAGCCGGTGCGCGGCGAATGGTCGGTCGGTTGGCCCATGCTGAGATCGCCGATGAAGGCCAGCGCGCGTACGGCGTCGACTATGCGCAGCGGGGCGTGACGGGCTTCGGCGTCGGACATTGGGCAGGTGGAGACATTCGCGAGGGCGGGAAAACGATCATACGCGACGGTGTGGCGGCGTGCATGCGCTCGCACGTCGGCGGCTCGCCGCGGCGAGCCCGGCACGATGTTCGCCCGTATCGGTGCAAACAACCGGCAGCGGACTTCACTATCGGACATCTGACCGATGGCGGCGGGCCCTGGCGATTGCGATACTCGGCGCACTGGAGATCCGGTCGGCGCCGCATCTGCGTGGTGCAAACCCTGCATGCCGGCCGGAACGACGATTCAATGTACGAAGGAGTGCAAATGGCTGACCGCTACCCCGAATTTCATCCCCCTGCCGACGAACCATGGCTGAAACGGTACTACTTTTCCAGGGCGGTGTTCTCGCTGATCTGGGTCGCGCTGGCGTTTTCCGTCGGCCGGCAAAGCGCGGCCGGCGCGGCGGTCCTGCTGATCGTTTATCCGGCCTGGGATGCGCTCGCCAATTTCGTCGACCTTTCTCGCAGCGGCGGGATGGCGGCAAACCGCACGCAGGCGGTAAACGTCGCGATCAGCGCCGTCACGACACTGGCGGTATTTCCCGCGTTGAATGCGGGCCTGCCCACGGTACTCGCGGTGTTCGGCGTCTGGGCGATTCTCTCCGGCGCGCTGCAACTCGGCACCGCCGTGCGGCGCTGGAAGCATGCCGGCGCACAGTGGGTGATGATCCTCAGCGGTGCGCAATCGGCGCTGGCCGGGGTGTTCTTCATTATCCAAAGCCACGCGCCGATGCCGCTCGCGATCGTGAAGATCGCGGGATACGCGGGAGTCGGTGCGCTTTATTTTCTGATATCCGCGATTTGGTTGCAGGTGCGGGGGATGCGGCGCAGTGTGTCGTGAGCCGGCGGTCGAAAGGAAGATGTCGTTCCACAGGTCGGCATCGCTGTGCCTGCGGTCGAGGCCACGCGTTGTGCAAAGCATGGGCTCCTGCGGATGATCGGAGTGGTGAAAAACGGAGCTTATTTCGCAGCCGCGTGCAGGCCCCGACACAGCAGGACCTGCACGTAGCTGCGAACGGCAGTCGTGGCCGACGCGAACGGGTCTGAACGCCCCGGAACGGTCAGTCGGTTCGCTCGGAAGCGGCCGCTCATGTGGCAAAGCCGAGGGCTTTGACCCGCGCGTTAGCCGCGACGTAGGCAATCGGAACGTAACAACGAAAACCGCAGGAGATCGTGATAGGCACCACGCCAATACCCGGCTTGACGCTGATACCCTTCCCGGACAAAGCCGAGCGTCTCCAGCACTTGTATAGAGGATGCGTTCTCAGGGTGAACCTGGGCTTCGATACGGTTTATCTGCATCATGTCGAAACCGTAATCGATCGCGGCAGAAAGCGCTTCGTTCATGTACCCCTTGCCACGCGCAAACGTAGCTAGCTCATAGCCAACGGCGCAGCTTCGCCAATTTCGATTCCATCGGAAGAGGCCACACGTACCAAGTAAAAGGCCGTCCGAAAGTCTCTCGATGGCCCAACGGACGCCGGAGCCACTGCGCCGCCAGTCGGCAAATACCTGAATCAACTTGTCGGCCTCTCCTATATCGGTCATCGGATCGGTACCGAACCAGCGCATACCCTCAGCGTCGCCATGTACCGCGAACAGCGACGGCGCGTCGCTGGGCAAAAGCTCCCGCAATGACAGCCGGGAAGTTGTCAGCGTTGGAAATGTGCCTTTCGTTTCGCTTCCATTGACGGACACCAGCGCCCCCTGTGTCGATGTTTCACTTGGTTTCAATAGATTGTCGCCGATTCAGTCTCGCCGATCCAATGTCCGGTATTGGCTGCGGATTCAACCCGACGCGGTGGGCTGTAGTCGACCCGATGCAGTCTCGCAATTCTCCACAAAGCAGACGAACGTCTGGTCCAGCTTTATGCGACATTGCGTCGATACCATAGGAAAACTCAAGTAGGCCCGTTGCGTTGTTCCCTTAGTCAATAAGGTCGCCAGCCATTGAGCACGACATCGTATGAACTGGCCAGCGATGCTCGCGATGTCATCGAGTCGTTTGGATTCGTTGATGAATATCCTAAAAATACTCATAAGATCATGAGTGTTTGAGTTCAGAGTTTGGCTGAAGGTGAATCTGAAGAAAATCGGTGAATACAGTACGCAGATACTCAAGGGACGAATATTATACGCTGGCTTCATATGCAGCCATCTCTGCCTGGATGCTGTCGTCGACCGCGTGAATTAGTGACTCGATCTCCGGGAGCTTCTTGAGAAGAGATTCATAGTCGTAGCTTTTTAGTGACATTGGAAACCGCGATTTTAATTCACCATGAAATTTTGAAATATTGGGGCGATAGAATTTCAGATCGGTGTGCGCAAACTGCTCCTTCCGAAGACGGAGAAGTTCGCTGTGAAGATCTCTCATTGTTGCGGGAACATGTCGGGTCGAAAGGTGATGTCTATTAATTTTTTTCCCTTCGTTTCCTGAGAATGGCCGTGCATAAGTCACTGCGATGTCACGGAGCAGGGGATACTGAGCATCGGCTCGCTTGTGGCGCCGAAGAACCTTAATTGTGTGAACGGCCGTATCGAGGTCGATAGCGTAGAGGCGGAGGAAACAATATTGCTCGAACTTGAACGCGTCCATGTGCCCTCCCAGGGTTGTTGGGCGGAAAGCTTCGACCGCTATCGCCGCTCGGCGGTTAAGTTCGGCGCCCGACTAATTCGCCATCACGCGACAGCGCGGTCGATTGTCGGCGATCCAGGCACTAATGTCGAACGGCTTAACCTGGTCGAAAGGCCGACGGTCGGCCGCCGTCCTGCAACACGCGACCGTCACCGATCGACCCGAGCGGACAATTACGACCACCCTGAACGGAGCTTCAATTCAGGGCTCGTCACCGCGCGTCGAATGTATGACTACTGGAGCGCTCGGTAGCCTTGATTCAGCAATCGCTGACATACCCAGGCGCTGCCATGTCGGGCACTGTAGATGTTCTTTGCCACGAAGAGTATCAAAGCCGCAATCAAAAGGGCCGGATGGCCAAAGGAACAAAGGAGACCGGAGGCGGCATCGACAGCGGCCATCCGCCCTCCTTGAACAACCAACCTTTCGGAGTATGCCCAGATTATGCCGAATATCAGGGCAGACCAGTTGAAACCGAGCTTCACGCGCCGCTCCGGCATTGTGGGATGGATCATTAAGATTGATGGCATCGTAGAAAGGGAATTGATTGCGGTGATATGTCGATTATCGTCCTTGCAACGAGGTTCTTTAGACGTCCAGTAGCGAATGACTCAATACTTGATCTCACTGTCGACTGGCCGCCCGTGGCCGAACGCGGCCGACCACGGCGCAGCGACGCGCAGTCCTTGCAGGACGAGCGTAATCGATCATCAGTCGACCGATTACTATCGGCGGGTACTACGAAACATGACAACCCCATGGAGACCGACCTCGGCAAGGTCGATCTCCAGTTGCTTGGCCGATGCGACGTCCCTCACTGCGACCACTACCTCATGCCCGGCGAGACATTGATCGACCGCATGCTTTGCCTCCGCAAGACTTACGGGCGAATGTTGACGAATCAACCGTATCGCTTGAACCTTGTTCCCCCCGGCAGACCATCGCATGAGTCGAATCTGCGACTCTTCATAACCATTAGTGTCCCCGCATGCGCGGTAGGCGCGGATCGACTCGGCAATTGGCCTGTGATAGCTGATGGAGGTGGCTTGGCCATCAGCTCGACTGACAAATAATGGCGCATTCCCCGCCAGGCGATCTCTCATGTCGCCTGACTCAAGGAAGCGCGATGATTGATAGTAGAAGACCCAGCCAACATCGAACTCTTGAGTGTATTCGTCGATAACAACCGCGTCGCAGCCTTCCCCAACTGTCTTGGTGATGGCACGTTGGGCGACTTCCTTTGCTTGCTCGGCTGTGAGTTCCATCAGTCGTTAGTGTGGTGGAGTGTACGATCCGTCAGAGTTCGGCAGCGGGAAGCAGCCGCTCGGCGTTGGAGAGCACAAAGCGTGTAGACCTTTCGCGCTAGTGTGAACCAAATCACCGCGAGAAAAACCATGGACCGGTCGACGCCCCCGGCTCGACCCACATCCCTACTGGCTACGCAACGCCTGAGCCAGTGCGTCGCCCGCAGCCAGAATGTGCGCGGACAAAACTGCACACGCTGCGTCCACATCCCCCTCGCGTATCGCCCGAACGATGTTCCGATGCTCGTCGTTCGAGCGATCCTGCCACTCAAGTCGCTGCCACGTCGCATACAGATGCCGCGAACTGGCCCGATGCATGTCGCCAATCGCGGCGATGAGCCGCGGCATCCCGCACCGCGCGGTCAATGCGCGATGAAACCTCAGATTCAGCATGCCGAGCACGGCTACGCCATGCGCCGCCGACTCCTGATCGAGGATCGCATCGAGTTCCTCCAGCGCACCTGCGTCGAGCGCCGGGATCGCCTCACGCAGCGCCAGCGCCTCGAAAGCAGCGCGCATCTTGGCCATTTCAAGCACATCCGCCGCCTCGAGCGGCGCCGCCCGCACGCCTCGTCGCGGTTCCACCACGGCCAACCCCTGCGCTTCCAGCCGTCTGAATGCCTCGCGTACCGGCACATGACTCGCGCCGAATTCAGCGGCGATGTGGTCCTGACGCAGCCACTCCCCCGGCGCGATGGCACCCGAAATGATGCGGTCCGCCAATGCGGCAGCGATCCGGTCGGCCAGCGAGCGATCCTCCTTGACTTCGAAATTCATCCCGACCACCATGCATATATTATCTATTAAATTGTAACAAAATCGGAGGCCCGATGCGCCACCACCGCCCTGCCCGTCTGCGGCACATCGCCGGAATCGGCGTCGATCGCATGGGTTCGATCGCCGATCATGCCGACGTCGACCTTCTGCGACTCGAAAATCTCGATACCGACATTCCGCCTACTGCGGAGGCACTCGCGTTCACCCGCGCGGCAATCCAGCGAGACTCGGCCAACTCCTATTTGCCATTCGTCGGTCAGGATCGGCTGCGCGCGAGCGCTGCCGCTCACGTGTCGGCGCTTTCGGGGCGGCACTTCACGGCCGACCAGGTGGTGGTGTCGGCGGGCGGTCTCTCCGGCATTCTGAACACGCTGCTCGCCACCGTCGAGACAGGCGACGAAGTCATCGTCACCGATCCGACGTACGCGGGTCTGCTGAATCGCGTCCGCCTGGCGGGCGGCGTGCCCCGGCAAGTACCGTTCGCCTTCACGCCGGGCGGCGAATGGAAGCTGGACCAGGCCGCGCTGCGCGCAGCGATCGGCCCGAAAACGCGAGCCATGCTGTTGATGTCTCCGTCGATGCCGTCAGGCGGTTTCTTCGATGCGTCCGACTGGCAACTGATCGCGAGCCTGTGTGTGCAGAACGATCTGCTGCTCATCCTCGACAGTGCGATGGAACGGCTGCTCTTCGATGGACGCACGGTGATCCATCCCGCAGGCCTGCCCGGCATGGCCGAGCGCACGGTCACGGTCGGCGCGGCGTCGAAAGAGCTGCGCATGATAGGCTGGCGGGTAGGCTGGATCGTCGCGCCGGAATGGCTGATTCCCGACCTCGTAGCCGTGTCGCTCGCCAATGTCGTGGTACCGGTCGGCATTGCCCAGGAGGCCGCGGCGGTCGCGCTGGAACATTCCGCAGCCGATCTGCCTGGCTACGTGAGCGAACTCGAGAGGCGACGGGACACGGTCGCCGCCGAACTGTCGGGGCTCCCGTTCGGCATGCCGGCGGGCGGCTGGTCGATGCTGCTGCGCGTCTCCGACTTCGGCCTGACCGGATCGCAGATGTCGGAGCGGTTGCTGAACCACGGTGTATGTGCAACGGCCATGACCGGATGGGGCGTTGCGCACGGCGACGCGTATGTCCGTTTCGTGTTCGCGAACGAACCGGTCGAGCGCTTGCGCACGCTCGGGAACAAGGTGCGCTTCGCACTGGAGGGCGCATGACGGCGCCCACGAGAAAGCTGCGTAGTGCACCGAGCGTCCCTGGCGGAAGGTATCCGGAATTCCGTGTGTGACGGTCGAGGGATCTCACACGAGATCCTGTTTTTTTTGCGAAAGTACCGCGCGTAACAATCCACGTTGCGTGATGCATCCGGCGCCGGGGCGGTGCGATGTCCCAACCCGGGCCGGACGTAACGTCGGGCGAACGCCCTACCGCCCCACCGGCGGCCGCAGAATATCGCGCGGAATCGACGCGATCAGCACGCAACTGACCAGCAGGCAGGCGCCCAGCGCATAGGTACCGTTGTTGATGTTGCCGGTCATTTGCTTGGCGACGCCGGTGATCATCGACCCCGTGAAGCCGGACAGGTTGCCCACCGAGTTGATCAGCGCAATGCCGGCGGCCGCGGCCGTGCCGGACAGAATCTGCCCCGGAAAGGTCCAGTAGATCGGCATCAGCGCGAGAATGCCGCAGGTGGCGATGGTCAGCAATACGATCGATAGCGCCACGTTCTGCGCGAACGCCGCGCTCAGGATCAGGAAGACGCCGCCGATCAGCGCGGGAATCGCCGCATGCAGGCGGCGTTCGCCGGTCTTGCGCGAGTGCGATGCGTTCCACACCATCGCGAAGATGGCCGTCAGATACGGAATGGCCGTCAGCACTCCGATATGCAGTGGACTGTGCACGCCCGACGCGCGGATGATCGACGGCAGCCAGAAAGCCAGCCCGTAGAAGCCGGTATTGAACGTCAGCAGGATGAAGGTGAGCAGCCAGACGCGCGGGCTACGCAGTGCGGCGCCGATGCTGTGCGACTTGTGCACGGCCTCGGATTCGAGGTTGCGCGACAGCACCGCCTTTTCGTCAGCGGACAGCCACTTCGCCGACTGCGGGCCGTCGCCGAGGCAGGCCAGCACGATGAACGCCACCACGATCGACGGCAGCCCTTCGAGCAGCAGCATCCATTGCCAGCCGCTCATGCCCGACAGGCCGTGTGTCTGCTCCATCAGCCAGCCGGACACCACGCTGCCCAGCGTCAGGCTCAGCGGGATCGCGACCAGGAAGCCCGACATCGCCACGCTCTGGCGCCGCGCCGGGAACCAGTAGTTCATGTACAGGATGACGCCCGGGAAAAATCCCGCTTCGCACAGCCCCAGCAGGAAGCGCAGCGTGTAGAACATCGTGGTCGTCTGCACGTGGAAGAACTGCGCGAGCGGCACGATGAAGGCCATCGACGACGACACGATGCCCCACGTGATCATGATCCGCGCGATCCAGAAGCGTGCGCCGTAGCGGTGCAGCAGCAGATTGCTGGGCATCTCGAACAGGAAATAGCCCCAGAAGAAGATACTGGCGCCGAGCGCGTAGACGCCGTCGCTCAGGCTCAGGTCGTCGAGCATCTGCAGCTTCGCGAAACCCACGTTGACGCGGTCCAGGTAGGCCACGACGTAGCACAGCAGCAGCAACGGCAGGATGCGCCGCATGACCTTGCGGTAGAGGGCGTCTTCGGACGAGTCGGCCGCGGCCGGTGCGGCAGCGGCCTGCGTTAGGGATGGCATCGGTCTGTCTCCAGTTTGTGTAGGTCTTCTTCGTACCGGCGAGTGCGTTTGACGCATCGATGTTACCGATAACATTCCGTGGCAAAAAAAAGCCGACGAGGCGACGGGAGCGATCGGCAGCTGATACCGGTAACAAATTCGAAGGTAGCACGCGGCGATACGCACGTACAAGTGCCGCCGAACGCGTGGTTTCCCTAGTACGGGCATGGCGGCAACGTGCACGCGTGGGCTGGTCTGCACGGTATGCCGCACCGGTATGATGTAGCCTTTCCAGCCTTCTCCCGGCCGCGATTCCGATGCCCAGTCCTACCGCCGTCCGGCCCGCCGGGCCGCCCCGCATGTCCGACGTAGCGCGCCTTGCCGGCGTATCGAAGATGACGGTGTCGCGCGTGCTCGCCGGCCACAGCGTGGCCGCGGAGACGCGCGCACGGGTCTGCGAGGCAATCGACCAGCTCGGCTACGTGGCCGACGCGGCCGCCGGTGCGCTGTCGTCGGGGCGGTCGGAATTCGTCGCGGTGCTGGTGCCGTCGCTGTCGAGCTCCAACTTCTCGGATACCGTGCGCGGCCTGACCGATGCGCTCGAGCCGCATGGCCTTCAGTTGCTGCTCGGCGACACCGACTACGACCTGGAACGCGAAGAGCGGCTGGTGCGCTCGATGCTGAGGCACCAGCCGCGCTGCATCGCGCTGACGGGGTCGCAGCACACCGATGCGACGCGCAAGGTATTGGAGCGCTCGGCGATTCCCGTGGTCGAGATGTGGGACCTGCCCACGCACCCGATCGACACCGCCGTGGGCTTCTCGAACGTGCGCGCCGCCCGTGCGATGGTGCGCCACCTGGCCGAACGCGGTTACCGGCGCATCGGCTTTCTGGTCGGCGCCAGCGAACTGGATCGCCGCGGCCTGGACCGGCTCAAGGGTTACCAGGCGGAGATCAAGGCGTTGGGGCTGGGCGAGCCGCGCGTCGTGCGGCTGGGCGAATCGCCGATCACGATGAGCCACGGCGGACCGGCGATGGCCGCGCTGCTTGAGCGATGGCCTGATACCGATGCGGTGATGTGCGTGAGCGACATGTCGGCGTTCGGCGCGATCATGGAGTGTCACCGGCGCGGGCTCGCCGTGCCGGCCGACATCGCGGTGGCCGGCTTCGGGAATTTCGAAGTGGCGACATGCTGCCATCCGACGATCACAACGGTATCGGTCGACGCGTACGGCATCGGGCGACGCACGGGCGAAGCGTTGCTGGCGGCATTGCAGGCGCGCGACGGCGGCGGGCCGACCGAGTCGAAAAGCATCCAGATCGACTACACGATCATCCCGCGGGAAAGCGCCTGACCGGCCGACGGCCGGGCGCGTGCCGACACGCGACATGCGCGGCTTCGCACCGATCCCCTGCCCCACACCTTCGCGACGCGCGCACGAAATCCCTTCCGCGACGCAAAAAACCCGTGCTAACATCCAGACGATGTTACCGGTACCATCCGGCACGCAAAATCAAGAAGGCCCTTCGGAGACAGCCTGCCATGTCACACACACCCCGCCGTCTGCGCAGCCAGGAATGGTTCGACGACCCCGCGCATGCAGACATGACCGCGCTCTATGTCGAGCGCTTCATGAACTACGGGTTGACGCGCGAGGAGCTGCAGTCGGGCCGCCCTGTCATCGGTATCGCGCAAACAGGCAGCGATCTGGCGCCATGCAATCGTCACCACATCGAGCTCGCCGAGCGCACCAAGGCCGGCATTCGCGACGCGGGCGGCATTCCGATGGAGTTCCCCGTGCATCCGCTGGCCGAGCAAAGCCGCCGGCCCACCGCCGCGCTCGACCGCAACCTCGCCTACCTCGGGCTGGTGGAAGTCCTGCACGGCTTTCCGCTGGACGGTGTGGTGCTGACGACCGGCTGCGACAAGACCACGCCGGCCTGCCTGATGGCGGCCGCCACCGTCGACCTGCCCGCCATCGTGCTGTCGGGCGGCCCGATGCTCGATGGCTGGCACGAGGGCAAGCGCGTCGGCTCCGGCACGGTGATCTGGCATGCGCGCAACCTGCTCGCGGCCGGCGAGATCGACTACGAAGGCTTCATGCAGCTGACCACGGCATCGTCGCCGTCGATCGGCCATTGCAACACCATGGGCACGGCGCTGTCGATGAACAGCCTCGCCGAGGCGCTGGGCATGTCGCTGCCGGGGTGCGCGAGCATTCCCGCGGCCTATCGCGAGCGCGGCCAGATGGCTTACGCGACCGGCAAGCGCGCGGTCGAACTCGTTCGCGAAGACCTGCGCCCGTCGAAGATCATGACGCGCGCGGCGTTCGAGAATGCGATCGTCGTCGCGTCCGCGCTCGGCGCCTCGACCAATTGCCCGCCGCACCTGATCGCCATTGCGCGCCACATGGGCGTCGAACTGAGCCTGGACGACTGGCAGCGCTTCGGTGAAGCCGTGCCGCTGCTCGTCAACTGCATGCCGGCCGGCGAATACCTCGGCGAGAGCTTCCATCGCGCCGGCGGCGTGCCTGCCGTGCTGCGCCAGCTCGATGCGGCCGGCCTGCTGCGGCGCGACTGCCTGACCGTGTCGGGCCGCGCGATCGGAGAAATCGCCGACACTGCGCAGGACGCCGACCGCGACGTGATCCGTACGCCCGACGCGCCGCTCAAGCACGGCGCCGGCTTCATGGTGCTGTCGGGCAACTTCTTCGACAGCGCGATCATGAAGATGTCGGTGGTGGGCGACGCGTTCCGCCGCACCTACCTGGCCGAGCCGGGCGCCGAGAATACGTTCGAGGCGCGCGCGATCGTGTTCGACGGCCCGGAGGACTACCACGCCCGCATCAACGATCCCGCGCTGAACATCGACGAGCGCTGCATCCTGGTGATCCGCGGCTGCGGCACGGTCGGCTACCCGGGCAGTTCCGAAGTCGTGAACATGGCGCCGCCCGCCGAGCTGGTGAAGCGCGGCGTGACGTCGCTGCCGTGCATGGGCGACGGGCGCCAGAGCGGCACGTCGGCCAGCCCGTCGGTCCTGAACATGTCGCCGGAAGCCGCGGTGGGCGGCGGCCTCGCGCTGCTGCGCACGAACGACCGTATTCGCGTGGACCTGAATCGCCGCAGCGTCGACGTGCTCGTCGACGAGGACGAACTCGCGCGCCGCCGCGAAACTGCAAGCTTCACCGTGCCGCAGGCGCAAACGCCGTGGCAGGAACTCTATCGCCGGTTCGTCGGCCAGTTGTCCACCGGCGGCTGCCTTGAACCGGCCACGCTGTACCTGAAGGTGATCGAGCAGCGCGGCAACCCGCGCCATTCGCACTGACCCACCGCCCCCCAATCTTGCCGAGCTGATCATGCGTACTCCTTCCGTTTCCGATTGCCTGCCGCACGACCTCGCCCACGCGCTGCTGATCGGCCGCGTCTGGCGGGATGACGGCGCCCACGCGGGCCCGAGCGTCGTCGCCGTACGCGGCGGCGAAGTGTTCGACATCACGCGCACCGCGCCGACCACCGCCGACCTGTTCGATCGCGCCGATGCCGTTGCCGTCGCGCGCACCGCCCCCGGCGAATCGCTCGGCCGCGTCGAGCCGCTGCTGCAGGCGGCGCTGGACGGCACGCCGGGCGCCACGCACCTGCTCGCGCCGTGCGACGTGCAGGCCGTCAAGGCGTGCGGCGTCACCTTTGCCGTCAGCCTGATCGAGCGCGTGATCGAGGAACAGGCCGGCGGCGATCCGGCCAAGGCGCGGGAGGTACGCGACACCATCGCGTCGACCATCGGCACCGATCTGTCGAAGATCGTACCCGGCTCGGAAGCGGCGATGCGCCTGAAGGCGGAACTCGAGCGCCGCGGCGCGTGGTCGCAATACATGGAAGTCGGCATCGGCCCGGACGCCGAGGTGTTCTCCAAGGCACAGCCGATGTCCGCGGTGGGCTTCGGCGCGGACGTCGGGCTGCTGCCCGTGTCGGTGTGGAACAACCCGGAACCGGAGATCGTGCTGGCCGTGGCCAGCGACGGCAGGCCGGTGGGCGCGACGCTCGGCAACGACGTGAACCTGCGCGACATCGAAGGCCGCTCGGCGCTGCTGCTCGGCAAATGCAAGGACAACAACGGTTCATGCGCGATCGGCCCGTTCGTGCGGCTGTTCGACGATGGCTTCACGCTCGATGGCGTGCGGGAATGCAGCGTGTCGCTGCGCGTCGAAGGCGCGGACGACGGCTTCGTCCTCGACGGCATCAGCCACATGCGCGAGATCAGCCGCGACCCGGCCGACCTCGTCGCGCAGACCTGCGGCGCGCATCACCAGTATCCGGACGGCTTCATGCTGTTCCTCGGCACGATGTTCTCGCCGATCCAGGATCGCGACGCGCCCGGCGGCGGATTCACGCATCACCTCGGCGACCGCGTGACGATCTCGACGCCCGCGCTCGGCGCGCTCGTCAACACCGTGCGGCTTTGCACGGAGATCGCGCCGTGGACCTTCGGCGTGCGCGCGCTGTATGCGAATCTGGCCGCGCGCGGGCTGCTTGCTGCGTGAGGCGTCGAGACAGGCCACGCGAGCGGCGCGCTGCTCGCGGTGACGATATCGCGGTCAATGATCCGCCCTTGAAGCAGTCGCGCAATGTCATGTGCGATAGAACGCGCGTCACGTGCCGTTCGCCTGCTCCGACGCAGTCAGATATCGTGACGGCAGGCTGTAGAACGCCGGTCGGGCCGCGCTCAGCCCGATCACCGCGAACACCATGCCGACGAGCGCGGGTAGCAGCGACGAAAACGCGACGGCGAACATCAGGCCCGCTGCGGAGACGACGCACGCCAGCGCGAGATGCAGCAGGTGCCGCCCTCGGCGCTCCATCAGCCGCGCCCACGCGATCATGACGACCGCCGCGACGAGGTACGGCACACCACCCGACAGCAGCCCGACCGCGAACGTCGAAAGCCCGTGCCCCTTCAGCATCAGCGGCAGCCAGATCGCGATGCCGTTGATGCCGATCCAGTAGCAGAAGAGAATGCCGACCATGATCCACACCCGCACCTCGCGAAGCACCGCGCCGAAGTTCCGTTGCGGCAACTCGGCCGATTCGCGGGCAAGCACGTCCGACAGCGCCGCGGATTCCTCTTGCGTCAGCCATTCCGCCTGCTCGGGCCGATCACGCAAGAGCCGCAGGGTCACCAGGCCGAGCACGCACGCAGGCAACCCTTCGACGATGAACAGCCATTGCCAGCCCTTGAGGCCGCCGGTTCCGTCCAGTTGCATGATGAACGCCGCCAGCACGCCGCCCACGACCGACGACAGCGGGATCGCCACCAGAAACCACGCGAGCACCCGTACGCGCCATGCCTTCGGAAACCAGCACGACAGGTAGAACAGCACGCCGGGAAAGAAGCCCGCTTCGGCCGCCCCGGTCAGTACACGCAGCACGTAGAAGCTGGTCGGCCCCTGGATGACCGCGCACGCGGCGGACAGCAGCCCCCAGCCGATCATGATCCGGGCCAGCCAGCGCCGCGCGCCGAACCGGTAGAGCGCGAGATTGCTCGGCACCTCGAGCACGCAGTACCCGATGAAGAACAGCCCGGCCGCCATGCCGAACTGGCTGCCGGTCAGACCGAGATCGCTGTTCATCGTCAGCGCCGCGAAGCCGATGTTGGTCCGGTCGATGTAATTGAAGAAGTAGCCGATTGCCAGCAGCGGGACGAGGCGAACGAGGTTCTTGCGCAATGCGCGCTGGAGTGCGGCGTCGTTCGTCACATCCGGCTGCTCGTGCGCAATGGAGAGCGTCGATGCCATGGGTTCACCTGAATCCGAAGAAATGGGCGGGATTGTCGACCAGCATCCGGATGCGGCGCGTCTCGTCCGGCACGATCCGCTCGATCAGGTCGACGAGGTCGCCGTCGTCCGGCATCGGATGGCCCAGGTTCACATGCGGCCAGTCGCTGCCCCATAGCACGCGTTCGGGCGCGTGCTCGGCGAAGCGGCGCGCGACGGGCAACGTGTCCTCGAACGGCGCACCGGTTTTGGACATCCGGTCCGCGCCCGACAGCTTGACCCACACGTTTCCGGTATCGAGCAACGCACACAGGGCACGCACCGACGGGCTGTCCGCTCCTTCGTCGATATCGACCCGCGCCATGTGGTCGATGACCACCGGCATGTCGAGCGAACGGATGAACGGGGAAAATTCGGCGATGTCCTGCCCGGACACGTGAATCGCCATATGCCAGCCGAGCGGCCGGATGCGGGCGGCGACCGTCCTGACCGCGTCCAGGTCCGGACGGCCGCCGAGATGCGCGAGGAAGTTGAACCGTGCGCCGCACACCCCGTTCGCGTCGTACTCCGCAAGAAGCGCGTCCGGGTCGCCCGGCCGAACGAGCGCGACGCCCTTGTAACGCCCGGCTCCATTGCGCAACGCATCAAGCATCGCGCGGTGATCGAACCCATGTCCCTGGCTCTGCACGATCACGGCGCGCGAGAAGCCGAGGCGCTCGTGCAGGCGCCGCAACGCCGTTTCCGGCGCGGCGGACGGATCGAAGCTGCGATCGTCAGGCAACGGGTAACGGTCGAACGGCCCGAACACATGGCAATGCGCGTCGCAGCTGTTGGCAGGCAGGCGCAAGAGCGGCCGGCGTGGTTCGGCCAGCGGCGGTGGCAGGCCGCCGTTCAGCACGGCGTCCGGCTGCGCGTCGAATTCGAGATCGACAGCGTCGCGCTGACCAAGCAGCTCGTCCGCGCGGGCGTCGGCTATTCGCTGCTCACCTACGTCGCGATCCGGGAAGAACTGGCGAGGGGCGAATTGAAGGCGATCGCGATCGAGCGGCCGGCGATTCGCTCGACCGTGTCGATCAGCACGTTGCGCGAAAATCGTCCGTCACGACTGGTCGATGCGTGGATCCGCCTGCTCAAGGACACACTGTTCCGCTTTACGCGCGACCAGCCCTGGAGCGATCAGGTCGTGTGGCTCGCTGCCGGTGCGGGCGAATAGCCCCGCCGACACGATGGGATGGCGTTGCACACGTCCGTGGTCGACGCCGGCCTCGGTGTACTCGGGGCGGACGGCGTCGCCGTGCTCCGGCGGCGCGGCCCGTGAAGCCGGTGCTCGCCACCCCCGTCACGCTGACCGTCAAGCCGCCACTGGCCGCTCCGCCAGCTTGAACTCGCCGACCGTCTGCGCGAGCCGGGCCGCCTGCTCGCGCAGCGACGTCGCCGCGGCCGCCGATTGCTCGACGAGCGCCGCGTTCTGCTGCGTCATGTCGTCGAGCTGCGACACCGCCTGATTCACCTGCTCGAGCCCCGTGCTCTGCTCCTTCGCGGCGACGCTGATCTCGGCGATCACGCTCGTGATGTTGCGCACGCCGTCGACGATTTCGTCCATCGTCGCACCGGCGGTCTGGACGAGCCCGGAGCCGCCTTCGATCTTCTCGACCGACGAGTGGATCAGCTGCTTGATTTCCCGCGCGGCCTGCGCGCTGCGCTGCGCGAGCGCACGCACTTCCCCGGCGACGACCGCGAAGCCGCGGCCGTGCTCGTTCGCGCGCGCCGCCTCGACGGCGGCGTTCAACGCGAGGATGTTGGTCTGGAACGCGATGCCGTCGATCACGCCGACGATGTTGGCGATCTCTGCCGACGCCTGCGTGATGTCGTTCATCGTCGAGACGACTTCGCGCACGACCGTGCCGCCCCGCAGCGCGACATCCGACGCCGATTCCGCCAGACGGTTCACCTGGCTCGCCGCGTCGGCCGAGTTGCGGGCCGTGCCGGCGATCTCCTCGAGCGCGGCGGCCGTTTCCTGCAGGCTCGACGCCGCGTGTTCGGTGCGGGCCGACAGATCCTGGTTGCCCTGGGCGATCTCGGCGCTCGCGAGGTTGACCGACGCGCTGAACGCACGGATCTGCAGCAGGATCGCACTGATCTTTTCGGCGAACGCGTTGAACGCGTGCGCGATCTGCGCGGCTTCGTCCGCGCCGTCGGCCGGCAGCCGCTTCGTCAGGTCGCCGCTGCCGCTCGATACGTCCGTGAGCGCGTCGCGCACCATCAGGATGCGCTTGAAGGCCGCGTTCGTCATCGCGCCGACGAGCGCGGCCGCGATGACGGCGACGATCACGATCGCCAGCAGCGTGGTCGTCGCGACCGCGCGCATGCCGGCCGTCACGTCGCCCTTGTCGAGCGCGAGCACCAGCGACCAGTCGGTGCCGGCGATCGGCCGGGCACGCATCAGCTTGGCGGCGCCGTCGATGTCCACCGCGACGGGCGCGGACGCCGTCTGCAGCGCGCCGAGGCGATCGGCATTGAGTTCCGGCGACAGACCGGTGGCGGGCTTCATGATCAGGTCGGTCGTGGCCGACGCGATCACGCGAGCGCCCTTGTCCACCAGAAATGCGAAGCTCGCCGGCGTCGGGTGAACGGAGGTCACGATCGAGCTCACGTTTTCCATGAACAGGCTGGCTGCCAGCACGCCCTTCACCACGCCGTCGCGCACCACCGGCACCGCGAACGCGACGGCCGGCTTGCCGCTCGTCGCATCGCGGTAGAGCGCCGTCACGACCAGATGGCCCGCGCCGACGGCCTGCTTGTACCAGGGCCGCGCGGTCGGGTCGTAGCCGGGCGCGAGCGGCACGTTCGAGAACGCCGTCTTGTCGGGCAGGCCGAGCGTCAGCACCTCGAAGCCGCCCGACTTGCCGAGCAGCTTCAACGCCGGCACCGGGTCGCCTTCGCCGATCGCGATCGTATCCGCGAGCGCCTGGGTTTCGCGCGACCGGCTCGCCACCCATTCGTCGATCGCCAGCGCGTGGCCGGCCAGGATGGACTTGTGATTCTGGTCGATGGCCTCGTCGTTGTGGGTCTTGACGACGTAATAAACGAGCCCTCCTGTTACGGCCAGCGCCGTCACGACGATGGCGACACACGTCGCCAGTATCCGTGCGCGAATTGATGACAGCATGATGACTTCGGTCTCCGTTGCCGCGTGATTGAACTGGATCGATGAACGAGCCGACCCTTATTCACTTAACGGCACCGACGGCAGGAAATTGAGTCGTGCCGAATGGCCGGCGCGGAGGCCGACCATAAGGACAAATTCGCGGCCGGCAGCCGATACGATGCGTGCGATGCGGCCAGCCGCTTCGGTCGCACACGTTTGCGTCGCAGTGGGCGGATCGCGCGCGCCGACGGGGTCGCCCGCGGGCCTCGATTTTCGGTTAACCATGCCGTTAACCCGGATTTGACCCGCGCCGACGCCCCGGCAGCCGGCTTCCCCTATGAGCGCGAGCATGCCCGCCTTCACTTCGATCGAGAAAATCGCCGACTGGGCCGGACGCCACCCGCTCGTCGTCGGCGCACTGGGCACGCTGATGTCGCTCGCGGCGCTCGGGATCAGCGCGGCGACGCTGTGGGCCGCGCGCATCGAAGTCATCGAGCATGCGCACGAGACGTCGCGCAACGTCGCGGCCGTGCTCGCGAGCCAG
>NZ_LFZP01000066.1:0-48683 GCF_002925705.1 Burkholderia anthinoferrum
GGCTACCTCGCTTGGCGCGAGGACAAGGTAGGGAACGCTTTGAACTGGTGGATTGCGCAACTAGACAGCCCCGATCTGCTTGAACGGCTCCTGACGCCGCGTCAAGAGAGTAAAGGGCAGCCCCGGGCGCCCGCTTGCGCAGTCCGTTACCCAAGCGCGGAGTAACGGCCCGTCAGTGCTACTGTCTGAGGACCTTCGCCGGTGCATGCAGTTGGACATTCGAAGGTCAGCCTGGCATTGAACCTTGCCGTCGAGTTGCCGGGGCATCCGATGGCTGCAGCGGGTCGGAAGGCGACGTCCACGGAAATTTCCGAAGAACCTTTTTACCGCACCGCGTGCCGCAACTAACGGTCAATCTCACTCGGCACCTTCCGACGGGTGCGGCGGCGCTCACATCTCCGCGCGTTCGGCCCGCAGTGCCCGCACCAGCGCGCTTGCCGCCTTGCCGAGCCCCATATGTTTCGGTCGCCGCAAATACACAGGCAACGGCAGCCCGTTGCGAATGTTCGCGAACACGAGCGACGCGAGTTCGCCGTCGGCCACATACCGGCCGATGACCGACTCCGGCAAATTCGCCCAGCCATGGCCGGCCTTCACGAGCGCGATCGCGGTCGCCATGTCGGTCACCTTCCACGTGCGGTTGCCGATCAGCGGCCGCACGTCGGTGAGCGGCCGCTCCGGATCGGCGATCACGATCTGCCGGAACCCGGACAATCGCTCGATCGCCTCCGGATGCGCGGCTTCGGCAATCGCCGGATGGCCGGGCGCGGCGACCGCGATCAGCGTCTCGGTCCACAGCGCGTGAATCTGTTCCTGCGGATGCAGATCGAGTCCGCCGTACGCGACGCAAAGATCGACGGCGCCACGATGCAGCGCGTCGACGATCGCGTCCTGCGGCGCCGTGACGACGCTGACCGCGAGCGCCGGATATTTCACCGCGACGGCCGTCAGCGCGCGCGCAATCGGCGCGCCGTCGATTTCGGCGGCGAGCCCGAGCCGCAGCGAATCCTCGACGCCTTCCGACAAGTGCTGCGCATGCGCACGCAGCGCATGCAGCCGTTCGGCGATCGCGCGCGCGTCGGGCAGCAGCGCGGCCATCGCGGCGGTCGGCGTCGGCTCGCGCGAGCCGCGGTCGAACAGCACGAGATCGAGCTCGGCCTCGAGGTTCGCGATCGCCATGCTGACCGCCGACGGCGTGCGGCCGAGCGCACGCGCGGCCGCCGAGAACGAGCCTTTGTCGATGACGGTCAGCAGCATGTCGATGTGATCGCTGGTCAGCATGGTCTGCCCGCTCCTGTCAGAAAAATTGAAACGACCTGACTTTTGCGGACGAAGTGCCCGCTGTAGTCTCGCCACCTGGTTCGAAACGAAGGTGGTCGGTCATGCAAGGATGGAAGAGACGCATAGTCTACGTCGTGATGTTCGAGGTGCTCGGCATCCTCGTCGCGTCGTCGGTGCTCGGTATGCTGAGCGGCGCGAGCGCGGCGACGAGCGGCGTGCTCGGCGTGATGATCTCGACGACGGGCGTCACCGTCAATTTTCTGTACAACCTCGGCTTCGAGGCATGGGAGCGGCGGCGTGCGGAAACGACGCGCACCGTCGGGCGGCGTGTCGTGCATGCGATCGGGTTCCAGGTCGCGCTCGTGACGTTCCTGATTCCGCTGATCGCGTGGTGGCTCGACGTGTCGTTATGGCAGGCGTTCCTGTATGACGCGGTGCTGATCGTGTTCTTCCCGATCTTCACGTTCGCGTACAACTGGGCGTTTGACAGCGTGTTCGGTTTGCCGGACGCGGTGACGCGCAAGGCGGCGCCGGCGGCGTAATGTAGACGGATGCAGAGGGATGCGAAACGATGCGGACACCCGCGCCGTTTCGCTGCTGCAAGAGAGAGGAAGACGGGCGGCGCGCATGCCGCCCGCGCCATTACGCGGCGACGAACTCGTGCACGTAACGGTTGAACACCGCAGGGCTCGCGGCGTTCATCCCGTGCGATGCGCCGGCGACGGTCTGCCGTTGCGCATGGCCGATCCACTGCGACAGCGTGTCGACGTTGTGGCGGAACATCTTCGGGCTGCGCTGGCCGTCGATCAGCAGCGTGCGGCATGCGATGTCGCCGGCCGTGTGCTGCGAATACGCGGGCAGCGGGTCGCGCAACTGCTTCGGCAGCGTGCTTGCGTTGTCGATCGCCATCGTGCGAAAGCGCGACGTGCTCTTCTTCCATGCGCCGGGCAGGCTTACCGAATCGACGAACATCTCGAGGCCGGCTTCGACTTCGCCCTGCTCGATCAGGTTCACGGCCTTCGTGCGCAGCGCGATCGCGGCGGCCGGCAGCGCGGCTTCGCGCACGCCCGGCTGCTGGAGCGGGCCGCCCGGATCGGCGAGCGTCAGTGATTCGACGAGGTGCGGATGCTGGCGCGCGACGTTGAACGCGACGCTGCCGCCGCGCGAATGGCCGACCAGATGCACGGGGCCGAGATCGAGCGCGTCGATGAATTCGGCGAGCTCGTCGACGTGGTTCTGCCAGCTGAACTCGTCCTGGATGCCCGCTTCGACGGCCGGCCAGTAGTGGCTCAGGCTCGGCGCGATGCAGCGGTAGTGGGCCGATAGCGCCGCGAGTTGCGGATCCCAGTAGCGGTAGTCGCACAGCGAGCCATGCACGAACACCATCGGCGCACCGCCGCCCCGCTCGACATACGGCAGGCTGATGCCTGACGAAAGCGTCGCAAATTGCAGGTCGGGGTTCGCGAGCACGGACGGCTCGATTCGCATGTTCATGGCTGAAAGACTCAAAGGTGCGTCAACACGACGCAACTATGCATCACGGCGACCTGCAAGGAAAACGCATAATTTTCATCGTGACGATCAATTTTATTGATGGCTCGGCGGGAAACCCTTGTCGGGCAGGTCCTGCGATCACGGCTGCGGCCGACCTTTAATCAGTCCCTATATGCATACGGTTCGAGTGGGCGTCTATCGACGGCGAACCGCATGACGTCACGGCGCCTTGAAGCGGCATGGGATTTGGGGCGCATGGGGCATGCGTAAGGGAGCCCTAACGTGGCCGAGTGATTTCACATGGCCACGTTAGGATGTATCGAACCCGCGCATCCGTGACTTGGCGGTTCGGACGCTGCAAATTTATGACGAAAGAATTGCGCTCAAGCATGCATCAGTTGTGCCAAAACGCGTTCGAAGCACTTTTCGACGCAGAGGAGTAGGCCACCAAACGCGACCCGCGCGTCACCGCACCGCCAGCGCCGGCGCGGTTTGAAGCTCGACCGGCAAATCATTGTCGGCCGCGAACTGCATCGCGAACTCGAACGCATCGGCGCACACGGCGCGCAATTCGTCCGACACGAACAGGCATTTGACGCCGTCGCCGTCGACGACGGGCATCGCGAGCCGCGACAGCGCGCACGGATAGCCTGGCCGCCGTTCGCCGACGAACAGCGTGATGACACCCGCCAGGCGCTCGGGCCAGTCGCTCGGGCGGAAGGTTTTCCGCGCGCGCGTGACGCCGCGGATCAAGTGGCCATTGACGCGGCCGTGTTCGGTGATGTCGATGCGATCCATGCCGGAGTACGTGTCCTCGTTCGCGTCATTCGCCGCCGTCGGCCGCCGCGTCGCCGCGCGCGGGAATTCGCAGGTGGCGCAGCTTGTGATAGAGCGTCTTCTTCGGCATGCCGAGCGCCTCGCTCGCGTCCGCGACGTTGCCGTGGTGACGCCGCAGCATGTCCTCGATCAGCATCCGCTCGAAATACGCGAGCTGTTCCGCGAGCGTGCTGCCCACGGCCGGCGCCTCGCCGGACGACAGCAGGCTGTCGCCGGTGAGCCCGAGCACGAAGCGGTCGGCCACGTTCTGCAGCTCGCGCACGTTGCCGGGCCACGCGTGCGTCATCAGTTCGGACACCTGCGCGGCGGTAAGCACCGGCGCCGGCTGCCCAAAGCGCCGCGCGGCCGCGAGCACGAAGTGCTCGAACAGCAGCGGCACGTCCTCGCGCCGCTCGCGCAGCGGTGGCAGCTCGATCTGCGCGACGTTGAGGCGATACAGCAAGTCCGCGCGAAAACGCCCGTCGGCCGCGAGTTCGGCGAGATCGGCCTTCGACGCGGCCACCACGCGGCAGTCGACCGGAATCAGGTCGTTCGCGCCGAGCCGCTCGACCACGCGCTCCTGCAGCACGCGCAGCATCTTGATCTGCAGTGCGATCGGCATCGTCTCGATCTCGTCGAGGAACAACGTGCCGCCATCCGCCCATTCGATCTTGCCGATGCGCTTCTTGATCGCGCCGGTGAACGCGCCGGCCTCATGCCCGAACAACTCGCTCTCGAACACCTGCTCGGGCAGGCCGCCGCAGTTCAGCGCGACGAAATGGGCGTCGCGCCGGCTGCCGAAGTCGTGCAGGCTGCGCGCGATCAACTCCTTGCCGGTGCCCGTCTCGCCGGTGATCAGCACCGACACCGACGTATCGGCGAGGCGCAGGATCTTCTTGCGCACGTCGGCCATCGCGGGCGACTTGCCGAGCACGAACGCCTCGATGCCCTGCCAGTTGTTCAGTGCCGCGCGCAGCCCCTGCACCTCGAGCGTCAGGCGGCGCTTCTCGACCGCGCGCGCGACGCGCCCGGCGATCACGTCCGACGAAAACGGCTTCTCGATGAAGTCGTACGCGCCGACCTGCATCGCGCCGACGGCCGTCGAGATGTCCGCGTGGCCGCTGATCAGCACGACCGGAATCTGCGCATCGATGGCCATCACGCGGTCGAGCAACTGCAGCCCGTCGATGCCCGGCATCCGCACGTCCGACACGATCACCACCGGCGCACCGGGCGCGACGTGCGCGAGCGCGTCGGCGGCCGACGCGAACGCATCGACCGGGAACCCGGCGAGCGCGACAGCCTGCTCGACGCCGATCCGGACGTTTTCATCGTCCTCGACGACCAGCACCCGAATCTCATCTTCCATGCTCTGTCCTTTGTTGCGGCGTCGCCGCCGCGAATTCGATGGTGAACTGCGCGCCGCCTTCGTCGCGGTTCGTCGCGGCGATCCGCGCGCCGAACGCCTCGACGATGCGCGACGTGATCGCGAGGCCGAGCCCGAGGCCCTGGCCGCGCGGCTTGGTCGTGACGAACGGCTCGAACAGGTGCGGCAGCACGTCGGGCGCGATGCCGGCGCCGCTGTCGGCCACCGTGAAACGCACGCGGCCGGCGCCATCCGCATCGTCCACTTCGGCCGCCTCGATGACGATGCGGCGCACCGGTGCGTCGTGCACCGCGTCGAGCGCGTTGCCAAGCAGGTTCACGATCACCTGCTGCAACTGGCTCGATTCGGCCGAGACGGTCGTGCCGGGCGCGATGTTGACGTCGAGCCGCACGCCTTCGTCGCGAATGCGCGCGTCGTAGATGAGCCGCGCATGCGCGACGGCCTCGTTCAGCGACACCGCGACGCGCTCGACGTCGGGCTTGCGCGCGAAGGTCTTCAGCTCGCCGGTAAGCACGGCCATGCCGTCGACCAGCTTGCCGACCCGTTCGAGATTCGCGAGCGCCGGCGCCGGCTGGCCGCGTTCGAAGAACGTGCGCGCGTTGTCGCACAGCGTGCGGATCGCGACGAGCGGCTGGTTCAGCTCGTGCGTGAGGCCGGCGGCCATCTGCCCGAGCACCGCGAGCTTGCCCGCGTGCACGACTTCCTGCTGCGACGCACGCAACCGCTGTTCGGTGCGCTCGCGCTCGTCGATCTCGCGCTGCATCCGCTCGTTCGCGGCCGTCAGCGCGGCCGTGCGCTGCGCGACGGTCAGCTCGAGCCGGTCGTTCGCGCGGCGCAGCGCGTCCTGCGCGCTCAGCCGCGCGAGGATCGCCCGGCGCCGCTGGATCGCATAGCCGACCAGCAGCGCGACGATCAGGAACGCGCCGGTGACGAACACGAACGCCGTTTGCTGCTGGCGCCGCGCGCCCGCGATGTCGAGCAGCACCATCAGCGAATCGCCGGCCTGCGGCGCGGGGCGCGACATCACGAGATAGCGCGTGGTGCGGCCGGCGTGGCGCGGATCGGGGAAGGTGCCGAACCACGCGGCCGAGCCGCGCTCGCCGATGCGGCGATAGGGCAGTGCGTCGACGGTGCGGCCTGCATACTGGCGCGACGCCTGGATGTCGCGCTGCTGCTGCGCGGTGATCGGGCGCAGCGCGGTGAATTTCCACGCGGGCTCGGTCGAGATCACGACCACGCCGTTGCTGTCGACGACCAGCGCGGCGACGCCCGGCGCACCCCACGCCGATTCGAGCGGGTCGACGCTGATCTTCACGGCGGCGACGCCGATCGGCGCACCGTCGCTGCGCACCGCGCTCGCGAAGTAGACGCCCGGCACGCCGGTGTTGGTGCCGATGCCGAAGAAGCGGCCGCTGCCGCGCGCGAGCGCGTCCTTGAAATACGGCCGGTACGACACGTTGGTGCCGACGAAGCTGATCGTCTCGTTCCAGTTGCTCGCGGCGATCACGTCGCCTTGCAGATCGATCACGTCGACCGCGCCGCTGCCCGCGTCGCGGTTCACGGCTTCGAGGTAGGTGTTCACCGCATGCACGAGTTCGGGCGCATCGTTCGGCGCGGCTTTCAGCATCGCCCGCACGCCATCCTGCCGCGCGACCAGGCCGGGCAGGATCTCGAAGCGGCCGAGCTCGCTTTTCAGGCTCGACGCATACAGGTCGAGCCGGTGCGCGCCGGCCTCCTCGAGCGCGTCGATCGCGCGTTCCCACGCGAAATCGACGGCCGCGCCGGCCACGCCGACGTACAGCACCGCGGCCGAAGCCCAGCCCCACCACGGGATTCCCTTGAAGCTCTTCTGCACGTTCGTCCTCATCGAAGCCCGTTACCGGCCGTCCGCCACCGGCCGTCCGCAACCGGCCGTCCGCAACCGGCCCTCCGCCACCGGCCCTCCCCGAACGACACGCGCCGCGCGCCGGCAGGGCCGGCGGCGGCGCGTGCGAAGCAGCCGGCGCGACGGTGCGCGCGGCCGCGCGTTATCCGAAGTGCGCGACCAGGATCAGCGTGACCGTGACGACGATCGCGCCGCCGATGCGGGTGGCGATCTGCGCGAACGGCATCAGCTGCATCCGGTTCGCGGCGGTCAGGATCGCGACGTCGCCGGTGCCGCCTTGCCCGCTGTGGCAGGCGTTCACGATTGCGGTGTCGATAGGGTACATCTTCAGCAGGCGGCCGACCACGAAACCGGTGCCCATCAGCGTCGCGACGGTCGACACGATCGTGACCACGTTGACGATCGTGAACGCGGCGGTCAGCTTGTCCCACGGCGTCATCGCGACGCCGATCGCGAACAGCAGCGGATACGTGACGGCGGTCGAGAAGAACTTGTAGACGACGAACGCGCCTTCCTGCAGCGGCGGCGACACCGCGCGCGCGAGCTTCACCAGCACCGCGAGGAACAGCATCGCGACCGGCGCGGGCAGGCCGAACAGCTTGTGCGCCATCAGGCCGACGAGATACAGCGTGATCGCGGTGATGCCGGCGCCCGCGATGTGCGTGACGTCGACGTGGCCGCGGATCTCCTCGTTCTCCGGCGTCATGTCGCCGCTTTCGCCGACCTGCAGGCGGCCGTTGCCGGTGAGATGCGGCAGGCGCTTGCCGAGCATGTCGAGCGCGCCCGACAGGATGATCGCGGTCAGGCTGCCGAGCATCACCGACGGGAGCACCATCGCGAACATCTCGCCCTGCGGCAGGTGCATCAGTTCCGAATAGCCGATCGACAGCGGAATCGCGCCTTCGCCGACGCCGCCCGCCATGATCGGCACGACGATGTACAGCAGCGTGTGGCGCGCGCCGAGGCCGAGCGCGGTGCCGACGGCCGTGCCGACGATCGCCGCGGCGACCGACCCGACGGCGAGCGGAACGAAGATCTTCACGAAGCCCTGGATCAGCACGCGGCGATCCATGCTCAGGATGCTGCCGACGATGATCGACGCGATGAACAGGTACAGGAAGTTGGTCGACTTGGTGAATTCGACCGTGAGGTTCAGCACCGGCTTCGGCAGCACGTGGTAGTACGTGAGCGCCGACGGCACGAAGGTCGCGAAGATCGCGGCCGCGCCGATGTTGCGCAGCAGCGGCAGGCGCTTGCCGAGTTCGGCGCAGGTGAAGCCGAAGAACGCGAGCACCGCGATCGCCATCGAGATCTCGCCGGGCACCTTGCCCGTCACCGCGAAGCCGACGATCAGCCCGAACAGGATCACGTAGATCGGCAGCGGAATGATGCCGATGCGGATTTCCATCAGCTTCCACCAGCCTTCCGGCCAGAAGCGTTCACGCGTGGTGGGACCGGCGGCGGCAATCGGTTCCGGATGGGACGGGGTGTGGATAGAGGTCTGCAAGACGTGTCTCCTGATGTTTGGAATGCCTGCATCGCTTCGCGGCATCGTGTGCCGTCTATTACGCAACCCCCGTGCCAGTATTCCGGCTTGCCGGAATATTTTTAATGCATTGATTCATAAGGGATTTGTTTCGCCTGCGGAAAGGGTTTTCCAGGCAGGCTGGCCGAGATTTCGGAATCGGCGCGGCGCTCAGGCCGAGATTTCGGCCTGGCGGCGGCCCGGGCGGCCGGCCATGCCAGCCGCCCGGGCCGCCGCCCGCCATATCGCCGCGCGCGATTTTCTTCGCACAATCGCTTCGTAGACCGCCCACCCGCCGCTCTCTATCATCGGCTGATCTTTTTCCGATGCGACGACGACTGTCCGGAGAACGCCCGCGCGTTCGCCGCGGCGTCGCTCATCCGTCGATACCGTCTTTGGACAGGAGAGTGGTTCCCATGCTGCATCCCGTGTTTTCCGCCCGCTTTTCCGCCGGCCGTGTGGCCAGCGTGGCCCGCCTGCTGACGGCCGCGCTGCTCGGCGTCGTGCTGCTGAACGGCGCGCGCGCCGATACCGCGCCGCTGAAGGTCGGCATCTCGACCAGTCCGCAGATCGAGGCGCTGAAGATCGCCGCGAAGGAGGCGAAGGAGCAGGGCCTCGACGTGAAGATCGTCGAATTCACCGACTGGAATACGCCGAACGCGGCGCTCGCGAACAAGGACATCGACGTCAACTACTTCCAGCACATCCCGTTTCTCGAGAACGCGAAGAAGCAGGGCGGCTACAACTTCATCTCGATCGCGCCCGGCACGATCATGAAGATCGGCCTCTATTCGAAGAAGGTGAAAAGCTTCGCCGAGCTGAAGGACGGCGCGCGCGTCGCGATCGCGAACGATCCGGTCAACGGCGGGCGCGGGCTGTTGCTGCTGCAGCGCGCGGGGCTCATCACGCTGAAGCCGGGCGCCGACTACCGCGCGACGACGCACGACATCGTCGCCAACCCGAAGCACCTGAAGATCATCGCGCTCGAAGCGTCGCAGCTCGCGCGTTCGCTCGATGACGTCGATCTCGCGCAGGGCTACCCGAGCTTCATCAAGCTCGCCGGCACGACCGACCCGAACAGCGCGCTGCTGTTCGACGGCACCGAGAACAAGAACTTCGCGATCCAGTGGGTCGTGCGGCCCGAGAGCGCGAACGACGCGCGCATCCGCAAGTTCATCTCGATCTACCAGCATTCGCCGGCCGTGCGCCGTGCGCTCGACAACGCGTTCGGCTCGCTGTACGCGATCGCATGGTGACGGAGGCGGCATGACGACGGCGAACCGCAAGAAGATCCTGCTCAACGCGTTCAACATGAACTGCGTCGGGCACATCAATCACGGGCTGTGGACGCATCCGCGCGACCGCTCCGCGCACTACACCGATCTCGACTACTGGGCCGATCTCGCGAGGACGCTGGAGCGCGGCAAGTTCGACGGGATCTTTCTCGCGGACATCGTCGGCGTGTACGACGTGTTCGGCGGCGGGCCCGACGTCGCGCTGCGCGAGTCGGTGCAGGTGCCCGTCAACGATCCGCTGCTGCTCGTGCCGGCGATGGCGCAGGTCACGCGGCATCTCGGCTTCGGCGTGACCGCGAACCTGACCTACGAGCCGCCGTACCTGTTCGCGCGCCGCATGTCGACACTCGATCATCTGACGAAAGGGCGCGTGGGCTGGAACATCGTCACCGGCTACCTCGACAGCGCCGCGCGCGGGATGGGCCTCGCGCAGCAGATCGGCCACGACGACCGCTACGAGCGCGCCGACGACTACATGGACGTCGTCTACAAGCTGTGGGAACAGAGCTGGGACGACGATGCGGTGATCCGCGACGCGCAGGCGCGCGTGTTCGCGCAGCCGGGCAAGGTGCGGCGCGTGAAGCACGACGGGCCGTTCTATTCGATCGATGCGATTCATCTGAGCGAACCGTCGCTGCAGCGCACGCCGGTGCTGTACCAGGCCGGCTCGTCCGCGCGCGGCGTCGAGTTCGCGGGCCGCCACGCGGAATGCGTGTTCGTGAACGGGCAAAGCAAGGCCGCGGCGCGCGCGGCGGCGCTCGACATTCGCGCGGCCGCGGCACGGCAGGGGCGCGACCCGGCGTCGATCAGGATCTTTGCCGGCGTGAGCGTCGTGACGGCCGAGACCGAACTGCTTGCCCGCGAAAAGTTCGACGAATACCGGCGCTACGCGAGCCCGGAAGCCGGCCTCGCGCATTTCGCGAGCTCGACCGGCATCGACTTCGCGAAATACGGCCTCGACGAGCCGATCTCGTACGTGAAGACCGATTCGATCCAGTCGGCCGTCGACGCGATCTCGCGCAAGAGCACGACCGGCACGTGGACCGTGCGCCGCATGCTCGAACAGATGTCGCTCGGCGGCCGCTACGCGCCGATCGTCGGTTCGCCGTCGCAGGTCGCGGACGAGCTGCAGTCGTGGATCGACGAGACCGGCATCGACGGCTTCAACCTGACGCGCACCGTGATGCCCGAGTCGTTCGAGGATTTCGTCGACTGGGTCGTGCCCGAGCTGCAGAATCGCGGCGTCTACAAGGAAGACTACGATCCCGCGCCGACGCTGCGCGAGAAGCTGTTCGGCGCCGGCCCGCGCCTGCCCGCCTGGCACACCGGCGCGCGGCATCGGCCGGCGGCCGTGGCCGAACCCGCGCATCCCGCGCATGCCTGAACGTGACGGAGCGAAGCGATGACGCAATTGTTCGATACGCTGGGTTTCATCGAGGCGTCGGCCGTGCGGGCCGGGGCGGGCGCCGGTGCGGCAGCGCATGACGAAGCCGTGACGCCGGCCGACGGCGCGGCCGTGTCGCTGGAGCAGGTCGGCAAGGTATTCGCGACGCCGCGCGGCCAGGCGGCCGCGCTGCGCGACGTGACGCTCGACGTACGGCGCGGCGAGGTGTTCGGGATCATCGGCCGCAGCGGCGCCGGCAAGTCGACGCTGCTGCGGCTCCTGAACGGCCTCGAACGGCCGAGCTCGGGCCGCGTGCGCGTGCAGGGCGTCGACGTCGGCGCGCTCGACGAGGACGGCCTCGTCGCGTTGCGGCGCCGCACCGGCATGGTGTTCCAGCATTTCAACCTGCTGTCCGCGAAGACGGTATTCGAGAACGTCGCGCTGCCGCTGAAGATCGCCGGCGTGCCGAAGGCCGAGCGCGTGCGCAAGGTCGACGCGCTGCTCGATCTCGTCGGGCTCGCCGCGAAGCGCGACGCGTATCCGGCGAGCCTGTCGGGCGGGCAGAAGCAGCGCGTCGGCATCGCGCGGGCGCTCGTGCACGATCCCGAGGTGCTGCTGTGCGACGAAGCGACGTCGGCGCTCGATCCGGAAACCACGCAATCGATCCTCGCGCTGCTCGCCGACATCAACCGCCGCCTCGGTCTGACGATCGTGCTGATCACGCACGAGATGGAAGTGATCCGCGCGGTGTGCGACACGGTCGCGGTGATCGAACAGGGCGAAGTCGTCGAAACGGGCCCAGTGTGGCGCGTGTTCGGCGATCCGCGCCACGGCGCGACGCGCGCGCTGCTGAGCACGCTGCAGCATGACCTGCCGGCCGAACTGGCCGCGCGCGTGCGGCCGCTGCCCGAACAATCCGCGCTGCCCGACGGCGCCCGGATCGTGCTGGACGTCCGCTATACGGGCGAGAGCGGCGGCGAGCCGGACGTCGGCGCGCTCGCGGCGGCGCTCGGCGGCTCCGTGCGGTTCCTGCACGGCGGCATCGAAAGCATCCAGGGGCACGCGCAGGGGCGGCTCGTGATCGCCGCGACGCCGCGTGCGGATGACGCCGGCGCGTCGGCGGCGCACGGCGCGGCGGTCGCCGCGCTGCTCGAGCGCGCGCGCCGTCATGCGAATCATGCGGAGGTGCTCGGCTATGTTTGAGCTCTGGTGGCCCGAACTGCTCGACGCGATTCGCGACACGCTGTCGATGGTCGCCGCGTCGGCCGCGATCGCTGCGCTGATCGGCATCCCGCTCGCGGTGATCCTCGTGACCACCGCGCCCGGCGGCATCTACGCGCGGCGCGGCGTGAACGCGGTGCTCGGCGCGCTCGTCAACGTGTTCCGCTCGACGCCGTTCATCATCCTGCTGGTCGCGCTGCTGCCGTTCACGCGCGTGCTGATCGGCACGACGATCGGCGTGTGGGCGGCCGTCGTGCCGCTGTCGATCGCCGCGATCCCGTTCTTCGCGCGAATCGCCGAAGTGAGCCTGCGCGAAGTCGATCGCGGGCTGATCGAGGCCGCGCTCGCGATGGGTGCGAAGCGCCGCCACATCGTTTGGCACGTGCTGCTGCCGGAGGCGCTGCCCGGCATGCTCGGCGGCTTCACGATCACCGTCGTCGCGCTGATCGGCTCGACCGCGATGGCGGGCGCCGTCGGCGCGGGCGGCCTCGGCGATCTCGCGATCCGCTATGGCTATCAACGTTTCGACACCACCGTCATGGCGACCGTGATCGTGATCCTGATCGCGCTCGTCTCGGCCGTGCAAATCACGGGCGACCGCCTGGTCCGACGCGTGACCCGGCGTACCTGAGCGACGCCACGAGCGTCCGCTCGTTTCATTCCTGATCCTGAGAGAAAAAACATGACCTTGCCCATCGGCGCGCCGCGCGAATGGAACGGACAATTCGAGGAAGCACTGTTTCTGGAGGTGGCGCGACGCCATCGTCCGGACTTCCCCGACAAACTCGCGACGCCGCCGCGCGAGCCGCGCGACGACGAACGGGCCGCCGTCGCCGAGTACTACACGAAGATGGCGTCGCACGATCTCTTCATCGTGCAGGTCGTCGCGAAGGCGATCGACACGCTGTTCTGCGACGATCCGCATTTCCAGCTGATTTTGTCGCGCCAGCTCGGCGACGACGGCGCGCACGCGGTGATCGGCCGCGAGCGCGTAACCGAACTCACCGGGCGCGATCCGCTGCCGGAAGTCGACCGGCTCGTCGCCGCGCACTGGGCGCGCATCGGCGACATCGCGGTGCGCGACGTCGCGGGCTTTCTCGCGTTCGAATGGCATTACGAGCTGCACATCCTCGCGAAGCTGTGGATCCAGCGCAAGACGGGGCGTATCGGCGACAGCGCGATGCGCGAGCACGGCGAGAACCGGATCCGGCCGGACGAGGAATGGCATCGCGTGCGGATCGTCCAGTGGTGGTTCGACACGCTGCACGCGCTTGCGCCCGCCGAGCGCGACGCGCTGATCGATCGCGTGATCGCGGCCGACGAGGAAACCCAGGCGCGGCTCGACGGCTATCTGCATGACGAGTACGCGCATACCGCACTGGTATTCGGCGCGGATATCGCCGAATATCGTGCCATCTACGACGACTGGCGGCGCGAGATCCTGTCGCGGCTGACCGGCCGCCGGCTCGGCGCGCTCGTACCGCTGTCGGGCGAAACCGTTGAACAGGAAGCTGTCGCATGAACGATCCACGCGGCCCGGCGACGCTGGCGCCGGATACCGATACACCGGCCGTCGACCGCGCTGCGCTGGCCCGCGCGATCGACGCGCTGCGCGTGAGCGCCGCCGAGCGCGACCGCGCGGGCGGTCATGCCGCGCGGGAGAAGCAGTGGCTCGCCGACGCGGGCCTGCTGACGCTCGCGGTGCCGCGCGCGTTCGGCGGACAGGAAGCGGCGTGGCCGGCGATCTACGACGTGATCCGGCAGGTCGCGCGGGTCGACAGCGCGCTCGCGCATCTCGTCGGCTTTCAGTGCCTGCAGGTGGTGAGCGTCGACGTATGGGGCAACGCCGCGCAGCGCGAGCGCTACCTGCGCGGCACGGTGGACGGGCGCTGGTGGTGGGGCAACGCGGTCAATCCGCTCGACACGCGGCTCGTGGCCACGGCGACGCCCGACGGCGGCTACCGGCTCGACGGCGTGAAGGGCTTCTGTTCCGGCACGCGCGGCTCGCATCGGATGACGGTGTCCGCGCACGATCCGGCCATCGGCCGCACCGTGTTCGGCGTGGTGCCGACCGATCGGGCCGGAATCACGGTCAACGACGACTGGGATCCGGTCGGCCAGCGCCAGACCGACAGCGGCAGCGTGCGCTTCGACGGCGTGACGCTCGCGGCGGACGAAGTGCTGCATCGCTCGGAAGCGCCGCCGACGCCGCGCGCGACGCTGCGCACGCTGGTGTCGCAGCTCGTGCTGACGAACCTGTTCGTCGGCCTGGCGGAAGGCGCGCTGGCCGAGGCGCGCGACTACGTGCGGCAGCATGGCCGCCCGTGGGTTCATTCGGACGTCGAGCGGGCCGAAGACGATCCGTACACGCTGCAACGCTTCGGCGACATGCGTGTGCGTGCGATCGCCGCGGCGGCGCTGGCCGATCGCGCGGCCGTCGCGTTGCAGCACGCGTGGGCGCGGCAGGATGAGCTGACAACCGACGAACGCGCCGAAGTCGCGCTCGCGGTATCCGAAGCGAAGATCGTCGCGCAGCGCGCGGCGCTCGACAACGGCGAGGCGCTGTTCGACGCGTGCGGCGCGCGCGCGACGGCCGCGTCGCTGGGCCTCGACCGCTTCTGGCGGAACGCGCGCACGCATACGCTGCACGATCCGCTCGACTACCGGCTGCGCGATGTGGGCCGGTTCGCGCTGACCGCGGAATTGCCGCAGGCGTCGCTCTATACGTGATGGCGGCCCGCCCTCTGCGCCGTGGCGCCGATGGCGGGCCGTCCGGCGTCAGGAGCAGCGCCCTGACGCGTCGTTGTCGCAAGCCGATTACCAGCGGTAGCCGACGCCCGCCCCCGCGCCGAACGAGCCGTGCCCCGACACCGCCGTCGTGACCGAGCCCTTGACGAGCCATTTCGCCGTCGCGACGGACAAGCCGACCGCCATCGCGCTTTGACCGCCGTACGTGCCGCCGCCGAGCGCGACGACCTTCTCGCCCGGCAGCACGGCTTGCGGCAGGTTCGCCATGGCGATCGCGCTCGCCGTGCCCGCATTCGCGTCCTTGCGGTACTTCGACATTTCCTCGCGCACGGAGTTGATCGCACCGTTCAACTGGCGCACGTTCACGCCGTCCGTCGGTGCGGTGCCGTCCGCCACGTTGGTCAACTGGCGCTCGGCCCCGGGCGAGCCGATCGACACCGTGTTGTCCCGATCGGCAACCGAATTCGCGCCCAGCGCCACCGCGTTGTTCGCGGTGGCCCGGCTGTTCGTGCCGATCGCGGTCGAATCCGTGCCGGACACGTTCGAGCCCGTGCCGATCGCCGTTCCGTTCGCTGCCGTGACTTTCGAATTCGTGCCAATGGCCGTTCCGTTCGTTGCGGTGACCGTGGCGTTGACGCCGACAGCCGTACCGTTGTCGCCCGAGACGTTCGAGCCGTTGCCGACCGCGGTGCCGTTCGTCGCGGTGACTGACGTATTCGTGCCGATCGCGGTGTCGGTCGAGTTCGTCACCGTGCCGCCCGGGACGCTCGACGAGATCTTGCCGACGGTCGTCGTGAGATTGGCCAGGTCCGCCGTCAGCGTCGACACCTGATTGGCGATCGAGAAGAGCTGCGAGCCGTTCACCGCATCGGTGCTGGTCGCGCTGATGGCGCCAGCCGCGACGTTGACGATCTGACGCTCGGCACCCGCGCTGCCGACGCTGACCACACCGACCGGCGTGCCCGCGAAGCCGCTGTAGGTCACGCCGTTGAGCGCCACGCTATTGACGGTCGTATAGGCGCGCGTGGTCGCGTTCGCGCCCAGCGCGACGGAGTTCGCGTCGGCGGCGTTCGCCCCTTCGCCGATGGCGACCGCGTTCACGGCGGAGGCCGTCGCACGGGCAATGGCGACGCTGCCGGTCGCGGATGCCGAGCTGTCGACACCGAGCGCGACCGCATCGGCCGCGCCGGCATTGGCCTGGAAGCCGAGAGCCGTACCGCCTGCGGCAATGCTGCCCTTGCCCACGGCCGTCGAGAACGTCGCGGTGGCACTCGCGTCTTGCCCGACGGCTATCGACTGATCGACTGCGAATGCGCCCTGGCCGAAGGCGGATGCCGTGCCGCCGTTCGCGATCGCGCCGTTACCGACCGCCGTTGCCTGGCCGCCAACTGCGCTCGAAGCCGTTCCGATCGCCGTCGCCTGGTCGCCGGTCGCCACGGCGTTTCCGCCGACGGCCGTCGCGAACGTACCGGTCGCGGCCGCCATGCGGCCGATCGCGACGGTCTCGCTATAGGCGCCGGTCGACGAGCCCGAATTCGCGACGGCCGCCGTGCCGATCGCGATGTTGTCGCAGCCGGTTGCCGCGGCCGGATACGTGCTGCTGCCCGAAATGGCGATGTTGCCGACGCAGCCCGCGGACGTTTCGGTCGACGTGCCGTTCTGCACATAGTCGGCTCGCGCGGGCGCGGAAGCGGCGAATGCGGCCACGGCTGCGCTGACCGTGACGGCCAGCGCGACCTTCGATGTGCGCGGTGCGCGTTGTACGGAATTTCCCAACCCTTGATGATGCGTGTTCATTCGTTTTCCTGAGCTCGATGTAAAAATCGTGTTGTGGCTTGCATGGCCCCCGCCCGCCATCCCGGTTGCATCGATTCGTTCGTGTCTCTTTCGTAACGGATATCGATTTTTCGATCTGTAAAAATGAAAGGTCTACTAACGAAATTTAACCTTCGTCGGTCTCGACGCGACGGGAGCCGGGCGCGGATTACGGCGACTTGCTTGTTTCCGTCACGGCTGTGTCAAAACTTCGCGAATCCGAAGTCCGGATCGCGACGACGCATTTTGATGGATTCGAGTCGTGCGCATGTTTGCCGCGGCGGCTGAACGCTATGCTTCGGCAGACATTCGTCGAGTGGGGGCGTGATGAGGCAGTGAGCGATCACCGGCGCCGGGCAGCCGGGCTGCCGACGATCACGCGCGCGCTGGCGAGGAACAGGAGGCGGCGACGCTGCCTGATGCATGTGCTCGCGCCGGCGGCGGCACCGGCCTGCGCTTGCCGGTGGTCCACATGAAGACGGGATCCGTGCGACGCGCTGCGTTGTCGGCGCGTCACTGCGCCGGCAACGCGTCCGCCAGCGCCCGCATCGCGTCCATCGTTTCCGGGTTCGCCGGAAAGAACGCCTCGATCGCGAGTTCCGACAGCGTCACGTCGACCGGCGTGCCGAATACCGTCGTCGTGCTGAAGAAGGTCAGCTCGCCGTTCGCCGTGCGTAGCCGCAGCGGCACGGCGATATCCGCGAAATCGGTGCGTGCGTGCGAATCGTCGGGCTGGCCGGCCGGCGCCGGATACGCGGCGAGCTCGTCGCGCAGCGCATGCAGCGTGCGGTCGCCGCTTGCGTCGATCTGCCGCTGCAGCCGATGCAGGATATGCGCGCGCCATTCGTGCCAGTTGACGATCCGCGAGGCGAGACCGTCGGGATGCAGGCTCAGCCGCAACACATTCACGGGCGGCTGCAGCAGCGCCGGATCGGCCTGCGCGACCAGCGCGCCGAGCATCCGGTTCGCGGCGAGCAGCGTCCAGTGGCGATCCACCGCAAGCGCGGGGTAGGGCTCGTGGCCGCGCAGCACGGCTTCGACCGCATGGCGCGCGGCATCGAGCTGCGGATCGGAGAACGGCCGCTCGCGAAACAGCGGTGCATAGCCGGCCGCGACGAGCAGCGCATTGCGTTCGCGCAGCGGCACGTCGAGGCGCTCCGCGAGGTGCAGCACCATCTCGCGGCTCGGCTGCGCGCGGCCCGATTCGACGAAGCTCAGGTGTCGAGCGGATACGTCCGCCTCCAGCGCGAGCGCCATCTGGCTCAAGCGCCTGCGTTGACGCCACGTGCGCAGCAGCGGGCCGATGCCGGATACGCGGCCGGCGGACGGGGGAAGCGAATGGAGGGCGGCGGTCGAGTTCATGGTGGAGATGATAGGCAATCCTGCGCGCGTCGGGCATTACCCGGCAGGTAAGCATTTCAGGCCGGCGTGCTTCGCCGCTTGAGTCGATTCCGCCGGCTGTCACCGTGGCCTCCCTCCCGCCCCGCATTTCGCTCCCTGGCGCGCCGCGCCGCTGCGTTACCATAGCCCCCGTGCCACCTGAGAGGCGGCGCCGGACCCGCGGCCACGATGCCAGGGCCGGACGCCGCGCACATCGACAACAAGGCATTCCAGGGGAATCCAACAATGAAAAAACTTGCCGTCCGGCTCGCCTGCGTGGCGACGCTCGCCCTCGCCGCGACCAGCGGCCACGCGCAGACCGAAGCCGCGCAGGTCGAAATGAGGGCCGCCGCCGCGGCCGCCAACGAAGCGGTCGTGAAGGGGCCGACCGACATCGACGTGAAACACGAAGCCGTGCTGAAGCTGAAGGCCGGCGAGTCGTTCGTGCCGGCCGCCGAAGCCGGCCGCTACCTGCGCTCGATGGGCAACGCGATCGACGAATCGAAGCTGGTCGGCCTCGTGCTGCCCGACGATCCGGACGCCGACTGGATCTCGGTCGTGTCGTTCGAGCCGAGCGGCTACATCCGCGACGACGACGCGAAGGACTGGAAGCCCGACGAGCTGCTGAAAAGCCTGCAGGCCGGCACCGAGGAAAACAACCCGGCGCGCAAGGCGCGCGGCCTGCCCGAAACCGAGGTGGTCGGCTGGGCGAAGGCGCCCGCGTACGACGCGGCCACGCACCGGCTCGTGTGGTCCGCGATCATCCGCGACAAGGGCGCGGCGCCGAATGCGGGGACCGACGGCGTGAACTACCGGACGCTCGTGCTCGGCCGCGACGGCTACCTGTCGCTGACGATGGCGTCGACGCTCGCCGACCTGCCGAAGTACAAGGCATCGGCCGACGCGCTGCTGTCGAACATCCGCTTCAACGACGGCAAGCGTTACGCCGACTTCAACCAGTCGACCGACCACGTCGCCGAGTACGGGCTCGCGGCGCTGATCGTCGGCGTCGGCGCGAAGAAGCTCGGGCTGCTCGCGCTGATCGGCGCGTTCGCGGTGAAGTTCTTCAAGGTCGGCGCGGTCGCGCTGCTGGCCGGCGGCGCGGCGCTCAAGCGTTTCTTCGGGCGCAAGCCGAAGGCGGCCGCGATGCCGGCCGTCGCCGACGCATCCGACGCGGCCGCCACGGAGCGCAAGGAATGACGAAGCTGCTGCTGCTGATCTTCGGCGGCCTGAAGCTCGGCAAGGTGCTCGTATCGGCCGGCACGATGCTCGCGTCGGTCGCGGTCTATGCGCTGTTCTACGGCTGGCGCTTCGCGGCCGGTTTCGTCGCGTTGCTGCTGGTGCACGAAGCCGGCCACTACGTCGCCGCGCAGCGGCGCGGGCTCGACGTCGGGCTGCCGACCTTCATCCCGTTCGTCGGCGCGTGGATCGAGTTGAAGGCGATGCCGCACGACGCGGAAACGGAAGCGTACGTCGGCCTTGCCGGGCCGTTCGTCGGCACGCTCGGCGCGCTGGCGTGCTACGCGGCCGCGCGCCACACCGACAGCAACCTGCTGCTCGCGCTGTCGTACACGGGTTTCTTCCTCAATCTGTTCAACATGATTCCGCTGTCGCCGTTCGACGGCGGGCGGATCACCGCGGTGCTGTCGCCGCGCATCTGGTTCGCGGGCGTACCGGTACTGATCGCGCTGTTCGCGTATCGGCCGAGCCCGCTGCTGATCGTGATGGCGATCCTCGCGCTGCCTCAGCTGAGGCGCGCGTGGCGCTACGATCCCGACGCGCCGGAGAACCGCGTGTACTACGCGACGTCGATCGAGACGAAGACGACCTACGCGCTCTGCTACGTCGGCCTGGTCGCGTTCCTCGCGCTGATGACGTCCGGCGTGCACGACATGCTGCGCGCCGTGCACGCGTCGACCTGACGTCGATCCGATGCAAAAACGGCGGCCGCTGTTACGCGGCCGCCTCTTTCCCGAGGTCGAGCCTCACGCGTCGCGATGACGCAGTTCGACGCGCTTGATGTCCTTCACGATCACGAGATAGCTGAACACGGTGACGAGCGCGTTCAGCCCGACGAACACGAGTGCGCCGTTGAACGAGCCGCTCGCGCCGACGAGATAGCCGATCGCGATCGGCGCGACGATGCCCGCCGTGTTGCCGAACATGTTGAAGAGGCTGCCCGACAGGCCGATCGCTTCCTTCGGCGCGGTATCCGCGACGACGGCCCAGCCGAGCGAGCCGATCCCCTTGCCGAAGAACGACACGGCCATCAGCGTGATCACCAGCGCTTCGCTGTCGACGTAGTTGCAGCCGATGATCGCCATCGACAGCGCCATCCCGCCGACGATCGGGATCTTGCGCGCGAGCGTCAGCGAGACGCCGCGGCGGATCAGCGCATCCGACAGCATCCCGCCGAGCACGCCGCCGAGGAACCCGCAGATCGCCGGCAGCGACGTCATGAAGCCGGCCTTCAGCAGCGACATCCCGCGCGCCTGCACGAGGTAGATCGGGAACCACGTGAGGAAGAAGTACGTGAGCACGTTCACGCAGTACTGGCCGAGGTACACGCCGATCAGCATCCGGTTCGACAGCAACTGGCGCACGTAGTACCAGCCCGCCACGCGGCTGCCTTCGGAAGCGCCGCCGCCGCCGCGCGCGCCGGCGGGCTGGCCGCTCGACCGCACGAGCCCGCCGCCCTGCTCGATATGGTCGAGTTCCGCGCGGTTCACGGCCGGATGGTCGGCCGGGTCCTTCACGACGCGCAGCCACAGGAACGCGAGCGCGATGCCGGCTACGCCGAGCCACAGGTACACCTGGTGCCAGCCGTACGCATGCGTGAGCCAGGCCATCAGCGGCGAGAACACCACGGCCGCGAAGTACTGCGCGGCGTTGAAGATCGCCGACGCGGTGCCGCGCTCGGCGGTCGGGAACCAGCTCGCGACGACCTTCGCGTTCGCCGGAAACGCGGGGGCCTCCGCGATGCCGACCGCGAAGCGCATCGCGAACAGCGCGGCGACCGCGAACGCGGCGCTGCCGCCGAGGCCGATCGTGCTCTGCAGCAGCGTGAACGCCGACCACAGGAAGATGCTCGCCGCATACACGCGCCGCGCGCCGAAGCGGTCGAGCAGCCAGCCGCTCGGCAGTTGCGCGAGCACGTACGCCCAACTGAACGCCGAAAAGATGTAGCCCATCGTCACCGGGTCGATGCCGAACGCCTTGCGGATCGGCGTGCCGGTGATCGACAGCGTCGCGCGGTCCGCATAGTTGAGCGTCGTGACGACGAACAGCATCGCCAGGATCCAGTAGCGCACGGCGGTCCGGCGCGCGGTGCGCGCGAGATCGAGCGGAAGATCGCGAGGGGAGGTCTGATTGTTCACTTTAAATGTACGTCGTCGTATGACATGGCCGAAAGTTTATTGACGATGGCCGAATTCAGAAACCTCGGGTTTTCCCTCTGAAGGCCTCGTCACAATGTGGGAAAGTCGTGATTCGCTGGCCGGACAAGGCCGGCGGAGTGTATCGTCGGCGCCTTCGCAGGCGGCGCGAATGATGGCATGATGTCGGCAGACATCGTATCTGTTGCGCTACAATGCGCTATCCATTCCCGAACCACGGAGCACACCCCATGCAACTGACAGGAGAGATGCTGATCGGCGCCGAAGCGGTGGCCGGCTCGGCCGGCACCTTGCACGCGTTCGATCCGACGAAGGGCGCGCCGATCGAGGCCCCGGCGTTCGGCGTCGCGACGCAGGCCGACGTCGACCGCGCGTGCGAGCTCGCACGCGACGCGTTCGGTGCGTACCGCACGCAGCCGCTCGCGGCCCGCGCGGCGTTTCTCGAAGCGATCGCCGATGAAATCGTCGCGCTCGGCGACGCGCTGATCGAGCGCGCGCACGCCGAAACGGGGCTGCCCGTCGCGCGGCTGCAGGGCGAGCGCGGCCGCACCGTCGGCCAGCTTCGGCTGTTCGCACGCGTCGTGCGCGACGGGCGCTTCCTTGCCGCGTCGATCGACCCCGCGCAGCCCGCGCGCACGCCGCTGCCGCGCTCCGACCTGCGCCTGCAGAAGGTCGCGCTGGGGCCCGTCGCCGTGTTCGGCGCGAGCAACTTCCCGCTCGCGTTCTCGGTGGCCGGTGGCGATACTGCGTCGGCGCTCGCGGCCGGCTGCCCGGTGATCGTGAAAGCCCATGAAGCGCATCTCGGCACGTCCGAGCTGGTCGGCCGCGCGATCCGCGCCGCCGTCGAGAAAACCGGCATGCCGGCCGGCGTGTTCTCGCTGCTGATCGGCCCCGGCCGCGTGACCGGCGCGGCGCTGGTCAGCCATCCGGCGATCCAGGCCGTCGGTTTCACCGGTTCGCGGCAGGGCGGGATGGCGCTCGTGCAGCTTGCGAACGCGCGTCCGCAGCCGATTCCGGTCTATGCGGAAATGAGCAGCATCAACCCCGTCGTGCTGTTCCCGGCCGCGCTGGCCGCGCGCGGCGACGCGATCGCGACGGGCTTCGTCGATTCGCTGACGCTCGGCGTCGGCCAGTTCTGCACCAATCCGGGCCTCGTGCTCGCGATCGACGGCCCCGATCTCGACCGCTTCGAGACGGCCGCCGCGCAGGCGCTCGCGAAGAAGCCGGCCGGCGTGATGCTCACGCCGGGCATCGCCGATGCGTACCGCAACGGGCGCGGCAAGCTGGCCGAACTGCCGGGCGTGCGCGAAATCGGCGCGGGCGAGGCCGCGCAGAGTCACTGCCAGGCCGGCGGCGCGCTGTACGAAGTCGGCGCGCAGGCGTTCCTGGCCGAGCCGGCGTTCGGCCACGAAGTGTTCGGGCCGGCGTCGCTGATCGTGCGCTGCCGCGATCTCGACGAAGTCGCGCGCGTGCTCGACGCGCTCGAAGGCCAGTTGACGGCCACGCTGCAAGTCGACGCCGACGACAAGCCGCTCGCGCGCCGGCTGCTGCCGATCCTCGAACGCAAGGCCGGGCGCCTGCTGGTCAACGGCTACCCGACCGGCGTCGAGGTGTGCGACGCGATGGTGCACGGCGGGCCGTTCCCCGCGACGTCGAACCCGGCCGTCACGTCGGTCGGCGCGACCGCGATCGAGCGTTTCCTGCGGCCCGTGTGCTATCAGGATTTCCCGGACGACCTGCTGCCCGAAGCGCTGCAGGAAGGCAATCCGCTCGCGATTCCGCGGCTGCGGGACGGCAAGGCCGAGTGACGTGGCGGCGGTCCGGCGGGAACGCCGGGCTGCTTGCCGGATGGACGAAAGCGGAGGCGGCCGGTGGCCGTCTCCGCTTTTTTTCGGGGTGGCTTTCCTGTCGCCGGCAATTCTCCTACAGTAGCGAAGCCCCGGGCCGTCCGGCCCGCGGGCGAGCCTGAGAGATCACAAGACCAACGAGGAACCATCCGATGAATATCAGCAAGCGTGGCGACCACCTGTTCGCGGCCGGGTTGTGGAAAGCGATCGGCGACGTCGCGAAATCGGTCCGTACCCAGATCGGCGAATACAGCGAAGGGCGCGTGCTGGCCGACGCGCTGTTCGCGCTGCAGCGCGAGCTGGGCGGCAGCGAATTCGACGTGACGATCAACCAGGGGCGGCCCGTGGCGGGTTCCGATCCGCATTCGTTGATCTTCGGCAGGGCCGTCGAGCGTTTCAGGTACGACATGGAGGCGGTGGTGTTCGCGCTGAAGCACCGCCGCAGCATCGACGGGCCGAACGGCGCGCAGCGCGCCGACGCACTCACGCAGGCCAACACGCATCTCGCGACCGCGAAGCAGTACGCGATGTTCACGGTCGGGCGGTTCTTCGATGCGGTCGTCGACCGCGACGTGCTGGAACAGATCGTGGGCGCCGAGTCGCCGGCGCGCGGCCGGCCGGTTGCCGCGCGCAAGGGGATCGACGAGACGCAGCGCACGCTTGCCGGCGTGCGCCAGCGGATCATCGGCGCGATCGCGCAGATGTAATGGAATGGCCGCGCTGGCTCGTCGAGCCGCGCGGCCATCGCGTGATACGGATACGGATCAGCGCGGAGCCGGCGCGCCGTGCCGATGAAGGGCCCGCGCCGCCGGCGAACCCCGCTTACTGCGGGCCCATCTTCTTGATCAGCACGTCGAGCTCGGCCGCCTCTTCGTCGGTCAGGTCGACGAGCGGTGCGCGCACCGGGCCCGCGTCGTGGCCGACGAGCTTCGCGCCGGCCTTCACGATGCTGACCGCGTAGCCTGCGCGGCGATTGCGGATCTTCAGGTACGGCAGGAAGAACTCGTCGATCAGGCGGCCGACCGTTTCGTGGTCGTCCTTCGCGATCGCTTCGTAGAAAGCCATCGCCGTCTTCGGGATGAAGTTGAACACCGCCGACGAGTACACCGGCACGCCGAGCGCCTTGTACGCGGCCGCATAGACTTCGGCCGTCGGCAGGCCGCCGAGGTACGCGAAGCGGTCGCCGAGGCGGCGGCGGATGGTGACCATGCTCTCGATTTCGCCGACGCCGTCCTTGAAGCCGATCAGGTTCGGGCAACGGTCGGCGAGGCGCTCGAGCATGTCCGCATTCAGCTTCGAATTCGCGCGGTTGTACACCACCACGCCGATCTTCAGCGCGCGGCAGACCTGCTCGACGTGCTCGGCGATCCCTTCCTGGCTGGCTTCGGTCAGGTAGTGCGGCATCAACAGCACGCCGCTCGCGCCGAGGCGCTCGGCTTCCTGCGCATATTCGATCGCGACGCGCGTCGCGCCGCCCGCGCCGGCGAGGATCGGCACCTTGCCCTTGCAGGTTTCCGTCGCGACGCGGATCACGTCCGAGTACTCGCGCTGCGTGAGCGAGAAGAATTCGCCGGTGCCGCCGGCCGCGAACAGCGCGCTCGCGCCATACGGCGCCAGCCATTCGAGACGCTCGGCATAGGTGGACGGACGGAAGCTGCCGTCGGCGTCGAAATCCGTCAGCGGAAACGACAGCAGGCCGTGGGAGATGATCTGTTTGAGTTCTTGCGGTGAAGTCATGGTTGGGTCGTCCGTCTAGCGCGAGTGCTGGTTCGTCGGGAACGGCATACGAGCCGAAGTGGCGATGTCGTTGTATGTCATCGTACAACGCAAGAAAGCGCGGCGCAAGCGGTTTGCTGACCGGCAAAGAGTAGGGTCTTTCCGGATAAGGGTTTACGTAGCATCGTGGAATGCGGTTGAATGTCATATGATGACTAACGATATCGCAGACTGCTTCCAGGAATTCCGATGACTGCTTCCCCTCTCTACATCCGCGTGCATGCGGACGACAACGTCGCGATCGTCGTCAACGACGGCGGTTTGCCCGAAGGCGCGACGTTCGCCGACGGGCTGACGCTGCGCGAAGGCGTGCCGCAGGGGCACAAGGTCGCGCTCGTCGACCTCGCGGCCGGCGACCCGGTCATTCGCTACAACGTGGTGATCGGCTATGCGCTGACCGACCTGCGGCGCGGTAGCTGGGTCAACGAGCGCACGATGCGCATGCCCGAGCCGCCGGGGCTCGACGACCTGCCGCTCGCCACGCGCGCCGCGCCGCCGCTCGAGCCGCTCGAAGGCTATACGTTCGAGGGTTTCCGCAATGCCGACGGCTCGGTCGGCACGCGCAACATCCTCGCGATCACGACGACCGTGCAGTGCGTGTCGGGCGTCGTCGAGCACGCGGTGAAGCGGATCAAGGACGAACTGCTGCCGCGCTACCCGAACGTCGACGACGTGGTCGGGCTCGAGCATACGTACGGCTGCGGCGTCGCGATCGATGCGCCCGACGCCGACATCCCGATCCGCACGCTGCGCAACATCAGCCTGAACCCGAACTTCGGCGGCGAGGTGATGACGGTGAGCCTCGGCTGCGAGAAGCTGCAGCCCGAGCGCCTGCTGCCGCCGGGCGCGATTCCGGTGGCCGCCGACGGCGCGAGCGACAACGGCGGCGTCGTCTGCCTGCAGGACGCCGCGCACGTCGGCTTCAACTCGATGATCGACTCGATCATGAAGATGGCCGAATCGCATCTCGAGCGGCTCAACCGCCGCCGCCGCGAGACCTGCCCCGCGTCGGATCTCGTCGTCGGCGTGCAGTGCGGCGGCAGCGACGCGTTCTCGGGGCTCACCGCGAACCCGGCGGTCGGCTTCGCGGCCGACCTGCTCGTGCGCGCGGGTGCGACGATCATGTTCTCGGAAGTGACCGAAGTGCGCGACGGTGTCGCGCAGCTCACGTCGCGCGCGGCGAACGAGACGGTCGCCCGCGAGATCATTCGCGAGATGGACTGGTACGACCGCTATCTGGCGCGCGGCCGTGTCGACCGCAGCGCGAACACGACGCCGGGCAACAAGAAGGGCGGCCTGTCGAACATCGTCGAGAAGGCGATGGGATCGATCGTGAAGTCGGGCAGCGCGCCGATCGCCGGCGTCGTGCGCCCCGGCGATCGTGCACGGCAGAAGGGGCTGCTGTATGCGGCGACGCCCGCGAGCGACTTCATCTGCGGCACGCTGCAGCTCGCGGCGGGGATGAACCTGCACATCTTCACGACCGGCCGCGGCACGCCGTACGGCCTCGCGCAGGTGCCGGTGATCAAGGTGGCAACGCGCAGCGATCTCGCGCGCCGCTGGCACGACCTGATGGATCTCGATGCGGGGCGGATCGCGACCGGCACGGCGACGATCGAGGACATGGGCTGGGAACTGTTCCGGCTGATGCTCGACGTCGCGAGCGGCAAGCGCCGCACGTGGGCCGAGCAATGGAAACTCGCGAATGCGCTGACGCTGTTCAATCCGGCGCCGGTGACCTGACGCGCGCGGCAGGTACGCGATGCGGGCGCCTTCGGGCGCCCGTTTTCTTTCGGGATGGCGCACGCGCGATTTCCTTACCTCTTGCGTAATCGACCGCCCGCGCGAGACCGGCGACGATGGCGGCACGCGGACACGAAACGTTCGCGATATCGTCCACCGACACAAGGAGCCTCGCCATGAACACCGCTCAATCCGCATCGTCCGTGCACGCCGACCTGATCGACCGCTACTTCGCCGCGTGGAACGAACCCGACGGCGCACGCCGTCGTGCGCTGATCGACGCGACGTATGCGAGCGACGCGGCCTATCGCGATCCGCTGATGGCGGGCGACGGCCACGCGGGCATCGACACGATGATCGCCGCCGTGCAGCAACGCTTCCCCGCGTACCGCTTCCGCCGCACGACCGACGTCGACGCGTTCGGCCAGCACCTGCGGTTCTCGTGGGCGCTCGTGTCGCCCGACGGCGCGGCGATCGTGAAGGGTTCGGACTTCGGCACCGTCGACGCATCGGGCCGCCTCGCTTCGGTCACGGGTTTCATCGACGAAATGCCGGCCGCGGCGGCGTGACGCGAACGGCACATGCGCAGCGGCCGCCGGGATCGGGTAACGTTATGCGATTCGTTCCTGATCCCGGAGACAACCGACATGCTGAAGAATCTCGACCCGCTGCTGCACGCCGACATCCTGCACACGCTGCGCGCGATGGGCCACGGTGACGAAATCGCGATCTGCGATGCGAATTTTCCGGCGGAATCCGTCGCGGAGCACACGGTGGTCGGCCGCGCGCTGCGCATCGACGGCGCCGATTCGGCGCGCGTCGTGCGCGCCGTGCTGTCGGTGCTGCCGCTCGATACGTTCGTCGACACGCCCGCATGGCGGATGGAAGTCGTCGGCGACGCGGCCGCGGTGCCGCCCGTGCAGCGCGAAGTGCAGGCCGAGATCGACCGCGCGGAAGGGCGCGCGGTGCCGCTTGCCGGCGTCGAACGTTTCGCGTTCTACGAGCGCGCGCAGCAGGCGTACGCGGTGATCGTCACCGGCGAAACGCGCGGCTACGGCTGCTTCATCTTCAAGAAAGGCGTGTTGTTGAGCGACGCGGGCTAAACGCGTTTTTCAGCGCGCCGGGCTGCCGGCGCGGTCGCCGCGTTGTAAAGATTTGCTACAAGGTCTTGGACACCGCGAAAAGACCCTCTATGCTGGCCCATTTGCCGCGCGCCCTGCCGGGCCGCGCGGCGCCGAACCGCACGGGCGCGCCCGGGGCGGGCGGCCGAATTGCATACGAGGAGAAAGGCATGACGCGTACCGTCGATTCCGGCGTCATTTTTTTCGCGCGCCTGGCGCTGGCGGCGTTGTTCTTGTGGGGCGGCATCATGAAGCTGCTTGGCTACAGCGACTTCGTCGCGTATCTGCACGGGATGAACGTGCCTTATCAACAGGTCGTCGCGCCGATCGTCGTCGCGATCGAGGGGCTGGGCGGCCTGCTGCTGATCGTCGGCTACAAGGTACGGCCGCTCGCGTTGCTGATGGCGGTCTACACGATCGCGACCGCGATGGTCGGGCACAATTTCTGGGATGCGACGAGCGCCGCCGTCCAGCACGACATGGTGATTCACTTCTGGAAGAACGTCGCGATCGCGGGCGGTTTCCTGCTGCTGTTCGTCACCGGCGCTGGCGGCGCGAGCATCGACGCGCTGCGTCGGCCGAGTTCGTCGTACGGCGTGCTGCGTTGAACTGAGCAGGCCTGCGCCGTCGCCGCTGCGCCGACGCAAATCAAAAGGGCCGAATCCCGCACGCCGCGGGATTCGGCCCTTCGTTCATCCGGCCGGCGCGTGCGCGCCGACGTTCAGCGTGCGTCCTTCACGTCCTTCGCATCCTTCGAGAATTGCACCGCGATCGCGCCGAGCACGCAGATCGCCGCGACGTACACGACCGGTGCGAGCGGATTCGACTTCATCATCAGCGACACGATCACCGGCGTGAGGCCGCCGAAGATCGCATACGCGACGTTGTACGAGAACGAGATGCCCGAGAAGCGCACGACGGCCGGGAAGCTCTTGACCATCACGAACGGCACCGCGCCGATCGTGCCGACCATGAAGCCCGCGATCCCGTAGTAGAGCGGCAGCGTCGACGCATCGGCCGCGACCTGCGCGAACAGCAGGTAATAGCACGCGGCCAGCCCGATGCCGCCGATCGCGAGCACGCGCTTCGCGCCGATCCAGCCCGCGAGCGAGCCGGCGGTGATGCAGCCGGCCGTCAGGCACAGCGTCGCGACGCTGTTCGCGAACAGCGTCGTCGCGGGCGACAGGTGGAACTGCTTTTGCAGCAGCGCGGGCGTCATCAGGATCACGACGACGATCGCGGCCGACAGCATCCACGTGAGCAGCATCGACACGATCACCGCGCGGCCGTGGTCGCGCAGCACCGCCTTCAGCGGAATCTCGGCCGCGAGCGCCTTCTTCGCCTTCATCTCGGCGAACACCGGCGTTTCGTGCAGCCAGCGGCGCAGGTACACGGAGAACAGCCCGAACACGCCGCCGAGCAGGAACGGGATCCGCCACGCGAACGCGCCGACTTCCGCCGCGGAGTAGCGGCTGTTGATGCCGGCCGCGACGAGCGAGCCGAGCAGGATGCCGGCCGTGAGGCCCGCGGTCAGCGTGCCGCATGCATAGCCGATATGGCGCGACGGCACGTGCTCGGACACGAACACCCACGCGCCCGGCACTTCGCCGCCCACCGCCGCGCCTTGCAGCACGCGGAACAGCAGCAGCAACACCGGCGCGAGGATGCCGATCGTGTCGTAGGTCGGCAGCAGGCCCATCAGCAGCGTCGGCACCGACATCATCAGCACGCTCAGCGTAAACATCCGCTTGCGGCCGAACAGGTCGCCGAAGTGCGCCATGATCACGCCGCCGAGCGGGCGCGCGAGATAGCCGGCCGCGAAGATGCCGAACGTCTGCAACTGGCGCAGCCAGTCGGGAATGTCGTGCGGGAAGAAGAGTTGTCCTATCGCCGGCGCGAAGAACACGAAGATGATGAAGTCGTAGAACTCGAGGGCGCCGCCGAGTGCGGCAAGGCCAAGGGTCTTGTAGTCGCTGCGCGTGAGCGCGCGTTCGGCGGCGCGAGGCACGCCGCTCAATTCGGAAGCTTGCATGGTCAGGACGATCGGTTTTCGAATGTAGTTGTCGGTGCTGCGTCTCCAGGGCCCGCTTTTCGGCATGGACTGGCAAGGCGCGGCTTGCGTCGTCGAGGCGTGCCGCGTGCCGGGTGAGGCGCGAAACACGTGCCGCCGCACCAGGATGGGGCGCGGCGCGGACGAAGCGTCAAAGCGGGTGGGGGGATTCTACAGGAGCGCGAAATGCCTGCGCGCGGGCGCGCGCCGGGAACGGCTTCGGACCATGCCGCCGAAGCGCGCGCGGCGCGGGCGGCCGGTGAGCCGCTGGCGCGCCGCGCGGGGCAGGGCCTCGCTGGTCAGTTGCCGGCGATCGTATCGACCGGCTTGAACGCGCCGCGCTCGACCTTGTAGATCGTCACCGGCGCATCCTTCAGGTCGCCCTTCGCGTCGTACGCGATGCTGGGTGCCGACACGCCCTTGATCGACACCTTGCCGAGATACGGCGTGTACACCTTCGGATCGGTCGAATTCGCGTCCCTCATCGCGGTGAGCAGCGCGATCGTGCCGTCGTACGAGTACGGCGAGTACGTGATCACGTCTTCGTTGAACCGCGCCTTGTAGCGTGCCGCGTAGCCGGAGAAGCCCGGCATCTTTTCCTTCGGCAGCCCGCCCATGTAGACGATCGCGCCTTCGGCCGCGTCGCCGCCGACCTTCAGGAACGTCGGCGAACGCGACATCTCGCCTGTCACGAACGCCGACTTCATCCCGAGCTGGCGCATCTTGCGGATCATCGGCGACGATTGCGCGTCGCCGCCGCCGTAGAACACCGCGTCCGGATTCACGCCCTTCAGGTTGGTCAGGATCGCCGAGAAATCGAGCGCCTTGTCGTTCGTGAAGTCGCGCTTGACGATCGTGCCGCCCGCCGCTTCCACGGCCTTCGCGAATTCGTCGGCGATGCCCTGGCCGTAGGCCGTGCGGTCGTCGATGATCGCGATGCGCTTGAAGCGCAGCGTCTTCACCGCGTACGTGCCGACGATGCGGCCGGCCTGCGCGTCGCTCGTCAGCAGCCGGTAGGTCGTCTTGTAGCCGCGCGCCGTGTATTGCGGCGACGTCGCCATCGAGATCTGTGGCAGCCCCGCGCGATCGTACAGGTCGGACGCGGGAATGCTCGTGCCGGAGTTGAAGTGGCCGATGATCCCGCGGACGTTGCCGTCGATCAGCCGCTGCGCGACGGTCGTGCCGGTGCGCGGGTCGGCCTGATCATCCTGCGAGTCGAGCTGGAACGTGACGGGCTTGCCGCCGATCGTCGGATGCGTCGCGTTGAAATCGGCGATCGCGAGTTGCACGCCCTTCTGCATGTCCGTGCCGTAATTCGACTGCGGGCCGGTCAGCGGCGCGGCGAAACCGATCTTGACGACGTCGGCGGCGACGGCGTGCGCGCCCGACAGTGCGCAGGCAGCGGCCAGCGCGACGTGCGATACCTTCAGCTTCACTTTCACTTCCCCTTGATGGCGTGGTTGGGCCGCCGCCGGCATGCGGGCCGGCGCCGGTAAACCGGGCGAGACGGTTCGGTCCGCAAGCCGATGCGCAGGCCATGCAGGCGTGCCGCCTGCTGCGCAGGCTGTGCCGGAATCGGCGTGCGCGACCGTGGATGCGGCGAGCGTGCATGCCGATTGCGGCAGCGGCGGGAGGTCGTCTCGTGACCGTGAAGCGAAGTCTAGGTAACGAAAATACGGGCGTCTTGCGCGTTCGATGCGTGGCCGGCGACGATATCGGCATATCGTCGATTACCCTGATATATGCCGAAATCGTCATGGCGAATGCGCAAACCCGCCAAGACGCGGGTCGCCGGCATTTTTAGGATGACGGATCCGGTGCGTGGCGCCGGCGTGTCGATGCGCTGCGCCGGCTGCGGCGAAGGCGGAACGGTCGCCGGCCCGCACGCCGGGCGCATTGGTTGCGTGCGCAACCAGCATTGCCCCTCCGATGGAGCCTGTCGGGGCGCGCGATGCCGCCGGCCACCGTCTTGCCCGCCCCGCGTTCGATGCAACGCGATCGAAGGGGCGCTCCTATAATCGACGCCATCTGCCACTCGCTTCGCGGTTGCCGGGATGACGACCTTGCCTGCCGTACCGCCCATGAGCCTGTCCGACACGTTGCGCGACCCGCCCGACAACGCCGATTTCGGCGCGATGCTCGCGCATTTCCGTCTGCTCGAACCGGTGTTCGATGCGCTGCCGGACGTCGCGTTCTTCGTGAAGGATGCGAGCGGCCGCTACGCGCTCGTCAACCGCACGCTGGCGATGCGCTGCGGCTACAAGGACAAGCGCGACCTGCTCGGCAAGACGGCCGACGAGGTGTTTCCGCGCCGCTTCGGCCGCAGCTATTTCGAGCAGGACATGGCGACGATCAACGCCGGCCAGCAGTTGATGGATCAGCTCGAGCTGCACCTGTATCCGGGCCGTCAGCCGGGCTGGTGCCTGACCTGCAAGGAGCCGCTGCGCGATGCCGCGGGCCGGGTGGTCGGCCTCGCGGGCATCTCGCGCGACCTGAAGGCGCACGAGGGATCGCACCCGGCGTACAGCCGGCTCGCCGACGTGGTCCAGCACATCCAGGATCATTACGTGCAGCCGCTGAACCTGAAGCAGCTCGCGCAGATGGCCGGGATGTCGGTCGCGCAGCTCGAACGCTACTTCCACAAGGTGTTCCATCTGACGCCGCGCCAGGTGCTGCTGAAGACGCGGCTCGACGCGGCCACCGCGCTGCTCGTCACGCACGACAAGGTGACCGACGTCGCCGCGCTATGCGGCTACACGGATCACAGCGCGTTCACGCGCCAGTTCAAGGCGACGGTCGGCGTGACGCCGACGGAATACCGGTTGATGCTGCAGGAGCGGGCGGGGTGACGCCAGTCGCCGGCGTGGCCGGCGCGTCGCGGGGATCGGGTGAGGCGGTAAGGCGGGGAAGCGGGAGAGGCTGAAGCCGGCGGCTCAGCGGTAGCCGAGCCCTTTCAGGACGGCCGTGCCGTCTTCGGTCAAGCGGAAGCTCGGGGCCGTATCGGGGTCGAGCTTGACCATTTCGACGAGGCCGGCTTCCTGCAGCGCGGGCAATTCGGGTTTGGCGTTCGCGCCGATCGGTGCGTGCAGCAGCACGAGCAGCGTCGCGATTTCATGATGACTGAGCAGGCGGCGCAGCATCGTCTTCTTTGCAGGGGGCGCGGCCGGGCGGCCCGCGGGTGCTTCTACGGCGCTCATCGCTTTCCTCCTTTTCGAGATAACCATCGGGTACTGGCTGCGGATGGTGCCGTCGAAGACTTAAGCGATTCTTAAAATCGGGGCAGGCAGCGCGATGCTGCACTGCGGTACGGGTTACGGGATGTAACTCAGGGTCATCCTCAGAGGCCGCCTCCCGGCGTTTCCGCGCCTTGAACACCCCGCCCATGCGACGGCCTGTCGCTATACACACAACTACACAAAAATACTTGTGCCCTCCTTGTCCGTGTGTATAATTACACACAAGCACAGCGGAGGAGCCATGAGTTCAACAGAGCTTATCCGGATGCTGGAAGAGGACGGCTGGTTTTTGGTAAGAACGAAAGGCAGCCACCACCACTTCAAACACCCCACGAAGCCGGGGCTTGCGACGGTTCCACACCCGAACAAGGACCTGCCAATGGGGACAACAAAGAGCATCCTGAAAACCGCTGGTCTGAAGTGACCGGCGGTTTTTTACCGACCCAACAGGATGCAGGGGAAGGAAGCAGTACTTTTAAAATTGATGCAACCAAGGTCGCTTCACATAAGACGAATGTCAATAAGCGGTACATAAGAGAAGCTAGTGCTACCACGGAAGCAGGACAACAAAGGAATGGCAAACATGGAATTTCCCATCGCAATCCATAAGGACGATGGGACCGTCTACGGAGTGATTGTTCCGGATATACCGGGCGTTCATTCCTGGGGCGAGACCATCGATGATGCAATCAGGAACACAAAAGAAGCAATCGTCTCTCATGTCGAGACCTTAATCGAGCTGGGCGAGGACGTCGCCTTTAATTGCTCGACCATCGAAAATTTGGCAAGCAACCCGGACTACGCAGGGGCTGTGTGGGGTTTCGTGAGCGTTGACTTATCTCAGCTTGACTCGAAGCCTGAGCGTATTAACGTAAGTTTGCCAAGATTTGTACTTCATAAGATTGACGCGTATGTGGCATCCCGTCACGAAACCAGGAGTGGTTTCCTGGCGCGTGCGGCGTTGGAGGCCTTACATGAAGAGCATGCAAAACCTGCATGAAGATGCGCCGTTAATCTTACAAGCCCGCAGAGATGCGGGCTTTTTTATGAGTGTCCCCGGGCCGATCGCGGTGAGCCGCGCGGGCTGATCCGCGCCCGTCTCGTTCGCCACGATGGTGCGCGCGGGACGTGCCTCCTTGCTTCAACCGCGGACCACCTCCACTGTCGATGCCCACGATACCCGATTCGCCCTATTTCCTGCGCTGCGCCTGCGCGGCGAGCCGCACGGCCGCATTCGCCGCGCCATAGCCGTCGTACCCGCCGCGCCGCTCGACGATCTCGAGCGAGAAGCGGTTGTCGACCAGTTCCGTATACGCGTGCAGGAATTCGCCGCCGTCCTCGTCGCGGTCGTAGAGCAGGTGGTGCGCGCTCAGCGTGTCGATCAGTTCGTCCGGCAGCGCGTAGCGCGCGGCGAGATCGTCGTAGTAATTGGCCGGAATGCGCAGGAACGGGACGCCGTCGGCCGCGAACGCGGCGACCGTCTTCACGATGTCATCGGTGCGGAACGCGACGTGGTTCAGCCCCGTGCCGTGGTAGCGGTCGAGCGATTCGGCGACGGCCGTATGACGGTCGACCGATGCGTTCAGCGCGATCCGCACCGAGCCGTCGGCGCTGCGCACCGCGCGGCTGCGCATCAGTCCGTACGGATCGGGCACGAGCCAACTGCGCTCGGCCTCGAAGCCGAACGCGGTCTTGAAGAACAGGATCCAGGTGTCGAGCGCGTCGGCCGGCAGCGCGAGGCACACGTGATCGATGCCCGTCAGCGGGCCGACTTCGGTCGGGCCGTCGATGTCGGTCAGCACGAAGTCCGATTCATACAGCGTCGGCGCATCCGGTGCTTCGTCGACGAAATATTCGAGGCTGCCGTCCGGCGCCTTCACGCTCGGCAGCACGCGCTCGTTCGGCCCGACGCGGCCGGAGAACGGTGCATAGCCGAAGCCGGCCGCACGTTCGAACGCCACTTTCGCGTCGTCGACGCGAAACGCCGACGCGCACAGCGACAGCCCGTGCTGCTGGAAGAACGCATCGGCGAACGAGTCGCGCTCGGCATTGAGCACGATCGATGCGGCGCCGTGCTGGAACAGCGTCACGTCCTTCGAGCGATGCCTGCCGGCGAGCCGGAAGCGCATCCGGCCGAGCCATTCGCCGACGGTCGCCGCCGCCTGCGCGTCGACCGCGAATTCGATGAACTGGAACCCGACGTGCGCGGGCGGCGCGGGCGGCGCGAACAGCGGCTGGCTGGCGGCCGGCGCGCGGCCCTCCTGGGCGAGCCGCGCGCGCGTCAGGTCTTCCAGATAGAGCAGCGAGCGATGGCCGTCGGCGGCCGTGAGCGCGGTCGGCGCCGCGCGGAAGCCGTCGTTGAAGATCTCCAGCGACAGCGGCCCTGTATAGCCCGACTCGATCACGCGCGCGGTGAAGCGCGCCAGGTCGAAGTCGCCCTGGCCCGGGAACGAGCGGTAGTGGCGGCTCCATTCGATCACGTCCATCACGAGCTTCGGCGCGTCGGCGATCTGCACGAAGGCGATCCGGTCGCCGGGGATGTCGGCGATCGCGTCCGGCGAATCGTCGAGCGACAGCGTGTGGAAGCTGTCGAGCGCCAGGCCGAGATGCGGGCTGTTCACCGCATTCACGAGCTTCCACGCGTGGCCGTACCGCTTCACGACGCGGCCCCACGCGAGCGCTTCGTACGCGGCCACCACACCGGCCTGCCGCGCGGCTTCGGCGAGCACGCCGAGCTGGTCGACGAGCAACGCGTCGTCGGCGATCGTGTCGGCCGCCACGCTGCTGCAGACGAGGATGCGGTCGGTGCCGAGCGCATGCATCACGTCGAACTTGCGCTTGATGCGGTCGAGATTGCGCGCGAGCTGGGCCGCGCTCACGCCCTCGAAGTCGCGAAACGGCTGGAACAGCACGATGTCGAGGCCCAGATCGGCGGCCATGCGCCGGACGTCGGCCGGCGATCCGTCGAAGTAGACGAGGTCGTTTTCGAAGATTTCGACGCCGTCGAAGCCCGCGGCCTGGATGGCGGCGAGTTTCTCGGCGAGCGTGCCGGACAGTGACACGGTGGCGATCGAGCGCTGCATGGGCGATTCCTGCTGATGAGCGGGGTATGGCGCTGCTCGAACCGACCCTGAATGAACCAGTCGTTGAGTTCGGCGCGCGCGCCATATCCCGAATTTACTAGGCTAGTGATGTGTATTGTACAAACTAACTAGATGGTACAAATTAGCGAAAACCCGAAAAGACAGCCCGCTCGCCCGGGCGCACACTAGCGCCAAATTCCGATGTCTTCGGGGCGGCGCCGATCGTGGTCCGCCCCTGTTTCAGGAGCAGAAACACGATGAGCAAGCACAAGGTGCTGGTGCTGAACGGCCCGAACCTGAATCTGCTGGGCACGCGCGAGCCGCATATCTACGGCGCGGAAACGCTCGCGGATCTCGAGCAGCGCTGCCGCACGGCGGCGGATGGGCTCGGGCTCGACATCGACTTTCGCCAGTCGAATGCCGAGCACCAGCTGATCGACTGGCTGCATGCCGCGCGTCACGACACGCACGGCATCGTGATCAACCCGGCCGCCTATACGCATACGTCGGTGGCGCTGGCCGACGCGCTTTCCGCGATCGCGAAGCCGGTGATCGAAGTGCATATCTCGAACGTCCATCGCCGCGAGGCGTTCCGCCACCATTCGTACGTGTCGGCGCTCGCCGAAGCCGTGATCTGCGGCTGCGGCACCGAGGGCTACGTGTTCGCGCTGCAACGCCTGGCGACCCTGTTCGCGAAGGGAGCCGCACGATGAGCCGCCCGTCGTTTCTGATCGGCCTGATCGGCCAGGGCATCGGCGGTTCGCTGTCGCCCGCGATGCACGAGGAAGAAGGCTTCCGCCAGGGTTTCGGCTACGTGTATCGGCGCCTCGATCTCGACGTGCTCGGCGTGAGCGTCGACGCGCTGCCGCAGCTGCTCGATGCCGCGCAGCGGATGGGCTACAACGGGCTGAACATCACGCACCCGTGCAAGCAGCGCGTGATCGAGCACCTCGACGCGCTGTCGGACGACGCGCGCGCGCTCGGCGCGGTGAACACCGTGCTGTTCAAGGACGGCAAGCGGATCGGCCACAACACCGACTGGTCGGGCTTCGCGAAATCGTTCGGCCGAGGGCTGCCCGGCGCGTCGCTCGAACGCGTCGTCCAGCTCGGCGCGGGCGGCGCGGGCGCGGCCGTCGCGCACGCGGCGCTGCAGATGGGCGCGGCCGAACTCACGATCTTCGACGTCGACGGCACGCGCGCCACCGCGCTCGCGGCCGAGCTGCAGCAGCGCTTCCCCGCCGCGCAGGTCGTGTCGGGCGGCGCGCCCTCTGGCGGCGCGCTCGCGGCCGCGATGCGCGCCGCGACCGGCCTGATCCACTGCACGCCGACCGGCATGGCCAAGCATCCGGGCCTGCCGCTGCCGGCCGACCTGCTGCACGCGGGCATGTGGGTGGCCGACATCGTGTATTTCCCGCTCGAAACCGAGCTGATCCACGCCGCGCGCGCGGCCGGCTGCGCGACGCTGCCGGGTGGCGGGATGGCCGTGTACCAGGCCGTCGACGCGTTCGAGTTATTCACCGGGCGCACGCCCGACGCCGAGCGGATGTTCGGTCACTTTCAGTCGCTCGTCGCGCGCTGACCCCTCACAGACACACAAAGAGACCAGGAGACGACCATGCAGCACACTACCCACACGAGCGCCGCGTCGGCGCAGGCGGCCGGCACGGTCCGGCGCACGTCGGCACGCTACAAGATCCTCGCGCTGCTCGCGATCGGCACGATGATCAACTATCTCGACCGCACCGTGCTGGGCGTGGCTGCGCCGCAGCTCACCAAGGAGCTCGGCATCAATGCGGCCGTGATGGGCATCATGTTCTCCGCGTTTTCGTGGACGTACGTGGCGATGCAGGTGCCCGGCGGCCTGTTCCTCGACCGTTTCGGCAGCAAGATCACCTATTACTGGTCGATGACGCTGTGGTCGCTGTGCACGTTCCTGCAAGGCTTCGTGCCGGGCGTCGCGACGTTGCTCGCGTGCCGCCTCGGTCTCGGCGTGACGGAAGCGCCGTGCTTCCCGACCAACAGCCGCGTCGTCGCGACGTGGTTCCCGCAGAACGAACGCGCGATGGCGACCGGCACCTATACCGTCGGCGAATACATCGGCCTCGCGTTCTTCAGCCCGGTGCTGTTCGCGCTGATGGGCGCGTTCGGCTGGCGCTCGCTGTTCTGGGTCGTGGGTGCGGTCGGCATTGCGTTCGGCTTCGTCTGGTGGAAGTTCTACCACGAGCCGCGCAACCATCCGGGCGCGAACGCGGCGGAACTGGCCTATATCGAGGCGGGCGGCGGTCTCGTTCACGGCGCGCGCAAGAACGGCGACAAGGGTGACAAGCCGGCGCAGGCCAAGTTCAGCTGGTCGATGGTCGGCCAACTGGTGAAGAAGCGCCAGCTCGCCGGCATCTGCCTCGGCCAGTTCGCCGGCAATTCGACGCTCGTGTTCTTCCTGACCTGGTTTCCGACCTATCTGGCCACCGAGCGCCACATGGGCTGGCTGAAGATCGGCTTCTTCGCGGTGATGCCGTTCATCGCCGCGTCGGTCGGCGTGATGTTCGGCGGCATCTTCTCCGACTGGCTGCTGCGCCGCGGCAAGTCCGCGAACCTCGCACGCAAGCTGCCGATCATCGCGGGGCTGCTGCTCGCATCGACGATCATTCTCGCGAACTACGTGCAGAGCAACGAAGCCGTGATCGCGATCATGTCGGTCGCGTTCTTCGCGCAAGGGATGGCCGCGCTCGGCTGGACGCTCGTGTCGGACATCGCGCCGGACGGCCTGCTCGGCGTGACGGGCGGCATCTTCAACTTCGCGGCGAACCTTGCCGGCATCATCACGCCGCTCGTCGTCGGCTTCATCGTCGCGTCGACCGGCTCGTTCGTCGGCGCGCTCGTGTTCATCGGCGTGATCGCGCTGATCGGTGCGCTGTCGTACATCTTCGTCGTCGGCGACATCAAGCGGATCGAGTTGTAAGTACAGACTCTCCGCACACTCGGTGCGTTCGCCCGGCGGCCATTCGGCCGCCGGGCTTTTTTGTGTGCGCGCGCCGGCGCGCGGGGCGGCATGCACCCCACTTCATGCGTGCTGCATCGCGATGCCGAGCGATTCGACCGCAGCGGCGATGGCGGCGACCGCGCGCCGGATATCGTCCGCGTCGATCGCGCCGATGCAGCCCACGCGGAACGTCTCGAGCCGCGTGAGCTTGCCCGGATACAGGATGAAGCCCGCGTCGCGCACCGCGTCGTAGAAGCGGCGGAAATCGTAGGCCGGATGGTCGGGCGCGTGAAACGTGACGATTACCGGCGCCTGCACGCTCACGTCGAGGAACGGCACGAAGCCGAGCGCGCGCATCGATTCGATCAGCGTCCGGCAGTTCGCCGCATAGCGTGCGCCGCGCGCCGGCCGGCCGCCTTCGGCGTGGTACTGGTCGAGCGCGGCACGCAGCGCGGCAACCACGTGCGTCGGCGGCGTGAAGCGCCATTGCCCCGTCTTGCGCAGATACGCGTACTGATCATGGAGATCGAGCGCGAGCGACGGCGAGTTGCCTTCGCTCGCGTCGAGCGCGTCGCGCCGCACGATCGCGAATCCCATTCCCGGCACGCCTTCGAGGCATTTGCCGCTGGCCGAGATCAGCGCGTCGATGCCGCTGCCAGCCAGCGCGATCGGCAGCGCGCCGAACGAACTCATCGCATCGACGATCAGCCGCTTGCCGTGCCGCCGGCACGCGGCCGCGATCGCATCGAGCGGATTCAGGATACCGGCGCTCGTTTCCAGGTGCACGAGCGCGACGTGCGTGATGCGCGGCTCGCGCGCGAACGCGGCCTCGACGGCCGCCGCGTCGACGGCCGCGTCTTCGCCGAACGGCAACGCGATCGCGTCGATGCCCAGCCTGCCGAGAATCTTCAGAATGCGCGCGCAATACGCGCCGTTGTCGGGCACCAGCACGACACCGTCGCGCGGCACGAGCGTGCCGAGCGCGGCTTCGACCGAGAACGTGCCGCTCCCCTGCATCGGCACGCACACGTATGCGTCGCCACCGCCGGCGATGGCGACGAGATCGGCGCAGACGCTGGCCGTCAGCTGGTTGAAGGCGGCGTCCCACGACCCCCAGTCATGTTGCATTGCGTGGCGTGTTGTGGCGGACGTAGTGAGCGGGCCGGGCGTCAGCAAGATCGGGTCGGGCATGGTTTTTACCTCCAGCAAAGGGGGAACGAAACACCGGACGGCGTTTCTGAATGACTTGCATGATAGTGGCAAAATGTGTCATTTTTTGGAAATTGTGGCATTCGTCACGGCTTTGTCATTGAACGCTGTGATCCTTCGGTTGCCGCGCGACACGCAGCCTGAGCGCGGTAGCGCGGCGGGCCGCGAGGCGGCCTGCCCGGAGATAACAGGAGAGCCGGATCGTGCCCCGGCCGTTTGGTGTTCCGCCTACGGAGAAGTGAGATGACACTGCAGAAACCCTCGCGCGCCGCCGCCGGCGCGTTCCGCAAGCTCGCGCTGGCCGCCTGCGCCGCCGGTCTGCTGCAAGGCGCCGCGCTGCCGGCGCATGCGGCAAACGCGGTCGTGCTGTACACGGCGGACGGTCTCGAGAATCTCTATCGCGATGTGCTGCCGGCTTTCGAGAAGAAGGAAGGCGTGAAGGTCAACATCGTGACGGCGGGCAGCGGCGAGGTGGTGAACCGCGCGAACATCGAGAAGAACGCCCCGAAGGCCGACGTGATCGTCACGTTGCCGCCGTTCATCCAGCAGGCCGGCCAGATGGGCCTGCTGCAGCCGTACCAGAGCGTGAACTACAAGAACGTGCCGGCCATCGCGAAGGCCGAGGACGGCACGTGGGCGACGTTCGTGAACAACTACTTCTCGTTCGCGATCAATCCGGACGTCGTGAAAAACCAGCCGAAGACGTTCGCCGACCTGCTCGCGCCGGCCTACGCCGGCAAGGTCGCGTACTCGAACCCGGCCACGGCCGGCGACGGGATGGCCGTGCTGATCCTGACGACGTCGCTGATGGGCGAGGACAAGGCATTCGACTACCTCGCTAAGCTGTCGCAGAGCGTGAAGTTCCACACGAAGGGCACCGGATACCTGAACGTGCTGCTGTCGCGTAACGAGATCAGCGTCGCGAACGGCGATCTGCAGATGGACCTCGACGACGCCGAACACGGCGCGCTGTCCGTCAAGCCGATCTTCCTGGCCGCGAAGGCCGGCGACCAGCCGACCACGTTCCAGCTCCCGTACGGCATCGGCCTGATCAAGAGCGGCCCGAACCAGGATGCCGGCAGGAAGCTGATCGACTATCTGATGTCGACGGAAGTGCAGTCGAAGGTGCCGGACATGTACGGCATCCCGGGCCGCACCGACGTGCCGCTGGCCGGCAAGAACGGCGAAGCGGTCAAGAAGGCGATCGCGGGCGTGAAGCTGATTCCGGTCGACTGGACCCAGGTGATGGCGAAGAAGCAGGAATGGATCGAGCGCTGGAAGAAGGACGTGATCGGCAGCTCGGGCAAGCCGCTCGACGTCGTCAAGCCGAAGTGACCGGCGCACGCCGCCTGTATCAGCGAGCAAGAGGATGAACCCGGTGGACACCACCCTGACCCATCCCGGCGCATTCGGCGCCGCCGAACCGCACGCGACGCTGCGGTCCGGCGCGCCGGGCGGCGTGCGGATCGAGCATCTGAGCGTGCGCTACGGCGCACGCACGGTGCTGGACGATCTGTCGCTGTCGATCGGCGCCGGCGAATTTCTGACCGTGCTCGGCAAGAGCGGCTGCGGCAAGACCACGCTGCTGCGCTTCATCGCCGGGTTCGTGAAGGCCGACGGCCTGACCGGCACGCTGAGCGTGGCTGGACGCGACCTGACCTATGCGCCGCCGCACAAGCGCAATCTCGGTCTGCTGTTCCAGAATTACGCGCTGTTCCCGCACCTGTCGGTGTTCGAGAACGTCGCATTCGGGCTGCGCGCCCGCGGCATGGCGTCGTCGGAAGTCACGCGCCGCGTCGCCGATGCGCTGAAGCTGGTGCAGCTCGGCGATGCGGGCCACCACCTGCCCGCGCAACTGTCGGGCGGGATGCAGCAGCGCGTCGCGCTGGCGCGCGCGCTCGTGATCGAGCCCGACGTGCTGCTGCTCGACGAGCCGCTGTCGGCGCTCGACGCCAACCTGCGCGCGTCGGTGCGCAGCGAGCTGAAGGCGCTGCACGAGCGCTTGCCGAACCTGACCGTCGTGTGCGTCACGCACGACCGCGACGACGCGCTCGTGCTGTCCGACCGTGCGCTGCTGATGCGCGACGGCCGCATCGCGCAGCTCGGCACGCCGCAGCAGTTGTACGACGCACCGCGCGACGGCTACGTCGCGCGCTATCTCGGCCCGGCGAACCTGTTGCCGCCGCACGTGATCTTCCCGCTCGGCGATCCGCGCCACGAGGTGCGCGACAAGGTCGCGTGCGTGCGCCCCGAGCGCCTGACCGTGATACCGCCCGCCGCCGGTGGCCTGCATGGCACGGTGTCGTCGGTCGAATGGCAGGGCGCGGACCTGTCGATCGCGGTCGTGATCGACGCGGCGCCCGACGAGCCCGTGCGCGTGACGATGCAACGCGGCCGCGGTGCGGCCCCCGAGCGCGGTGCGCGCGTTTCCCTGCATTGCGAGGCAGACGATGTCGTCCTTATCGAGCCCTGAAGCCGGCCTGCCGCCGCACGTGCTCGCGTCGGCCGCCGCACACGCCGCCGCCGCGCGGCGCCGCAGGCGCATCGGCGACCTGCACCTGGCTGTGCTGGCGATCGTCGTGCTGGGCCCGCTCGTCGTCTATCCGCTGGTGCGGCTCGTGCTGCTGAGCGTGTCGGGCGACCACGGGCTGAGTCTTGCCGCGTACCGGACCTTCTTCGGCAATCCCGACACGCGCAACGTGCTGCTGACGACGCTGGGCGTGCTGTTTGCAAGCGCCGGCACCGCGTCGGTGCTTGGCGTGCTGCTGGCCGCGCTGCTGTTCTTCAGGCCGTTCCCGGGCGCGTCGCTCGTCACGCGCTTCCTTGAGCTGTACGTCGCGTTTCCGTCGTTTCTCGTCGCGTTCACGCTGATCTTCCTGTACGGCTCGCAAGGCTCGATCGGCATCGCGCTGCAGCACCTGTTCCATCTCGAGAATCCGCCGCTGGACTTCCTGTTCGGCATAGGCGGCGTGATCCTCGCGCAGACCGTGTTCTACACGCCGTTCGTCGTGCGGCCGACGCTCGCGTCGTTCGCGACGCTCGACCTGCGGCTGATCGAAGCCGCGCGCAGCCTCGGCGCGCCCGGCTGGATGCTCGCGCGCCGCGTCGTGCTGCCGATCGCGTGGCCGGGCATCGCCGCCGGCACCGTGCTGTGCTTCCTGCTGACGCTGAACGAGTTCGGCATCCTGCTCGTGCTCGGCAGCGCGCGGCTCGTCACGCTGCCGGTCGCGATCTACAGCAGCGCGACCGTCGATCTCGACCTGCCGACCGCGTCGGCCGGCGCGGTCGTGATGTTGTCGCTGTCGCTGGCGCTGTATGCGGTTTATCGCCGGGTGAACCGGCGTGCGACGGGAGGGAACGATGTCCGCTGAATTTCGTATCGGGCAGGCCGTGCCGCGTCACCGGATCGGCTGGACCGACGCGCTGCTCGAGCATGCGTCGCGCGCCGCGCTCGCGCTGGCCGCGTTCGCGTGCTTCTGGCTGTTCGTGCTGCCGGTGATCGTCGTCGCGCTGTCGAGCGTGTCGACGCAGTGGTCGGGCACGATCCTGCCGGCCGGCTACAGCCTGCGCTGGTTCGAGCGGCTCGGGTCGCAGGAATACGACGCGCTGCTGACGAGCCTCGAAATCGGCTTCGGCGTCTCGGCGCTTGGCACGGTCCTCGGGTTGTGGCTGGCGCTCGCGCTCGAAGGGCGCGACCGGCGCGGCCTCGGCGCGGTCGTCGACGCACTCGTGATGGTGCCGAACGGCGTGCCGAGCGTCGTGCTCGGGCTCGCGGTGCTGATCGCGTATCACCAGAAGCCGCTCGACCTGTCGAGTTCGGCGGCGATCGTCGTGCTGGTGCAGCTCGCGCTGATTCTGCCGTTCTGCTATCGCTGCGCGGCCGCCGCGCTGCGTCCGGAGCTGACCGTGCTGCGCGAAGCCGCGGCGAGCCTCGGTGCGCCGCCCGCGATGGTGCTGCGCCGCGTGCTGCTGCCGCAACTCGTGCCGGCGCTGCGCGCGAGCCTCGCGCTCGGCTTTGCGCTGTCGCTCGGCGAGCTCGGCGCGACGCTGACCGTGTATCCGCCCGGCTTCGCGACCGTGCCGATCGTCGTGATCGGCCAGGTGGAGCGCGGCTATTACCTGCCTGCGTCCGCGCTGTCGCTGCTGATGCTCGGCGCGTCGCTCGCGGCGCTGCTGCTGATCGCCGCGCGCGTGCCGCGCGGCAAGCGGGCGGCATCGTGAACGCCGCTTTCGCGTTGCGGCGCCCCGGCGAGCAACGGGCCGCCGGCAACGGATCGGCGAATCTCGCGGGACGCTCGATCGACGTCAACGGCCGACGCTACCGGCTGCCGGTCGAGCCGACCGTCGTCGTCTGTGTCGACGGCTGCGAATACGACTATCTCGAACGCGCGGTGGAAGCGGGCGTCGCGCCGTTCATCGCCCGGATGATCGCGGAAGGCACCGCGTGGCGCGCCGATTGCGTCGTGCCGACCTTCACCAACCCGAACAACCTGTCGATCGTCTGCGGCGTGCCGCCGTCGGTCCACGGCATCTGCGGCAACTATTTCTGGGATCCTGCCGCCGACGGCGGGCGCGGCGCCGAAGTCATGATGAACGACCCGGCCTACCTGCGCGCCGGCACGCTGCTCGCGGCGGCGTCCGACGCCGGCGCGCGGGTGGCCGTCGTGACCGCGAAGGACAAGCTGCGCCGGCTGCTCGGCTGGCAACTGAACGGCGTCTGCTTTTCGGCCGAGAAGGCCGCGCAGGCCAATCTCGCGGAAAACGGGATCGTCGACGTGCTCGACTGGGTCGGCCTGCCGTCGCCGGATGTATACAGCGCGGCGTTGTCCGAATTCGTGTTCGCGGCCGGCGTGCGGCTCGCGCAGACGCGCCAGGTCGACCTGATGTACCTGTCCACCACCGACTACGTGCAGCACAAATGCGAGCCGGGCAGTGCCGGGGCGAACGCGTTCTACGCGATGATGGACGGCTATCTCGCGCAGCTCGACGCGCTCGGCTGGGCGATCGGGCTCACGGCCGACCACGGGATGAACGCGAAGCACGATCCGGCGACGGGGCGGCCGAACGTGATCTATCTGCAGGACGCTTTCGACGGCTGGTACGGCACGCAGGCTGCGCGCGTGATCCTGCCGATTACCGATCCGTACGTCGTCCATCACGGCGCGCTCGGTTCGTTTGCGACGATCTACCTGGCGCCGGGCGTCGACCGGGCCGAGGCGATGTGGCGTGTCGGCGGCCTCGACGGCGTCGAGCTCGTGCTCGACAACGCGGAAGCCGCGGCACGTTTCGAACTGCCGGCCGACCGGATCGGCGATCTCGTCGTGATCGGCCGTCGCGACATGACGCTCGGCACGCGCGAGCGCGAACACGATCTGTCGGGCCTCACGGTGCCGTTGCGTTCGCATGGCGGCGTGTCCGAGCAGGAGGTGCCGCTGCTGTTCAATCGCCGCATCGAGCGGGACGACCCTGCCCGCCGCCCGCGCAACTTCGACGTGTTCGATTTCGTGTTGAACCGGATCGCGACATGATGGCTCATCCCCGGCAAGACCACCCTGCGTTCCGCGCCGAGGCGCTGCGGTGGTGCGGCACGCGCGCGCCGCGCGCCCGTGTGTTCGACGTCACCGATCCGTACACCGGCACGCGTGTCGGTACGGCGCCGCTGGCGAGCGTCGACGACGTGCGCGCCGCGTTCGATTACGCGATGGCGTACCGGCCGGCGCTGACGCGTTACGAACGTTCGCAGATCCTCGAGCGCGCGGCCGCGCTGCTGCGCGAACGTGCGGACGAAGCGTCCGACCTGATCACGCTCGAGTCGGGATTGTCGAAACAGGATTCTCGCTACGAGATCGGCCGTGTCGCCGACGTGCTGAAGTTCGCCGCGGTCGAGGCGCTGCGCGACGACGCGCAGAGTTTTTCGTGCGACCTGACGCCCCACGGCAAGGCGCGGCGCGTGTTCTCGCAGCGCCAGCCGCTCGACGGCGTGATCGTCGCGATCACGCCGTTCAATCATCCGATGAACCAGGTCGCGCACAAGATCGCGCCGGCGATCGCGACCAACAACCGCGTGATCGTGAAGCCGTCGGAGAAGGTGCCGCTGTCGGCGTTCTATCTGGCCGATCTGCTGTACGAAGCCGGGCTGCCGGAGCCGATGCTGCAGGTGCTGACCGGCAACCCGGCCGAAATCGCGGACGAGCTCGTCACGCATCCGCGTGCGTCGCTGATCACGTTCACGGGCGGCGTCGCGATCGGCAAGGCGATTGCCGCGCGGGCCGGCTACCGGCGCATCGTGCTGGAGCTGGGCGGCAACGATCCGCTGATCGTCCTCGCCGATGCCGATCTCGACCGCGCGGCGTCGCTTGCGGTGTGCGGGTCGTACCGGAATTCGGGCCAGCGATGTACGGCCGTCAAGCGGATACTGGTGCAGCGCTCGATCGCGCCAGCGTTCACCGAATTGCTCGTCGAGAAGACACGTGCATGGAAACACGGCGATCCGTTCGATCCCGCGAACGAAATGGGCACCGTGATCGACGAAGCGGCGGCGCGGCTGTTCGAGGCGCGCGTCAACGAGGCGGTGGCGCAGGGTGCGCGCCTGCTGACGGGCAACGTGCGGCGCGGCGCGCTGTACGCGCCGACCGTGCTCGACAACGTCGATCCGTCGATGACGATCGTGCGCGAGGAGACGTTCGGGCCCGTGTCGCCCGTCATCGCGTTCGACACGATCGACGACGCGATCCGGATCAGCAACGGCACGGCGTTCGGGCTGTCGTCGGGCGTCTGTACGGACAGCACGGCGGCCGTCGTGCGGTTAGTGAACGAGCTGAAAGTCGGCACGGTGAACGTGTGGGAAGTGCCGGGATACCGGATCGAACTGTCGCCGTTTGGCGGGATCAAGGATTCGGGGCTCGGGTACAAGGAGGGCGTCCAGGAGGCGATGAAGAGCTTCACGAACCTGAAGACGTTCTCGCTGCCTTGGGAGTAAACGAATGGCGCTGACGATGGACGAGATTCACGCGCTGTATCGCGAGCATGGCCATGTGGCCTATAGCGGCGAACCGGTCACGCAGCTCGAACATGCATTGCAGAGCGGATTGCTCGCGGAGGAGTCCGGGGCCGATGAAGCGCTGGTCGCGGCGGCGTTCCTGCACGATCTCGGCCATCTGCTGAATCGCCAGGGCGAGACGCCGAGCGCGCGCGGGATAGACGATCTGCACCAGTATTACGTGCTGCCGTTCCTGCGGCCGCTGTTTTCCGACGCGGTGCTGGAACCGATCCGGCTGCACGTCGACGCGAAGCGCTGCCTGTGCCGCACGGACGCCGGCTACTTCGAGAGCCTGTCGCCGGACTCGGTGCGCAGCCTGGCGTTGCAGGGCGGCATTTTCAGCGACGACGAGGCGGCGGCGTTTCTGCAGCGCCCGTACGCGGAGGACGCGCTGCGCCTGCGCCGCTGGGACGATACGGCGAAGAAGCAAGGCAAGATGACGCCGGATCTCGATCACTATATGGAGATCGTCGCACGCCAGATGCGCGCGGCCTTCTGACGGGGCCGGTTGCCTCCATATTTAAGGGGCCGCACGCGGCAGCGTGCGGCCCCTTAAATTTTTTGCGAAATCCCTTGCGCGAATGCCGCGAGCTGCTTAGAATCACGCCTCTTTCGCGCTAACGGAAACGCGGCGCGGGAGGAAGGGAAGCGGTGCTGTTGGGGTTCGGTGGTAACGAGCCGCGGCGGCGCAGGAAGTTGAGCCCCGCAGTCGCAGCGAAGTCGTTCAGAAAGTTGTTGACGAGCTGCGAAACACGGTTCATAATCTCGCTTCTCTGCTGCTGAAAACGCAGCGCTGCTGGGAAACACGAAGTTTCTCGCAGACGTGCTCTTTAAAAATTAACAGCCGATAAGTGTGGGCGCTTGATGAAAGCGAGCTGATCCTCGGATCAGATAGCGAAAGTATCAAGAGTCTCACACTAAAGTAAGTCAGGTTTATGAAGTGATTCATATTCCTGTCAGCTTTGAGTGAGCG